>CAZOUP010000019.1:0-47067 GCA_964583035.1 uncultured Akkermansia sp.
TGCAGGCTTCGTTTTCAATTTCGACCGGGCTGATGCGATTGCCGCGATGCTTTAGAAGATCATCGGCCCTCGCTGAAAAATAGAGAAACCCCTCCGCATCGACCGAGCCGGAGTCACCGGTGAAAAGTTCCACCGCTGATTCCGGGGATCGCTTCTTAAACCGCTTCGCCGTTTCCTCCGGTGCTCTCCAGTAGCCGTGAGCAACATGACGACCCCTTACCACGAGTTCGCCCACCTCGCCGGGCGCGAGGCGATTTCCGGCGGGATTTACCGCATACACTTCGGTGCCGGCGAGCGCGCGACCGACGGAATCCGGATGCGTCAGGAGTTCCGCCGGGGTCATGATCGAGACCCGCTTGCACTCGGTGAGCCCATACATCACAAAAACATCGAGGCCGGGAAACATGCCCTGAAGCTCTTCGATGTAGGCCAAAGGGAGGCGCTCTCCGGTGTTCGTGATCGCGCGGAGGTCCGGAAGATCAAGAGGACGGCGGCGACCAAGCGCGATCAGCGCTGCGTAAACCGAGGGCACGCCCGGCAGAACCGTGATCCCCGCTTTCTTCATGATCTGAGGAAGCCTTGGACCAACCTGCTCGGGATCGCCAATGTAGAGTCGGGCTCCTGACTGGGCCGCCAAAAAGATCTGATAGAGCCCGTAGTCAAAGGCGAGAGGGAGAAAACATCCGATCGTGTCCTCGGAGCGGTAATGCAGGCGTTGTTGAATCGCCCCGACGACATAACAGATGTTGTCGTGGGAGAGCGTTACGCCACGCGGATTTCCGGTCGAACCGGAAGTGAAAACGAGACAGGCGGCATCGACGTCGAAGCCCTTCCACTCGCCATCGAGCGGAGGCTGAGAGATCGCCTCCGACCAGAGAATCACGTTCTCCTCAGCGTGTTCCCCAACTTTTACACGAGTTGGAATCCCCTCAATCCCTACCAGATTAGGCGCGGTGGAATCGTCGAAAATGATTACCGCCGGCTCCGCCTGATCCAGGATCTTCGCAAGACCGCGCGGTTTCAGGCGCGAGTTCAGCACCACATAAGCAGCGCCAGTCTGGGCCACGGCGAACAAAGCAATCGCGACTTCGACCCTATTTTGAAGGTGAATAGCAACTCGATCCCCTCGCTTCACACCAGATTGGGTGAGAAAACCTGCCAGAGCGCGAACCTGAGTCTCCGCTTCAGAAAACGTCACAACGCTTCCGTGCCGGTCTTCGAGAAAAACAGCATCAGGACGGGCATGGGCGGCAGAAAACAAAAGCCCAGAGACTCCGCTTCCGGCCCGCCAAGTCTGCGCCAAGGTAGGAATTTGACTCATTCCCTTCAATTTAGGACGAAATAATTGTAATTTCAATAATTATAATATTTAAGGCATGAGCTAGATCCCTTGCCTTCAGCCGCTCGAAACCGCACCCTTCGAGCCATGAAGACACGGCGACGAATCTCTCTGATTTTTCTAATTTCACTCTTTGGAACTGCGGCTTCAGCAACGGACATTTACATCGTCGCGGGACAATCCAACGGTTGGCGGCTCAGTAGTATTGCAGGCATCGCAGGAGAGCAGGCCGATTCGACTCTCTATTTTGGCATGGCCTGCGCGAGTCGTCCGGAAAAAGCGAATCTCACCGTGATCAAAAAACTTCACCCCTCGACCTCCGGCTCGGGGCTGGCCGGAGCCTTACGCGAGCATTCAGGGAAGGACATCGTCTTCATCCAATACTGCGTCTGTGGATCGAGCCTCGGCGACTTCGCGAACTGGTATCCGGGCGACGACCCCGCCGCCGGCCTCACCAATAATGACGGAATCTACGGGTCGTTTCTCCGCTATCTCGCCGATGTCCGCCTCCAGGTCGAGGCGGAAGGGATCGAATGGAAAATGGATGGCCTTTTCTGGCATCAGGGCGAGTCTGATGTGAAACGCAGTTCCGCTGAGCATCAGAAAAATCTGACGAATCTGTTTCATCGTTTTCGAACTGATCTGGGCGCGGGCCTCCCCATCGTTGCCGGTCACATCCGCCACCTCGATGAGGGCAGCCGGGGCATCAATGCCGCGATGGATACCGTCGCCGAGTCAGATCCCATGATGAAGACCGTCCCGCTCAAAGATTTGCCCTACGAATCGGCGACCGACGTTCATGTGAAACCCGAAGGCTGTATCATCCTTGGAAAGCAGATGGTGGAGGCGTTTGTGGAGTTGAAGATGTAGCGACGACGCTTCCATCTACCTGGGGACGCAGGCGGCGACCTCGTCAAGGGAGGGTAAGTTTCCCCTCCCGCCCAGTGCGGTTGCGCTCAGAGCAGCGGCAGCGCTCGCAATCGCGGCGCACCGCCTCCAACGCTCTCCTGCGGTGACGGCATAAAGAAACGCACCGTGAAAGACATCTCCGCACCCGGTCGTGTCGATGACGTTTTCCATTTCAACCGCAGGTTGATGAAAGGTCTCGCCTTCCGCGGTTCGAAACCAACTCCCTTTGATGCCCTGCGTCATTCCCACGATCCCTGCTCCATCGCGGGACAGCGCAGCTATCTGCTCATCCAGATCATCCGACTCGGAGTGCATGGCTGCAAACTCCCGGGCAACGATGAGAATATCCACCATCGGGAAGAGTTCAGAGAACTTCGGATCGTAACGGTTTGCTCCGCCATCAAAAGAAACCAGTCCGCCCGCATTTTTAACCATCGCCGCCGCCTCAAGACAGGCAGGCCAGTGGCGACCATTGAGATGAAGGATTTTGCATTGTTGGAGAGCTCCCGCAGAAAGTTCGCCCCCAGTCAACGGACTAGCAGTTCCCTGCTGAAAAATGAGGTGGCGCTCTCCATCGGATTTCCTCACGAGGACGATCCCCAGGCTGGAACTCTGTTCTGCCTCTTGAGAAAACCAGGTCAGATCAACGCCGAATTTTTTGTAGTCGCGGGCAATGAGATCGCCACGCCAGTCATCACCGACCCGGTCGATTATCGCTGTTTTGGCACCCAGTCGTGAAGCGGCGCAGAGAGCGGTGGGAACAGGGCCTCCGCCCATTGAGGCGGACTCACGAATTTCGGTGACACCACTCCCGGAAGGGAAATGATCCACGACTTGGATCGTATCGAGAAGGGACATTCCTAATCCAAGAATGTCCATGCCGTAAGAATCGGATCAACCGGGGTGCCGGTTCAGCCGGAGTGCCGGTTCAGCCGGAGTGCCGGCTCAGCCGGAGTGCCGGTTCAGCTATGATGCTCTTTGATCCAACCGACGACTGCGGTGGTCATTTTTTCAAGCCCATCGCCGCTGTAAACGTGATCGACCCCTTCGAGAATCACGAGATCTTTCGGCTCGTAGGCGGCGCGGTAGATCTCACGACCCTCATCGACCGGAACGACATCGTCGGCGTCTCCATGAAGGATGAGCCATGGCACTTCGATCTTCTCAGTCTTCGCAATGACACTGTCGATTTTCGCCATGTCATCGACGAAAGCCTGGGAAAGTGGACACTCTTTGTCGTCCCACATGAATCCTTTGCCCGGCTTTTGGTCGCCAAACTCAGTTTCACAAAACTTTTTCGTGTGCACCATTCCAGAAAGCGAAACGAGAAGCTGAATCCGCTCGTCTTTCACCGCTGAAAGCACACCGACGGCACCGCCCATGCTGTGACCAATGTAGCAGACGCGGTGATAGCCTTCGTCATCAGCCGCATCGACGATGGCCTTGAGATCTTTGACCTCTTTGGTAATCGTGCAGGCCGCGAAATCACCCTCGGATTCACCGTTCCCGGCAAAGGAAAAGCGAAGCGCGTTGACTCCTGCTTCTTCGAGGGCAGTAGCCAGCCCCAGCGCCCAGGGACGATCCTTATTCCCGGTCACGCCGTGGCCGATGATGCAGAGCAACGAGGTATCCGACGGATCGCCGTGGAATTCGTAGTCGAGCGTCTCTTTGGAAGAGTTTTGAATTTCGAGGTGCATAGCAGTAACGGAGAATACTGTGAGGGTCAGTCGGAAAATGTCTAAGCGAAAAATGCGTGATCGCTAAAATTGCGAGTCGAACACCCGAACCTCTTTAAACCACGAGCTGAACTGGTCAACAAAGACGTGATGCTCATCATGAATTTGATAGGCGTTGTGCTTCTCGACGGATTCGAACTCAAGGACGAGTGCATAGTCAAACGTGTTATGAGTGACCGGCCGCTCCGGCGTTCCTGCGGCCTTACCAAATTTTCCGGTGCTGACGACATCAATAGCAGCAAGCGCTGCCAGCCCACCTTCGAACTCGACTCTCTGATTGGTGGTCAGCGATTCGTCCAACCAGAAATAAACATTGTGTCTCACCATAATCGCTGAGACTAGGACAACGATTCCGGATAATCAAACGGCGACTCTGCGAGTCGCGATTTTTTATGCCGGTCAAGCTCCCTGCTCAATCGCGTTTTGGAGCATCACCTGGATGTGCGGCGTGTAGAGTTCAGGCTCGAGAAGAAAGGAATCGTGCCCTTTTTCCGAATGAACCGTGAGAAAAAGATGGGGCACGTCGGCTTCCTTGAGGAGATGCACGAGCGCGGCCTGCTCTTCCGGATAGAAGCAATAATCCTCGTCGATGCTGAAAATGAGATACTGATGCCCCGCCTCGCGGGAGCGCGCAAACAGGTCCAGAGGATTTGCCGCCTCAGCCTCGATCACCGGATCGTAGCGGCTCCACATTTCACAAATCCGAAGGTAGGTGTTCGCATCGAAGCGGTCCGTGAATTTCTTCCCCTGATGCAGCATGTAGCTCTCGACATGGTCGTGCGCCTGATACCAGGAAAAGCGGTCCCCGGGCTGAATCACGTCCTTACTCGCACGGCGCTCGATCGCATTGAGATGGACGAAGGTCTTGTGGCTGATCATGCGGGCGAGGCTCAATCCCGTCTTCGGCACCCCGGTTTCATAGTATTCCCCGGCTTGAAACTTCGGGTCATTCTCAATCGCAAGGATTTGCTCGAGGAGGATGATGCGGTTGAGCACCGTCGTTTTCACCCCGGTCGCAATCGGAATGACGAGGCGGGTTCTCTCCGGAAAAAGCGTCGCAAAACTCACGCAGCCGAGGCCGCCGGTCGAAGGTCCGATCACGGCGAGCAACTGGTCAATCCCAAGCGCATCAAGGAGCAAAGCCTGACCGCGCACCATGTCGTTCACAGTCACATTCGGAAAGGCGGCGCCGTAGCGTTTCCCCGTCTCCGGATTGATCGAGGACGGTCCGGTCGTGCCGTAGCAGCCGCCGAGATAGTTGGCACAAATGATGAAATACCGGTCGGTGTCGAGAGCCTTCCCAGGGCCGACGAATAAATTCCACCAGCCCTGTTCGCATTCGCGGGTCCAGAATTCGCAGCCCACCACCGCAGGATTGAACCCCGCCGCATGCTGACTCCCCGAGAAGGCGTGAAAAAGTAAAACGGCATTCGAAGCGTCCTCATTCAGCGTCCCGTAAGTCTCGTAAGCGACCTGAACATGGTCGAGCGACGCGCCGCTGCGGAACACAAACGGCTTCTCCGGCGTGGCAATGATTTCAAAGAAAGTTTCGACCTGTCCTATCTCACTCATTTTAGGGCGCACAGGCTAACCCTGAAAACGATTCTGTGCTACCCCTTTGCGCGTCATACCGGCGCAACCTATTGTTCGAAGCGCCGCCTTTGCGACCATTTCCCCGAAAAAGTAGGACGGGTTGCCCAACCCGTCGATCGCAGGTAGTGCCCACAGTTCTAGGGCCAAAAGTTCCCCGGCAAGTATTCACCGAACGAAAACGGAGGTCTGCGGGCGATCTTTCAGGCCGCTTTTTTGCATTGCGAAAACCCAGCCGTGAACAACTGGGCTTTGTGCGGGCGAGCCTTCAGCCCGCTTATCCCATTTACCCTACACCGCATGGGTCGCCTCACTCAGAACCACAGCCCCTCACATCCGCTTCAAAACAATCCAGCAGAGGCAGGTGTTTTTCCCACTGTCGCTCCGACCGATCTTCAACGAGATCCGGCCATCCCCCGCCTGCACCATGATCGATTTTTCAACGAACGAACCCGCAATCGTCGCGACATCTTCGATCAGAGTTTCGCCCTCGACCTCGACAAACTGCCCCGGCTGATCGTGGCCGGCATCGCCGATGCAAACGGTCACCTCGTAATCGACGCCACTTTGCACCGCGACTTCCCAGACCGATTCCTCCCGCGTGAAGAGAAAAGAATCCCGAGAGACCTCCGGGTAAACCGAGCGACTCCGAAAGTTCTGAGTCATGTCGGTATTCCACCCAAAACCACGCCCCTCGCTCCATAACTCACCACGATCCCACTCGGCTTCACTGCTTCCTGTGCCTGAAAAATCGAAGCGGCGTTCGAGTCCGGTTCTCTCCTCTGGCCAGAGCCCGTCCGTTTCCGGAGTGAGCACAGGAGCACGGATCCCCCAGACGATCATTTCATTGGGAGTGAAAATTAGCGCGTCATCAGCATTCAGGATCCCGTCTCCATCGGCATCATTCTTCGCGACTTCAGGAAAGGGACGCGCAGTTAAGTTCGCGTTTCCAAGGGCTTTCCACCAGGCCTGAGCGAAATCTCCCCGCGTTACCGCCTCAGGAACACTGAGCGAGACCGCGCTGGGAAATTCCTGCCTCGTGAGGCGGATGACATCCTCCTTCCAACCCGGTGTTGCCGTCTCATCCGGCAGAAAATCGACCGCCTCAGACTCCATCGGAAGACAGCCGAGCGCGGAAAGTCGGTTGATCGCGACAAAAGCATCATGATCCGTCGAAAGATCGCGCCACGGCCAAAGGAGGAGCGGCCGCCCCCAACTTCCTCCGCAAAGATGATGCCGGACTTTCTCGAGCAATTCGCGGTTCATCGGAATCTCACGCGGATTGATTTTCTCCTTCAAGGCTACCGCAGCAAGAGCCGCCGACGCCTGCCCCACGTGGATGCATTGATCGTGAAGTCGAATCGCCGCGCTCACCATGCTGCTGTATCCCAGATTTTTCTGCGCGCCGAGGAGGCCATCCATTTCAACAGGAATCAAACTGCGAGCCGGAAAAACGGAGCGGTCGCTGAGATAATGAGTGTTTCGCCCCGGCTTTTCGCAGTCGATCCATGGCCCCTTATCCCCTTCCGATTTCAGATAAGTCCGACCCGTGCGATGAAAATCGTAGTGAAATTGCCAGGCAAAGAGACCGTCCGGATACATCACTTCGCTGAAGCGCTCTTTTGCCGAAGTTTTCGTTTCGCCATCGCGGTTTCGTCCGTCCTGCTCCCGCATCATGTAAAGCGCCTTGAGGCGCAGGGACTCGCGAATGTAGGGCTTCGGCGGGAGTCCGTCAGCCGTTCCGAACTGATCACTGAGTTTAAAATTCCGGAAGGAGTTCGCTTTGTCCGGTGCTGCCTCATGAACAAAATTCTGCAAGTGATAGAACAATTTCAGAGAATGATTTTTCGCGTCGTCAAAAATGATCTGACGCTGCTCTCTCGTCATTTCCACGATGTTTTTCTCTGAAGCTCCAGGCTCCGTTTTCTCCAGCGCCCTCACAACGGGATCGGGCAGTCGGGTCAGTGGATAGTCCTGCCCGTTCATGTAGGCGAGGAGGATGGCCGTCTTCTCCCCGGGACTGGAAGGGCCATCGATAATCCGTCGCACCGTGTAGACTGAGAGCTGACGGGGCGATTCTTCTCCCTCGTCCGGCCAGTGGAGGATGGTTCCCAGACTTGTCTTTTCATCCCACTCCAGAGACTTAAAATGCTCACTGCTCAGCTTGGTGGCTCGCGCGAAGTATCGATCATCAAATCCGGGCGGTTGTGCGATGGGAGAAGGTTCATCAGACTCCTCAACGATCATCGCCCAGGTGATCGGGTTCATTTCGTTACGCGAAAAAGCGGAAAGATCCATGGGCGCGCTGGGTTCACCGTAACGGGAAAACGGATCCGGCCCGACCTCGTAGGCCGTCCCCGAAAGTTGGATCGCTTCGCCCCAATCCGAAGCATCAATCGTGAGCGACGCCTTGACTGCCAGATTCGGACGGGATTTTCCGGCATCAGAAAAACTCATTCCCGTGAGCCGCGGTCGCGCCCCGCTTTCATCGACCTGCGCCGCTTCGGGCAGATAATTCCAAAACACTTCGATCCTCCCCGAGTCGAGGTAGGGCTGGATGATTTTCCGAAAAATCGCCTCGGCCTCGGCCGGCTGAAAGGTGGACGGGCCATGATAGGGACGCCCCGGCATGCGGGATCCGTATTTCGCCGAATTCCCCCATTCGATCTGATCCATGACTTCGCGAAAAAGTCCGCTCCGGTGGAAAGATCGCTTCATCGGATGCCAATCGACCCCCCAGCCGACTTTGCCGACACCTTTATTTTCATCGACGCAAGCGAGCGCCTGCTCCGTGAATTGCCCGCCAAACCAGACGCCGTCATGAACGATGACCGTTTTTTCTATTCCCAGCCGCACCGCCATGATCGCGGCCGCCCAGCCGGATTCCGTGGCTCCGACAATCAGTAAGTCAGCCTCGACCTCACGGTCCTGCGCCTGAATCGGGAGAGACAGGGAAAAAAGAAGCAAGGCGAGATATATCCTCATCACAGGGCAAGGAGACGCCGAATCCACGCGCCTGACAAGCTCGAAAAGACACGCGATTTGCGGATCAAGGGCACTCCCAACAGGGTTGAATCAAGGACCTAGGGTTGAATCAAGGACCTGACCCTGTTAAGTTTCGCCGTGAGCCTGCTTGATCGTCTATTCTCCCAAATCGAAGAGGAAATGCCTGCCGAAAACGGTCAGATCAGGCTCGTCGTCGGCCTTGGAAATCCGGGGCCTGAATATGATGGGACGCGCCACAATATCGGGTTTGACCTTGTCGATCAGATCGCCGCCAATCGCTCCCTGAAATGGAGCCGGGACCGGAAATTCCGGGCCAGGACCGCGAGCGCCGGAGGCACCTTAATCCTCGCGAAACCCATCACCTTCATGAATCTGAGCGGAAACGCCGTCGCGAGGCTGTGCAAATTTTACAAGCTTAAGCCTGATCAAATTCTTGTCGTTTACGATGATGTGGATCTCCCCATCGGGAAAATGCGCTTCCGTGCGAATGGATCGGCTGGTGGGCACAACGGCATCAAATCTCTCATCGAATATCTCGGGACAAATGAATTCCCCCGACTCAAGCTCGGAATCGGTGCTGCCGGGCATCCGGGAGGCATGGTTGATCATGTTTTAGGCAAATTCTCGGCAGAAGAAGCAAGAGAATTGGAAAAAGTCCTCGCCATTGCTGAAGATGGAGTAAATTGTGCGCTTTCCGCCGGTTTGTCCGCTGCAATGAATCAGTACAACTGACGGAACTTTATGGAGAGCGGGTAGGGTTACCCAATCGACAATCCCCCAAGAAACATTTCATGAAACGAAAGTACGAAGGAGTTTACGTCCTCAAGATGCAAGGTCAGGAAGAAGGCATCGACGAGATGGTGTCTAATATCACGAAAGAACTGGAGGCCAAGGGAGCATCTCTTGAGCAGATTGACCGCCTCGGTCGTCGTGAGTTCGCCTACCCAAATCATGCGAAACAAAAGCATGGCTACTACGTGCAGTTTCAGTTTATCGCTGAGCCGGCAGTCGTCGATAGCCTCGAAGCCAGCTTGAAGCTAAATGATCAGGTGATGCTTCAGCATTATCGCCGCATCTAGTTTCACTTCACGGCTTCTCCGGAAGCCGGACTTTGGAGTTTGATGCGTCATCGACAGCATCCTCTCCGCAATCCCGTTGTCTCACGACCTACGGGATTTTTCGTCTCGACCTCTTGACAGGGGAACAGATTTTCATCTCATCTAAATACTTCCGCCGGGCCTTGCGCCGGGTTCTTTTGGAAGCACTCCCACCCTCTCTAACGCCTCCTGTTTTTCCTCCTTCCTTATGAACGTTGACCGCGCGACGCTCGATTTCCTTAATGCTTTTTCAGAAGATGAAAAGAAAGAGGGACAACGCCTCCATGACGAGGGAGCTGTCACGCAGATTTTCGGGAATCACCTGCTGATTCAGGGCAGGATTGAAGATAGAGAGTGGTCCTGCCGGACGCGCCTCCAGCTCCAGGGCAACGAATGGAAAGGCGAGGCAGACGAGAAGAGTGACTCCGGTCGAGCTTCGCTCTACGCCACGATGCTCGAGAAGATCGCCCGCAAAGGTGAGCTTCCCGAAGTACCGAACGAAGTGGGAGAGCGCACTCTCACTGAAATCATCGAGGACAAACTCGGGCGCGCCCTCACCGGGGAAGAGGACGAATACCTCGGTAAACTTGAGCGTCGCTACCGCCGTTTTGAGCTTGAGCGTGAGATCTTCGACTCAGACCTTGTCCGTCTCAACCCGCGCTGGCCCGTCGATTCATTTGATCCCCTCACGCTCTGGCCGACTCCCCCGAACGACATTCTTGAGTTCTGGAACTACCTCGCGCACGCCTTCGAAAAAGGAAATTTCGAGTATCCGGAGTTTCTCGAAATCGTGACAGATCGGGAGTGGACCCACCAGCGCATGGCCGAGTGGGAACGCCGCCGCGAAGAGAGCGAATGGCGCTACCAAGTCGAAGTTTTCGAAAAGCGCCCTGCCGAAGACGGAGTCGAAAACATCGAGTTCCGCCTGCGCATCAGCACCCGTGAGGCCCGCCTCATGATCAAAAAGAGCTCAGATGAAAATTTCGAGCGTATCACGGATTCCGAGGGCTACGAGCATCTCCAGGAGCGCTATGCGAACGGTGGACTTCGCATGGAAGCCGCCTCAGAGATTCTCTGGAGCAAATTTCTCTACGCCGCCTCACACGAGGACGACTCCGACGGCGGGCTCTCGCTCGACCGTCTCGACAATTGCCGCTTTTTGAACCGACTCTTCCACCAGCCGGAGTTGGAAGGCCGTATCGTCAATCTTGACGAACAACCTTTCCGCATCAGTGAATTGCCTTTGCGCTGGATCTGTCGCACCGACACGATGGGCTCCGCAGATTACGAGCTTCAGCTCGTGACCGGAGATGACCGTGACGTTTCCCACACCGTCCGCCTTCTTCCCGGCGACGAGTCGCTCTACATGAGTGACGAAACCGTCTTCCGCGGTCCCGAGCACTGGGTGAAGAACGAGACCCTGATCGATCCGCGCGTCGTCATTCCAACCTCCGTCGTCGAGAGCGAGTCGGGAGTTGCCTTTCTTCACCGTCTCGGATCTGAGGTGCCGGTGAATCTGAGCAAGCGGATCAAAGAGGAGTCGCTTGAGATTATTTTTAATTTGAGCATCTCAGGCAGCGCCACCGGTGCGAGCAGTGAACACATGCTCATGAACATCCTCGCGAAGAACAGCGACGGAAGCCGCGAGGAAGAGCTCGGGCGTGAGGGCTGGGACGTGAAGAGTCGCCCTGACTCCGGAGGGGAGGTCCTTTACCGTTACGATCGTTCTCTGCAGCGGCGGGTTGGCATGCTCATCTCGCCGATGCAGCCAACTTTCGATGGAAACCTCGGATGCTATCGCGCACGGGTGACCAAAAACTTCCCGGACAAATACGCCGAGTGGATCGAGTCACTTCCAGAAGAAATCAAAATTATCGCGGATGGAGATCTCGCCACGCTGGAAGCTGACCCTGTCGAGGCCCAAGTCTCTTTTGAAGTCGTCAACGAAGAGATCGACTGGTTTGATCTCAAGGTCGTGGTGAAAGTCGAAGGCATGGATCTTTCTCAGGAGGAGATTCGCGCCCTTGTTCAGGCTCGTGGTCAATTTGTCCGCATGGATCGCGGTGGCTGGCTTCGTCTGAAAATGAATCTCGACGAGGCGCAGCAGGACGCCGTTTCCCGAATCGGTCTCGATCCTTTTGACCTCACCGGAGAAGTGCACCGCATGCACGCCCTCCAGCTCGCCGAGCCGATGGCGAAAGAAATTTTCGATGCGAAAGCCTGGGAAAAAATCAACGACCGCGCGAGTAACATCAAGCTGCAGGTCCGTCCCGAAGTGCCTCCCGGCCTGAACGTCAATCTCCGCCCTTACCAGGTCGAAGGATTCCATTTCCTGGCCTACCTCGCGACGAATCGATTTGGCGGAATTCTCGCCGATGACATGGGTCTCGGTAAAACGATTCAATCCCTGACCTGGCTCCTCTGGCTCAGAGAACAGGCCGGTGAAGATTGCCCGCCAAGCCTCGTCGTCTGCCCGAAATCAGTGCTCGATGTCTGGGGAGATGAAGTGAAGAAAGCCGCCCCCGCAATTCGCGTGCAAGTGCTTCGCAACAAGTCCGAACTCGAAGTCGAACGACTTGGCAAAGACGTCGATCTTCTCGTCGTTAACTACAGCCAGCTTCGCACCTGTGCCGACGAATTGAGGCCAATCAAATGGCTCAGCACAATCCTCGATGAAGGGCAGCAAATTAAGAACCCGGATTCCAAAGCGGCCAAGTCCGCCCGGGCGCTCAACTCCAACAATCGTTTGGTTCTCACCGGAACACCGATCGAGAACCGACTCCTCGATGTCTGGAGTCTCATGGGCTTTGCGATGCCGGGGATCCTTGGTGATCGGAAGTATTTCCGTGAGCACTTTGACCGTCGCAAAGACACGCAGTCGCAGACGCGCCTCACGGCCCGCCTCCGACCTTTCCTCCTGCGCCGGACCAAAGGCGAAGTCGCGCTCGACCTGCCGCCCAAGATCGAGGAAGACGTCTTCAGCGAAATGGAAGACGTCCAGCACAAGATGTATCAGGCTGAACTCGAGCGAATCCAGAAAGTGCTCCTTGGCATTGAAAATGATGACACGCTTCGCAAGAACAGCTTCGTCATTCTGCAGGGGCTCATGAGACTGCGACAGATCTGCTGTCACCCCGGCCTTATCGATCCAAAGCACAAGTATGAGCAGAGCGCGAAAATGAACGCGCTTTTCTACCTCCTTGATCAGCTTCATGAAGAAGGCCACAAGGTCCTCGTCTTCAGCCAGTTTGTTTCGATGCTCGACATCATCAAAGAAGAGCTCGAAGAGCGCGATCGTCCGATCAGCTACCTGACGGGACAAACGAAAAACCGTCACGAAGTCATCAGCGATTTCCAGGAGAGCAAAGATCCGAAGGTTTTTCTCCTTTCGCTGAAAGCGGGCGGTAGCGGCTTGAACCTCACCTCAGCCAGCTACGTTATCCTTTACGATCCATGGTGGAACCCTGCCGTGGAAAATCAGGCGATTGACCGATGCCACCGTATTGGCCAGGAGAGCAAGGTGAACGCCTATCGCCTCCTCATGCGCGACAGTGTCGAAGAGAAGATCCGCATCCTTCAGCAGCAGAAGAGCGCCATGATGACTGGCGTCCTCGGTGAAGAAGGATTCACGCGGAACCTGGAGATGGACGATTTGAAATTCCTCTTCAACGCCGGCCACGTCGAGCAAAAGCCCGAGAAGAAATCGAAAAAGGGTTAAGCAATGCCTTTGGAGGGAGACCTTCAGGGCTTGGCGAAGAATTCCGGCGCGCTGAGAAGGGCTGAAGCCCTCACTCGAATCCCTTCCTTTGCGGAGAGGCTATGTCCGAAAATCCGACGACTTCCCGCTACCGGGAAAGGTCGCGGCAACCTTTGCGCCGCTGTGGACCCGCCTACTTATTCTTCAGCTTCCTCAACTCCATGTCAATCGTCGCGAGGTAGGCAGAAGTTGCCTTGAGGCGCTTTGTCGTCAGCTTGGCGATGAATTCATAAAGCGCTGCGTAAAACGGAGCGTTCTCTTTCTTCGGCATGACGTGCTCGAGAAATTTCTGGTCAACCGCGAGACAAAAGGATTCCTGAACGGCAACGATTGACGCCGATCTCACTTCATGATCGAGGGCGGCGAGCTCTCCAAAGATATCCCCTGTCTGATTCATCGTCACGAGTTGGTCCCCGCCTTTGACGACCGCCACCTCCCCGGCGAGGAGGATAAAGATCCGCGATGCCTCATCGCCTTCCGCGATGATCACATCTCCCGGATCGCATTCAATGAACGCCGAAGCATGGAGAACCTGATCGAGGTGATCTTTCGAGAAGGCCTCCAAAAAAGGAACCTCCATGAGCGTTTCCGGAACGTTGTTCTCGTCGTGGATATAAGCGAATTCTTGCACGGGTAGATTATAGGATTCCGCCTGTCTCCTGTCGAGCGCAGAAAGCCTCCTTGTGTGAATGAAATTGGCGCCGCAACCGCTCCAATTACCGATTTATCCTTCATCTGCGTACAAGAAAAGAGCGGTGAGGTTTTCACCTCACCGCTCTCACTGGTCTCACTAAGAAACTTTTAAATTATTTGGATTACTGGATGTTGTAAGCAGGCGCGCCGTGCTCAGCAATATCAAGTCCTTCAGCTTCTTCTTCCTCGCTCACGCGAATTCCGATGGTGACCTTAAGGATAAGGAAGACCACGAAGGAGAAGGCGAAGGCTGCGCCGGCGACTGCGAAGACACCGAGGAGCTGGCCACCAATGGTGAAACCAGAATCAGTCGTGTCGAAGAGTGCACAGGCAAGGATACCCCAGATACCGCAGACACCGTGAACGGAGATCGCACCGACTGGATCGTCGATCTTGATCTTGTCGAACATGATGACGGAGAACACCACGATGATACCGGCGATGAGACCAATGATCATGGCTCCGGTAGCGGAGACGATATCAGCGTTAGCAGTGATACCGACGAGGCCGGCAAGGAATCCGTTCAGAGTCATGGACAGATCAGGCTTCTTGAGCACGATCCATGCAGTGAAGATCGCTCCGATCGCACCAGCAGAGGCAGCAAGGGCAGTTGTCGTGAAGACAAGTCCGAGAGGCCCGGGAGCAGCCGAGAGGACAGATCCACCGTTGAATCCGAACCAACCGAAGAAGAGGAGGAATACACCCACAGCGGCGAGTGGCATGCTGTGACCGAGGATTGGCTTGATGCCATCCTTCGTGTATTTGCCCTTACGTGCTCCGAGAAGGGTAACACAAGCGAGCGCCGCGAAACCACCGAAGGCGTGGACGACAGCAGATCCTGCGAAGTCTTTGAAGCCAGCCTCACCATTGAGGCCACCCATCCAACCACCACCCCAGTGCCATGAACCGACGACAGGGTAAGCGATTCCCACAAGGAGAACGGCGAAGATCATGAAGGCAGGGAGCTTGACGCGCTCTGCGACAGCACCCGAAACGATGGTAGCTGCGGTCGCAGCAAACATTGCCTGGAAAATAAAGTCACCATAACCGGTCATGGCAAGTCCAAGACCGCCATAGCCCCATCCGTCGCCGCCGTCGGCATTCAGGTCACCAATCGGTGCCCCGAAGGAAATCCATCCGTTGAAGTCTCCCGGATAGTGGGTGTTGAA
Organism: uncultured Akkermansia sp.; assembly: GCA_964583035.1. Lineage (GTDB taxonomy): Bacteria > Verrucomicrobiota > Verrucomicrobiia > Verrucomicrobiales > DEV007 > Arctic95D-9. The sequence continues at coordinate 15,297 of CAZOUP010000019.1, forward strand.
GCCGATCAAGGCATAAGTGATCAGGCCGATCGCGATGATGAAACTGTTTTTAAACAGAATGTTCACCGTGTTCTTCGATTGAGTCAGGCCGACTTCGAGCGTGGCGAAGCCGAGGTGCATGATGAACACCATTGCTGCCGCGATCACCGTCCAGAGCATGGAGGTGGTGAAGAAGTCGAAGGCAGGCGCATATTCTGCACCGGCCGCGTCGACCATTTCGAGATAATCATCAACTGGACCGGGCTCGGCTTCTGCCGCTTCCTGACCAATCAAGTTACCGGACATCAATGGCACCACCAGACAGGCTGCCAACAACATTAGTTTCAGGTTGAATGTATACTTCATATTTCTTTTGGTTAGTTCACAAGCGTCTAAGGATTAGGCCACTGCTCACAGGTTGAGAGCCTATTAAGCACCTTGCGTGCCAATTTGTGAAAAATGACGGATTTTTCTAATTTTGTCCTCTAACGCCCGTTTCATCAGGGCTCCCGGCGTGCCCAAGCCGTGTCGAAACCGCCCGCTAACCCACTTGAAATGAGGGAGATGGAAGAAATCGGGCTGTTTTCCGACCTTGGAAAAACTCGCTTCAATTCCGATTCACCACTCTCCAACTCTTGAATGGCACCTTTGAGAACGCCCCTTCAGATCTGCGAATGAGGTGCGACCCTGTCAGCGATCTGCGGAAGGTGGAAAAGAAGTCGCGTGCGGTAGGAGTGAGCACATTCTGCGCACCGGACGCACGCCGCTGCCAGGCACCTGAAACGGGTTGGAACGTATCTCCCGCGCCTTCGCCATGCCGACCGGGCATGTGCCTCCTCGATTCACCAACGGGGACTTACTCCGCGTTTCGATCCACTTTCCCGCCAAGAGAAAGGATCCGCGCCTTGCCTTTGGCATCCTCCGCTTCCCCGATCTGCTGATCCTGCACATACATCTGCGAAAGTGCGGTCCACGCAAGGAGGTCATTGGGCTTCAACGTTGTCGCTTTCAACCCCGCCCCGATCGCTTCTTTGATCCGATCCGTTTTCATGAGAGCCATCGCCAAAGCGTGCCACCCATCAAAAAAATCGGGGTCGAGATCAACGCATTGCTGATACTTCACGACGGCACTCTCAAGATCCCCAACCGCGAGGTCGCCATTGGCATCGTCAAAAAGATCGTCGAGAGAATCACTCAAAACCGGAAAGATTAGCGAAGCGACTGAGATTTAGCCGCCCGCTGATTGAACCAGGCTGAGAAAAGAAGGCGCTTCAGGCCTGTTTCCGTAGAAGCCGTGATGGAACGTTTCGCGTTCTCCTCTTCCTCATCCTTGTAGATCTCAATTTTGTCGACATACACCAGCATGAAGCCTTCCCCTCCGGGGCGCTCAATCACCGTCGAAACTTCTTTCTCCCCGATTTCCTGGGCATTTGCGACGATCAATCCAGCCTCAGGGATGTCTGCAGGCGGCTCACTCTCGGAAAAATTGGGGAGGGCTACCGGCTTAAGACCGGCCTGTTTTGCGGCAGCAGCAAAAGGCTTCCCGGCTTCGAGAGCTTCCACCAGCGTCGCACGCGCGGCGCTCGCCGCATCGTTCACAGCGCTGTTTGACTCCATTGCCACCAGCGCAATCTTGATCGCCGGAGTCGCTTCTTCAAGCGTCAAAGGACGCGGCTCGACGAGTTCATCGTAGTGGAACACATAGTAACCACCGTCTCCGGTCGAGACCGGCACCGTGACATCATCAAGCTGAAGCGCCTCTGAAAAGAGAATCGCAACCGTGCTCTCAAGGTCCTTAAGCGCTTCGGGAGGACTCGGTGCCGCGAAGGCATCGAACTTTCCGGACTCCATCGTGAAATCAGCTTTCTTCCCGACATATTGCTTCGCGACTTCGATAAAGTCAGCTTCCTCGTCAGCAAGATCGGAATACGCCCGGTTCACCGCGTTGGCAAAAGCCAGTTCCGCTTTCGCCTTTGCTTCGTTGGTCGCGTCTTCGGCGAGGGCCACCGGCGTAAATTTCACGTAATCAAAGCTGCGCTTCGGATCAGAGTTCAAATCCCCGGCATTCTCGTCGAAGTAGTTTTTGACCTGTTCGTCGGTGATCTTGAGATCCTTCGAAAAATCGCTCCGATCAAATTTGATGAGCGAGGCGGTGTAACGCTGATTCCCCTTCGTGTAGCGGAGGTCAGTCTCGCTGGAGACCGCGGCAACGCCTGATCCAACCAGCTCCTGCAACTTCTGGAAGGAAAGGTAATCCTTCACCAGCTGCGCCAAGTCACCATCTGTAAAACCGTTTGGTCCGAGAATTCTATTCTCAACGTAGTCCGCATTCACCCACGGCTGCTGGAAGATCGGGAGAGATGGAATCGCTTCCTTAATCTCTTCGGCAGTGGGAACGACGCCGAGCTTTTCAGCCTCCTGCCGGAGGATCACGAGTCGAAGCACGAAATTCGTCCGGTCCTCATCCATGCGATTCTCGCCAAAGAGCACAACCGCGAAGTCATACATCCCAAGCTGCATTGCGACATCATAGGAAGTGGCCAATTTCTGAACCTCTTTCCCTCGGTAGCAGCGATTGTAAACTTTAACGACGCAGTCCTGCTGACCCACGCCCGGCTCCGAGCTGAAATCCCCCCACGCTGCGAAAGCGATAACAATGATGATCGTCACCACGATGAGGACGCCTTTTTGAATGTGTCTAATTTGGGTCAGCATGAAATTTTCCGGGTTTTCCGAGAGGGGAGCGAAGGTAGAGAGAAACCGGGGGCCAATCAAACTGTTTTTGGACCCCGCATCGCCATAAAGAAGCCTCACGGAACAGCCCGTCGGATGTCGCGATCTCACCCCGATCTCACCCCGATTTCATCCCCAACCACCGCGTCCGCTCGCTGCGATCCAGCTTTTCAATCGAATAACGCAACATGACACGTGGCATCACCCCGGCATGCTCCTGCAAAAAAACGCGAAGCAGTTCGAGATCCCGTTTCCCCGCCTCTCGCAGCATCCAGCCCAGTGCCTTCTGAATGAGGTCATGGGGATGCTCCATAAAACTCTCCGCCAGCCAGAGAATTTCGGAAAATTCGGAACGCCGGATCAGGGGAAAACAAGCAACCACCGCCACCCGCTGCCGCCACCAATCCGCCGACTCCGCGAGCAATTCAAGGGTCGCGCGACGCTCCACAAGCGGGCGAGCCACGAGCCATTCGCCGAGGATCTTGTGCGCGGAGACATCAACCAGATCCCAATAATTCACCGCGTCGAGATGAGCGAGGTAGAAATCTTTCAGTTGCGTCCTTTCTCTCTCATCCCGTGACCTCTCGAACCGTTTCACGAGGATGATCAACGCGGTCAATCGAAACTCATGGGTCGTGTCGGCGAGCAGCTTTTCCACTTCCTCCAGAGGAAGATCCCGAAATTCTGAGGCGACGTTGCGCTGCAAAGGAACGGTCACGCCAAGAAACAAATCGCCCTCATCTGGATTCTCCGGATCACTTTTAAAGAAACGGGGGAAAAACTCAGCCTTTTCCCGATTCGAAAGCGCCCGCAAACTCTCGCGAACCGCCTCCGCCGAAAGCGTTCTCTTTTCTCCCTTCATCGCCATTTTAATTCCTGCTTTCACGGTGAGGACGGGGTCCCGGCGCCGGTCAACGCATTTTCAAAAGCCGCCGTGCCTCTTCGATCACCTCCGGCTCGCTCAGCATGGCGTGCCCCGCCGGAACGATCGCTTCCGTTTCCGCCTCGCTCAAATGACTGCTCCAATAAGGCACAATCCCGTCCGAACTCTCTTCAAGCGGCCCTTCTTTCCCCCGGTCACCGATGATGCTGTGAATCCTCGGTCCATACCCAAGCGGCAAATCCGCGAGAATTTTCAGCGTCGGCTGCTCCGGCGAGAGCGCCCCGACGCTATCGAGCCGTCCCTCCCCCAGGTCCGCATAAGCGTCCGTGAAAGCCCCCGGATTCGCTGAGGAAACGCGTTCATAGAATGCGCGGAACTTATTCGGTGGCTTCACGAGCGCCTGCCCGAGCCGCCCGACGGCATTGTCCGCGTATTCGCTCCCCCGATGCGGCACCGCAATGAAAATGACCCGCTTCACGCTCGGCTCCGGCTTCCACATGAAAGCATCCACCAGCGCCGCCCGGTCTTCTGTGCTCAGGGTCAACGAAGAAAGCGGCCTCGTAAAACCGGCATCCCAAAACGCCATTCCCGGATCGGTAATGAGCCCTCGCGCGACAAGCCCACCCATGCTGTGAGTCAGGAGCGTCGTCTTTTGCGAGGCCCGATCATTCAGTCCCGGGTCAAATTCCCGCTGCATCTCGCGGTATTGAGTTCTCAAAATTCGACCGGAATACAAAGCAGGAGCCGAGGTGTTATAAAGGTAGTGCCAGATTTGGTAGCGACGGCGGATCTCCGGATCCGAGCGCAGCTCATTGGTCAGTGCCGACCACGCGAGCGGCGAGTCGAGGAGGCCATGAATCATGATGAGATGCTCCTTGCCCGGGTCATACGGCTCCATGAGATAGAGCTTCGGGTCGCGATTCGGTCGGTTCGTTAAGAGATCGCCCACTTCCGAGCGGCTCAGATTTTTCGCCCGCTCCAACAAGCCTGCCAGCGCCACCGAATAATCCGCCGCCAACTCTTTCCTCCGCCCTCCGACGACGACATTCTCATGGGAAAGCGTGCATAGCATCTCGATCTCAAGATGATGAAACCCACCCCGCTTTCCCCGCGAATGAATCACCGCCGTAATCTCACGCGTGATCGCCTCCGGAGGGTAATGCACTTCGATTGCCTCCCGCCCGAGGTTTTCGCGCAGCGCCTTGAGCGGTGCCCCGACGCCTTCCTTCGTGAATCGCTCCAGCTTCTTCACTTTAAAATCCACCGCCGGACTGATCTCGTCAAAATACGCAGGGAGAAACTTGGCCCGGCCATTCGCAATAAAGCGGACCTGAAACCGCGTCGACCCCGCTGAATCCTTCCCCGGCTCGACGATGCCGCTGCTCGCCTCCCCGAACTCCGCTCGCCATTCCTCGACGACATGCCCGAGCGCATGGGCGGACTCGCCTTCATTCGGCGTCACAAGAGAAAGTTCGAGAAGTGAATGGAGGGATTCCTGAGCAAAGGGACATCCCCGCTGCCCGAGCGCATGGGACCGCTCCAACTTCGCCGGCACCATCGAACAAGACGAGAGCAAGCCCGCCAGGAGAACGAACCCCGCCGTTAAAATAATCTTCCCACCTCTCATTTCGTCTCACCCTAACATGACCGGTCGGGATGAACACCGGAATAAGATTTCACCCTCCAACGAAGCTTCGCCGGGATTCCATCTTCTCCTTAATCTCCATTTGAATGGTCGAGAGTAAGAAGAAGATTAAGATGAAGAAGAAGAGACCGGCCTCGCCATGAACCAACTACCCAAAGTCGTCATCACTGATTTCATCGACGAGCCACTCGATCACGAGCGGAGAATTCTCGACGGGCACGCCCAAATCACGGCCCTCAATGCGATGACCGAAGCCGATCTCACCGGTCAGATCGAGGACGCCGATGCGATCATGGTCTATCACTACTTCCGCTTCACGCGGGCGAGCATCGAGCGGCTCGAAAAGTGTAAAATCATCGTCCGCCCCGGTGTCGGCTATGACGGCGTTGATCTCGACGCCGCCCGCGAACACGGCATTCCCGTCTGCAACGTTCCCGACTACGGCACCGAAGAAGTCGCCGACTCCGCTCTCGCGATGGCGCTCTCCCTCACGCGAGGCTCGCACTTTCTCAACAGCCGCCTCCGTCGCGGACTCGGTCACTGGAACGTCGATCAGGGCAAGCCGATCCATCGCCTCCGCGGTCGCGTTTTTGGAATCATCGGCTGCGGACGCATCGGAACCGCCGCCGCGCTGCGTGCCAAAGCCTTCGGGTTCGACGTCGTTTTTTACGATCCCTATCTCCCCGACGGAGTGGACAAAGCGCTCGGGATTCGCCGTGTCGATTCGCTCGCAGAATTGTTGGGCGAAGCTTTCGTCGCGAGCCTGCATTGCCCGCTCACGGAGGAAACGAGAGGGCTGATCGGAGCCGCCGAAATTTCGCAGATGAAGCCGGGAGCGTTTCTCATCAACACCGCGCGCGGCGGAGTCGTTGATACCGCTGCCGTCGTCGATGCGCTCGCCGAGGGTCATCTCGCCGGAGCCGGTATCGATGTCCTCGAGCAGGAGCCACCACCCGCCGACTCTGCCGTTCTCACCGCGTGGCGGAATCCGGATCATCCTGCGCACGACCGACTTATTCTCAATCCTCACTCCGCTTTCCATTGCGAGGAAGGAGCCGCAGAATTCCGCACCAAAGGCGCTCAGGAAGTCCTCCGCGGATTGCGGGGCGAACCGCTTCGGAATCAGGTGAATTGAAAAACTTCTCTCACGGTGCCGGAAACGCCCGCCACGCTTTCGGGATGAAAATCCATTTCCCGTCCACTTTGAAAAGCCCGTCGAAGGCCATTCCGATGGTTTCGCCGGGAACGACATATTTGAAACCGTAGATCGCAACGCCTTCCGCGAACTGATCCCGAACTCCACCATAGCCACCGGGAAGCTCTGCCAAATCAGGCCCCCGCACGAGCGTCTCGGTTTGGCCCTCTTTCGCGGTCGAAGCGTTCGGAGGAATGCTTGCGTAGACCCCGACCGCCCAGGCGCTCAGCTTTTCCGCCGCCTCCGGCGTCGCCGTGATTTTGGCAATCTGTTCGGCGGTCGGCTCATACTCCCGCGCGAGATCCATCCCGCCGCGCAGCTTGTCAGCGATCGCTTTCACCTCCGCCGCTTCGTCCTCTCCTCCCATCGGTTTCGACGCAGGAACCGCTTGTCCGAAAATCGTCGCCGTCGTCTTGGCCTGAAGCGCGAGATAGTCCGCCGGAATCTCCATCGTCTTTTCGTGGATGATTTTCTCCATCGCCTTCGCCTGCTCAATGAGCAGCGCCGTGCCTTCCGCGATGCGCGCCTGCGCTGGAGTTGCCGACTGCTGACTGACGAGACGCAGCACCAGCTCCGACGACTCCCGATAGCTCGTCGCCAGTTCCATCACTTCCGTTTCCGGAAAAACCCCGCCCGCTCGAATCGTCGGAAGCTGATTCACCGCGTCGTGCGTCGAGAGCAACGCATTCCCCGCCTGATCACCGACCGCCGCAATGATCGCCGCCTTTTCTGCGTCAGTTTGGCCGAAAGCAGTCGGCACCGTGAGAAAGCAGGCACCGAAGAAAAGGAAAAAGTAGGCACGTTTCATCATTGAAGCATGAGGCCACCCTTGGCTTCCGAGGTCAAGGCGGAAACGAGAGAACACGCCCGCTCAATCCACCTTCAAATACTCCACTTCCAAATCTTCCGGCAGCGGCGTGACATTGTTCGCCGCCCCCCACTCATCCCATTTCGCGGATAGCTCAGCAACGACCTCGGGTTTCGCCGCCGCGAGATCATTCAGCTCGCTCCGATCCGTCGTGAAATCGTAGAGCTCCCACGCCTCCCCGTCGAGCGCGACGAGCTTCCACTTTCCGGCCCGGACGGCGCGATGCCCTTCGTGTTCAAAAAAAAGAACCCGCTCGGCAGTTTCCGCCGCGAGTTGTTCGATGATATCGTCGCCGACCGGCTTCATCGCGCCCGCCGCTTCTTCACCCAGCCCCGCCAACTCCAGCGCCGTCGGGAGAAAATCGATGATGTGCATCGGCTTCGCAGAAATCGTCCCCGCCAGCTCATCCAGCGGCCCCGCCGGCCAATGCACGATGCAGGGCGACGCGATCCCACCCTCGTGATTGAAATGTTTATACAAGCGCCACGGCGTATTCGCCGCATTCGCCCATCCTGATCCCACGCTGTGATACGAGTCCGGTCCTCCCATTTTCTCCAGCGCCTCCCCCGTGTGGAGAATGTTTTGGTTACTCGACTTCACATCAAACCCGCGGGGATCCCACTCCGCACAGGCCCCGTTGTCCGAAGTGAAAAAGATCACCGTATTTTCGAATTCGCCCTTCGCTTTCAGATCCGCAACGAGCCGCCCGATCTGCTGATCCATGCGATCCACCATCGCCGCGTAAATCGCCATGCGCCGCGCGAGATCGAGCTGTCGCTCCTTCGATAAATCAGCCCAGGCAGGATTCGTCCCCGTCCCGGTTTCCCCGTAATTCCAGTAGTCCGAGCGAGGACTTAACAGGGTTGTGTCAGAGACCAAACCCAGTTGAATCATCCGCGCGAGACGCTCTTCGCGAAGCGCATCCCAGCCTTCCGCATAGCGGTCGGAATACTTCTCGATCTCCTCCTTCGGCGCATGAAGCGGAAAATGCGGCGCGTGATAGGCAAGGTATAAAAGCCAGGGCTGCTCCGGCGTTTCCCGCGCCAGATTCAGAAAGTCGATCGCATGATCCGTCACTGCATCGGTCGCGTAAAATTCGCCCTCTGGATACTGACGTGCCTCGCGTCCCTCCGGCATCCGGAAAAGATGGGTCGGATCAAAGAAACGCTTCGCACTCGTGAGCGTGCCGTAGAATTCTTCAAATCCATGCTGCGTCGGATCATCCGTCCCGAGATGCCATTTCCCCGAAATGAAGGATCGGTAGCCCGCCGGGGCCAACACCTGAGCAATCGTTAGCGCATCCTCAGAAACGCTCCCGCGAAAACCGGGATGCCCGATATCCTGCGTCATGTGGCCGAGCCCAACCCGGTGAGGATATTGCCCTGTCAGGATCGATGCCCGCGAAGGACAGCAACGCCCCGTGTTATAAAACTGCGTCAACCTCACCCCGTCCGCAGCGAGCGCATCCAACACCGGCGTCTCAATTTCTCCCCCGTAGCAACCGAGGTCACTGAACCCGAGATCGTCCGCGACGATGAGAAGGATGTTCGGCTTTTCGGCACTGATGCCGGGACCGGAGAGGAAAAGAAAAACGAGGACAAGGAAGCGACCAAAACAATTCATAAGGGGATTCATTGAGAGAACACAAAAAACGCACTCAGAACAACTACACATAGCGCTCAACCGTGAAACTTGCCGCTTTCAGGAACATTTCGTTAGAATTCCCGCAAATTTCCCTCCTCACTCGCTATCTAAGAGGCGATGCACCAGCAAATTTCCACCTTCATAACGCTTCCCCGATCTTGAGCTTTCGAATCATTTTCTCGCCCTGTCTCTTTCCAACCCGGAGGAAAGCGTCGCCCTGCAAACGATCATCACTCTCGGAGACCTACAGATTCCGCAGGAGAATCGATTTTCACTCCTGACAAAACTTCTCCTCCCGAGAATCACCGACCCTCTCTTCCGCGACGCCGCAATCAGTAGCCTCGATCAACGCGAAGCGAGATTCCTCGACGCGAGCTGGTCACAACTAGGCAAAGTCTCCAACCCCGGTTTCGGCGCTGCCTTTCTTGTCGAAGCGATGAGTCAGGCCGCGTTGCATGGAGGGGATCCAGTCGATGCCGCCACGATCCTCGCCCTTCTCGACGAACCGTCTGCGGACTGGAGACACGAAGCTCTCCTCGCCGGCATCAAGATGATCGAACCCCGGTTGGTCAAAGAACCCATCGCGCTCACCACCGCGCCCGGGGGCATCGACCGTCACCCCCTGCTCCTCCCGCTCTTCGCCTGGCCAGGGCACACCCCGGAGCCACCCCCCGAGTCCCCAGTGCGATCGCTGACGAAAAGTGAGCACAAACTTTTCGTGAAAGGTCGTCAGATTTATCTCACTTCCTGCGTCGCCTGTCATGCCGCCGACGGGAGCGGCACGCCACTGCTCGCCCCTCCTCTCGCCGGATCCGATTGGGTGCTCGGCAATGAAGAACGACTCGTCCGGGTTCTCCTCCACGGGCTTTCCGGCCCGATCACCGTGAGCGGCAAACATTACACCGTGCCTGAAATCCAGCCTGAGATGCCGCCACTCGCGACCCTCGGCAACACCGAGATCGGAGCCGTCCTCACCTACCTCCGGCGCGCGTGGGGCAACGCCGCCGACCCGATCACCTCTGGCGACCTGAACCGCATCCGGATCGAGTCACAGGGCCGAACCACGCCATGGACAGAAAAGGAACTGAAACCATACGCTGGACTCTCGCCCGAAGTCGTGAAAACCCCCTGACATTTACCTTTTATGAATCGCCGACATTTTCTCTCTACCGCAACCCTCGCCGCGGCGTCACCCTTGGCGAGCGCAGCTTCTACGTCTCCTCGCCGCATGGGCATCACGATGGCTTCCTACATGATCCGATGGGGAAACCGAAAAGAAAGGATTCTCCAACCGGGTTGGGAAAATGCCCTCGACGTTCTCGATCATTGTCAGGATCTCGGAGCAGGCTGCCTCCAAATCGGTGTGCGCGGGTGGACCAGCGACTTTGCCGGTGAAGTTCGCAGAAAACGCGAGTCCCTCGGGATTGCACTCGAAGGACAGCTTGGCCTCCCATGGGATGAGACATCACTCAGCAAGTTCGAGGAGGAAGTCAAAGCCGCGAGAGAAGCCGGGGCGACCATCCTCAGAACGACCTGTCTCGGTCAGCGGCGTTATGAAAAGTTCGAATCCCTTGCCGAGTGGCAAGCTTTCACGAAATACTCGCGCGCCGCCCTCGAACGTGCCGAACCCATCGTCGCGAAACACGGCATGAAACTCGCCTTTGAGAACCACAAAGACTGGCGCATAGAGGAACAGCTCGACCTCCTCAATCATCTCGGAAGCGACGTCATCGGAGTCACCTTTGACTTCGGTAATAACCTCGCCCTTCTCGAAGATCCCCTCGACATGGTCAAAGCCCTCGCCCCCGCGATCATGAGCACCCACCTCAAAGACATGGCGATGGCGGAATACGAGGACGGTTTCCTTCTCAGCGAAGTTCCCCTCGGCAAAGGCATCCTCGATCTGAAGGAGATGATGGAAATCTGCACGAAGGCCAACCCCTCCGTTTCGTTCAACCTCGAAATGATCACCCGAGATCCCCTCGAAGTCCCGGTTTTCAAAGATCAATTCTGGACAACGATGCCTGACCTAAAGGCATCGGACCTCGCGAAGACGCTCAAGCTGGCGAAGTCAGGCAACGCCAAATCATTGCCCAAAACCGAAGGTAAAGATCTCGCCGCACAGATCGACTATGAGGAAGGCCATATCCGGGAAAGCTTCGCCTACGCCCGAACACATCTAGGCTTCACCTGACCGCACAAAACAGCTTTGAAAAGTAGCATGGGCATCCTGCCCATGATCCGGGGTCGACCGCTCGAAGATACCTAAGACCCTAACTCGCTTTCCAACCTATCGACCTCACCCGCCTGAGTCATTCGGACGACCACCCAAAAAAAACATGGGCAGGATGCCCATGCTACTGTTTCAACAAGAACACGAAAATCCCGATAAACTAACATGCACACTAAAAAACACCTTTCAACGCTCGTCTGCGGACTGAGCTTGCTCTCACTGACCGCATTCAGCGAAGACTCCGACCTCAGCGAAACATTTTCGACGCGAGGCTACGACCTCTCAAACCTCACACTCCCTGACAAAGACACTTCTTTTTCCACCGAGGCCCTGCAAAGCATCGAGTTCACCAAACTAACCGACACCGAACTCTTTCCGGAGGGACCATCCTACCGGACCTCAGACGGGTCGTGGTTTTTCGCGGGAAACCTCGGCCTCACTCGCGTTGATCCCGATGGCAAGATCCACCCCATTCTCGGCAAACCCGGAGGCGGCGGCACCCATGTCTTACCAGACAATTCGATTCTCCATGTCGGTTCCGTCGGACTCCGTCGTTTCTTTCCCGACGGACGAGTTGCCCTCCTTGCTGACGGCGAAGAAATCGGCGGTGCCAACGACATCACCATCGGAAAAGATGGCGAAGTCTACTTCAGCGTTCCCTCAGCCGGAATCTATCGTCTCACTCCGGGACCAGAAGGTCGTCTCGAACTCGCGTCTAAAAAGAAGGCCAACGGTCTTGAAGTCGATCCCGCCGGGAAGTTTATCTATGTTTCCGGCACCGCTCTGGAGCGCTTCGCGATTCAAGGGCTCGACCGTCCGCTCGGCAAAGCGGAGAAGGTTTACGAGTTTGCCAAAGGCAAAGGTGGTGGCGACGGCTGCACCTTCGATGTCTGGGGAAACTTCTACACCGTCCTTTTCAAAACGGGAGTGATCCGCGTGATTGATCCGGCCAAAGAAAAACTCATTGCCGAAATTCCGACCGGAGCCGCGCCCGCGAGCAACCTCACCTTCGGAGGCCCTGACAATACCACTTTGCTTGTCACCGCCGGTGCTCCCAATTTCAAAAACTGCCAGCTCCTCATCGCGGAGACCGAGGTGACCGGGTTCTGCAATCACCCCGGCGCGACCGACTACCCCGTCATTCGCTGGCTCGATGACCTCACCGAAGCGGAAGTCGCGGCTCTCAACGGATATTGACTTCCCCCGTCTGAGCCGCCCCTCCCGTAGCGAGGACATTCCTGTCCTTGGCCCACAAGCCCCGCCAATGCAACCGGGGCCAGCGCACGACGGCAGGAATCCCGTCGCTACGATTCTTCGTCGCCCCCCCGTAGCGAGGACATTCCTGTCCTTGTCCCACAGGCCCTGCCTGGCAACCCTCACTTCCACTGAAAAGCGTTCTGATCCGGAAACCACTCCTGACGATGCTTCTCAGCCGTCTCGATCAGCCGTTTCGCGACCTCGGGATTCTCCTTGATGACATTCGTGGATTCTTCAGGGTCCTTGACCATGTCGAAAAGTGCATAGCCGATCTTCGCCTGTCGATACTTGCCCTGCAGTCCGTCTTTGCCCGGCGTCGAACCCTTCATCGTCCGATAGCCATGCGGGACGTGCAGCTTCCATTTTCCATCGGTCGTGATGATTCCCTGAAACTGACTGCCAATCGTTTGCTCGATGAACGCCGCCGGATGCGGCTCGTCGCTTCCCTTCGCGATGATTGACCAGACATTGTGTCCATCGAGATCAGCAGCAACAACGCCCACCCCCGCAAGCGCGGCAAAGGTCGGAAAAACATCAACACTGCACCAAGTGCGGGTCGAGCGACTCCCTGCTTCGATCTCTCCCGGATAACGAATGATGCAAGCGCTGCGGCAACCGCCATCAAAACTCGTCGCCTTCGCTTCGCGAAACGGAGTGACCCCGGCGTGATCTCCGTAGCCTGCCCACGGACCATTGTCCGACGTCAACATAACAACCGTTTTCCCGGCAATGCCATTTTCCTCCAGCGTCTTCATGATTTCACCGACCGACCAGTCAAGTTCCATCATGACATCGCCATACAGTCCAGTTCCTGACTTACCCCGAAACTTATCACTGACATGCAAAGGCACATGGGGCTGCGGATGAGGGACGTAGCAGAAGAACGGCTCGTCGGCGTTTCGGTTGATGAAATCAACCGCCCCTTCCGTGATCCAGGTCGTGAATTGATCCTGTTCTTCCAACCCGACATCCTCCGCCTTGATCTCCTTGTTCACATAATAATTCAGCGGCCACTGCCCCCAGAATTCAGGGTCGACCGCATGGTGTTTCCACATGTCATTGGAGTAGTAAATGCCGTGATGCTCATCGAAGCCGCGGTCAAGCGGCCGCTGACCATCGACATCGCCGAGGTGCCACTTTCCAAACATCCCCGTCGCATAGCCATTCGCCTGCAACAGTTCGGCCAGAGTCGTGAACTTCGGGTCGAGCCCCAATCCCCCCGGCTTATGAGCCCCGAAGACCTGATTGCGACTCGGGAAAGTCCCGGTCATGAGCGCCGCCCGGGATGCTGAGCAAATCGCCTGCGGCACATAGAAATTGTCGTAGCGACACCCTTCGGCAGCAAGCTTCACCACGTTCGGCGTCTTATAGGCAGGATTCCCAAAAGGGTGAAAATCCCCCCAACCCGAGTCGTCGAGAAAAATAATCACAAAATTTGGAGTCTCATCCGCCTCTAGATTCGAAGGGATCAAGGCGCACGCGAGAAGGGCACCGACGCAATGAGATAGAGAACGAAATGAAAAAGTCATGCCTACCGTGGCCGCGTTTCGAGCATTCGCAAACAGCGACCTCTGCATCAGCCCCCGCCATTCCGGCGGAGAAATCTCCCAAATATCCCCGTCTTGTCACCTGCGGATTCCAGGACCTCGTCAATGGTGATCTCTTCCGGCTTCAATCCTTTCGCATCAACGGCGAGGCGCACCGGAAGAGTGCGGGGCGTCGCCGTGCTGATTCGCCCGGGATTGCAACCTATCATAAGGCCGCGAGCGATGGCGTGCAGACATGAACGACAACATAAAAGCCGTCAGGCACATTCCCTCCTTCGCGATTTGATTAAAATGAGGAGTCGAAACAAGGTCATCACCAAAACAACCTGGATCACCGTATCCTCGATCATCGGTAAAGATGCCAACAAGGTTGGGCTTCTATTCGTTCAGGATATCCGCCTCGGTTTCTGCGATATGTTATGGCTTCATTAGCGATCCTTTCACCGAAAAGTCATCCACGTTCAGATGGCCCCAGCCTTCGATAATCTCGTCAACAACTCGGAAACGCACGCTTCGTCCAATCCACCGGGATACATCCCAAACTACACGACGCATTTGGTGGTCATTCTTACCACCCGAAACCACCAAAACCTCTTCAGACTCTGCATCGACCAATGCCACATGGAGCCGATCTTCGTGAAAACCACCCGCCACGAGAAAGGCCGCCTTCTCTCCCTCCAACTTGAAAACGGGCGACTGAACAATTCCGACCTGCTTGTCAGAAACCTGATTTTTTTCCTCCATCAAGGTCGACAAGTGATAGCTGCCGTGCCGGGCAAACGGTGATTGCGAAGCACGTAAACTCCCCTCGGTCGTGATCGGCTGACCGAGTTTACCGGCAACCAGTTTCCAGCCGTCCATGTCTCCCTCTTCGAAACTGAAGCGAAGATTTCCGACTGGCAAAAATTCATCATATCTGGGAGTCGCCGAGTTCACGACCTCACCCTGTGTCGCAGAACGAAATCCTGGAATCTTTCGCGGGCCCTCGTCGAAGAAACGTGCCCCTACTCCAACAACATCGATGTCACCCAGTTCAGCCCTTGCTTCCGAGATTCGCGATTGGAGATTCGCGACAACGTCAGGATGATTAGACGTGACGCTCGTCGTTTCGCCGGGGTCAGCATCAAGATCGAAGAGTTGAACTTCGCTGATCTCTTCCAACATGCGCCCCCACCAACCGGTCCCGGAAGGTTTCGCTTCACGGGGAAGAACCAATTTCCAATTTTCGTGGCGAATTCCGGTGAGAAGACAGCCCGAGTAGTAAAAATAGTCATCCCTTGGACTCGTCTCAGATTTTCCAAGAAGAAAATCGGTCGCGTCGTGACCATCGAGCTGCCGGTCAGCAGGTAGCTCTGCACCGGCCAGATTCGCAAAAGTCGGAAGCAGGTCCATCGTGCTGAGAATTTCCGCACTCTCACTCTCTGCGGGAATATGCTTCGGCCATCGCGCGACAAACGGAACCTTTGAGCCTCCTTCCCAACTCGACATTTTCCAGCCTTTCAGCGGCGCGGCCGAACCGGAATGGTCACGTGGAATAAATGCTTCTCCATTCGGGTCCATGCTTCGAGTCGTCTCGACCCATGGGCCGTTGTCGGACGTGAAAACGACCAAGGTCTTTTCATCGATCTCAAGCTCCTTCAACTTATCGAGAATCATTCCCGTCGACCAGTCAATCTCTTCAATCGTGTCGCCGTAGGGTCCGTATTCGGATTTCCCTTTGAAATCCTCCGAAGCTCCAACCGGAATGTGAGGCATGTTGTGAGCAAGATAGAGAAAGAACGGATTCTCTTTATTCGCCTCAATGTAGTCGAGCGCCTCTTCAGTGTAGTCGGCCGTGATATTATCCCAACTCTCGACACCTGGATTAACGACTTCGTCGTTGCGATAGAGCGGGACTCGCAGCGCTACATCCTCCACATAAACCGTGTAGCCGTTGAAAACGGGCGTCCCGAAAAAGTAGTCGAAGCCCTGGGCGTTGGGCATCGTCTCCGGATCAAATCCGCCCGGCCCGTCGCCTTTCGCGGTAAGATGCCATTTCCCCAAAATCGCCGTTGCGTAACCGGCTGATCTCAACACCTCGGCCATCGTGACTTCTTCAGGATGCGGCACCGTGTGGAGCTGTTTAATATTTCCCGGCTCTCCCACTCGAATCGGATACGAGCCGGTCATCAGTGCGGCTCGCGAAACGCCGCAGACGGGCTGGGCATAGAAATTGGTCAGCTTCAACCCCTCGGCCGCCATTGCATCAATGTTAGGAGTCTTGATAGCCGTCGAACCAAAACACCCCAAGTCTTCGTAGCCCTGGTCGTCGGTAAAAATCAGGATGATATTTGGCCGCTCGCGAGGAGAGGCACAGACAAAAGAAAACCCAACTGAAAACAGTGAGATTAGAAGGACAATTATTCTCCGCGTAACATTCATCGCAATCGAAATAGCTAGTAACTTAAAGTCGCACCTTTCATGGGCTGATTCTTTTCACCCTCCCACCACTCATTTGGTCCTTCCTCGACGATGTCTTCCCAGGTTTGAAAGAGGATCCGTTTCATCTCTTCGGTCTTTTCCGACATCGATTCGGCAAGGTTGTTTTTCTCCTGCCAGTCTTCCTCCACATTAAAGAGTAGAAATTTTGTCATGGTGTCGTCCGCTACGATCTTCCAGTCACCAATCCGCATCGCGACCCGATCTTCCGATGGCGAAACATGTGTTCTCCAAAAGAGAGGAACCGGACGCTCCACTGACCTCCCTTCAAAAACCGGAAGCAGGCTCACTCCGTCAATCGTCCGGTCTGTTGGCGGTGAGATCCCCACCACGTCTAACACCGTCGAAAAAATGTCAGTTCCAATCACAGGAATGGTGCAAACACTTCCAGGTTCAATATAACCCGGCCATCGCACCAGAAACGGCACCCGGATGCCACCTTCAAAATCACTTCTCTTAATTCCCCGCAAGCCTCCGCTGCTGCCGCCCTCTGAAGCAACGGGACCGTTGTCCGAGCTGAAGATGATGAGTGTGTTTTCACTGACCCCCTCGCTATCGATCGCCTCCATAACCTGACCCAGAGCATAATCCATTTGAGAGATGTTTCCAAAGTAGATCGCGTTCTGTTCTGTTTCATCCAGATAGAGATCAGAAAACTGGAGGTCCGTCGCGATCGGCTTGTGCGGCTCGTGAAACCAGACCGAAAGAAGAAAGGGCTTCGTCTCATCGCGCACTTCGGTTAGCCAGTGAATCGCTTCGTCAGCAACGAACGGGGCAGAGAACGCTTTCACCTCGCCGAGCGGTTCATCATTTCGGATAAAGTTCGTCGGATTCCGGTGACTCGGTTCCGCATTGTTGTGAGTCGCCATCCAGTAATCATAGCCCCCTTGTTCTCCCACTTGCGGGAATTCAGGGTTTCCAAATTGTTGCTTTGATAAGAGATGCCACTTTCCGACATGGCAGGTCTCATAGCCAACCTCGCGAAGCAATTCCGGATACGTGATCTCACTCGCTCTCAAATGAGCTTCATGAACACCTGAAAGGTGACGCCAAACTCCATTTCGATACGGCGTCCGTCCCGTGAGAATGGCCGCGCGTGAAGGAGAGCAAACACCTGCAGCGGAATACCCCTGAGTGAACATGACTCCTTGTGAAGCGAGCTTGTCCATATTCGGGGTTCGGATGACCTCATGCCCGTAGGTGGCTGAGTCTCCCCAGCCCATGTCATCTGCGAGGACAACGACAATATTGGGATGGTCACTCCGTTCAGCCGAAAGGGAAGATGCCGACACTGACAAAATTGCCAATAGGAGAAGGGGCAGGAGTCTCAAATTCATAATCAGTCGGATAAATGCTTCGCTAAAAACTCGACCGTCTTTTCAATAACGACTTCCCGTGACGGCTCGATTGGACTCTTCCCGTCAGCCATCCGCCAGTTGTGCCCGGCGTTTTTGACAATGAGAATTTCAACAGGGGCCGAAATTTCGTCTGCCCTCTCCTTCATGTAATGTGCGTGATGCACCGGGATCGTTGTATCCCCATCTCCCTGAATCATCAGAAGCGGGGGACTGTCCGAACTCAGAAAATTGATCGGGCTCATCTCCCGATAAAGACTGAGCTTATGATCCTCATCATAGTCCGGCTTCAAAATTCGCGGTCCAAACCGGTCACGGAAATTAGCACGGCCATCGTGATTGAAGAGCTCAGTCTTCTCGAAATCACACGGCCCATACCAGGACACACCAGCGATCATCTTATAGTCCTGATTGGCAAGTGCTTCATCGCCTGCCAATGATTCCGGCGATGAAAGCAACAGCATCTGTGCAATCTGCCCCCCTGCGGAATCCCCGAAAGTGAAAACCCTCCGGGGATCGATCTGATACTCTTTGTAATTTCCAGCGAGGAAACGGATCGCATCTTTACAATCCGTGACACAGTCTTTGATCGTGATCTGCCCGCCCTGCTTGTATAGACGGTATTCGACCGAAGCCACGCAGAATCCGCGGGCGGTCAAGCCTTCGACTACTTTTTGCATACTCCCGCGTTTCGCGGCATCCTTGCTACCAGCTGCCCACCCACCACCGTGCGTGTAAACGACAAGCGGCAGCGCCGAAGGCTTCACGCCGAACTCAGGATAGTAAAGATCGAGTAGGAGTGAACGTTTCGCGGAGACCGCTTTGTAGGCCACGTTTTCCCTGTTGTTGATTCCCTGTGCGTCCGCCAGAGAGGGGAGGCAGATCGCCGCGCAAAAGAGTAAGGTGTGTGTCGTGCAATTTATTCTCATGAAAAAAGACCTGGAATCGATTCTCTACTCAATCAAATGCTTCGGAAAATCGGCGACCTTTTCGCAACCGACTTGCTCCATGACCTGCTGAAGCTGTTTCTTCAACATAGCGATGGTGTGCGTTCCGCCTTCACTCCCGAGGGCTCCGACGCCATACATGAAGGAGCGGCCCATGAAGGTGAACTTCGCGCCACTCGCGAGGGCATTGGCGATGTCCGGACCGGCGCGGAGGCCGCTGTCGATCATCATCATGGTTTTGTCGCCAAATTCTTTCGCCAACTCCGTGAGCGGCTTGATCGTTGACTGCCCCGCGTCGAGTTGACGACCTCCATGATTGGAAACGATCATGCCATCGACCCCGAGGCTGATCGCTTTCTCCGCGTCCTCCGGATTGACGATCCCTTTAATGACGAGCTTGCCTTTCCAACGGTCCCGGATCGCGGCGATCTTGTCAGGATTCAAGCGACCGGAGAAAGTCTTGTTCATGAAAAGCCCGAGATGTTTCATGCTAAGTCCCTTCGGGAGGTAGGGCGTCATCGTTTTGAACTCGGGCGCACCCGCCGCCAGCTGGCTGAACGACCAGGTCGGGTGCATTATCATTTGAATGACATTGCTGAGCGACATCTGCGGCGGGATCGAAAGTCCGTTTTTTATCTCCTTCGGCCGGTAGGCGAATGTCGGTGTGTCCGCGAGGATCACGAGGGTCGGGAGTCCCGCCGCAGCGACGCGGTCGAGCAATTTATCGCGAAGGTCATCCTCCGCCGGGTGGTAGAGCTGAAACCAGGCATTGCCCTCCGTGAGTTCCGCGACTGTCTCGATGCTCGCGGTTCCGACGGTGCTGAGAATGAACGGAATGTTATGATCGTGCGCCGCCTTCGCGAGAATCTCCGTGGCGCGAGGCCACATCAATCCCTGAAGTCCTATTGGTGAAATCCCAAAGGGGGAATCATAAGTTTTCCCGAAAAGCTCGGTGCTTTGATCGGACCCCGGGTACTCCCGGAGATACCAGGGCTTCAACTGAACCTCGCGAATCTCGCTGGTATTTCGCCGCAAATTAATTTCGGAATTGCAGCCACCTTCGAGATACTCAAACGCAAAACGCGGCATGCGCTGCCGCGCCCTTTCGCGAAGGTGTTCGATGGATGGATACTTGGAATTAATCTCGTCACTCATGGAAGTTTTTGTCCTCTTTTTCGAACCACGTTTAGACACTTACGTTCTGATTACCGGCCAAGGCCTTTAAAAACCGGCTTTTCAGGTCGCGACTCGAGCGGGTCAAAGAAGCGCATATTCTCACCGACCCGGTCATGATCACCAATATCGGCTCGCACCGCTTCCGCAAGAGCAAGAAGATGTTGAACGATTTCGGGATTGCCGGCTGCTGCATTAATCATCTCACCGGGATCGGAGCCTAGATCCACGAGAAACGGGGAATCAAATCCCAGCCAATCCTCAGCGGCAATATGACCGTTCCTCGAAAACTTGCCTAACCACGGTGGATTGGCGGGACGAGGTAAATGCAACTTCCACCTACCCTGCCGAATCGCCTGCAGGCTGTTAATAAAATAGTAGGCAAAGAATCGATCATCATCTGCACTCTCAAAATCTCCTGCAAAAAGATGACTGATATCGACACCATCGAGGATTCGGTCCGTCGGCAAATTCGATCCTGACAAAGCTGCAAAGGTCGGGAGCAAATCGATCGTCGCTGCGATCTTGTCGCACTCCGCATTTGCAGGGACACGCCCGGGTGCCCAGAGAATTGTTGGAACACGAACCCCGCCCTCCCATGTCGATACCTTTCCACTGCGGAGAGGTCCCGCCGAACCACCGTGATCATCAGGAGACACTCCATCTCGTTTTCCCTGATTCTTGATCAGCCAGGGTCCGTTATCACTCGTGAAAAGAAAATAGGTAATCCCAACGAGATCGAGCTGTTTCAGTGTGTCGATGATTCGACCGCAATGGTGGTCGATTTCCTCAACCGCATCCCCATAAAGTCCTCGCGCGGATTTACCCTTGAACTCGGAGGAGGCATCCAGCCTCGTATGGACCATCGAATAAGGAACGTAAGCGAAGAAAGGCTGCTCCTTGTTCCGCTCGATGAAGCGGATCACTTCATCGGTGTGGCGCTTCGTCAGAGTCCCCATGTCAGCCTTTTCCTCGATTAGCTCTTCGTTCCGATAGAGATTTACAAATTGGTCGTTACTTGACGGAGTACCAAAGAAGTAATCAAAGCCCTGATAATTCGGCATCAACTCTGGATGAAATCGTGTCTGAGAATGCCCCGCCATGTCCCACTTTCCAAAACACCCGGTTGCGTACCCTTCCGCCCTTAAGATCTCGGCAATCGTTATCTCGTCACGATGAACAACGGGATGAACTTCTTTTACATTGCCTTTCTCCGCGACGCGAAGCGGATGGGATCCAGTCATCAATGCAGTACGCGACGGACCACAGATATGCTGCGCGTAGAAATGAGTGAACCGCATCCCCTCTTCAGCGAGCGCGTCGAGTCTCGGTGTCTGGATATCTGGCGAGCCGAAACAGCCCAAATCCGAGTAGCCCATGTCATCAACAAAGACGACCACGAAATTCGGTGGACGCTCAGCTGCCACGGAACTTGAGGCAGCCAGCCAAAATATGAGTAAAGAAAACAGAATTCGAAACGTCATCATCACATTCAGAAAAATTAAAATTAGGTATTCCGCTCCAGCTCATACGAACGAATCTCAGCACTTTCGCCTTCTTTGATTCCCAGCATGATCATGAAATCCTCACCGTAATCAAATCGGAAGTGCACGAGCGGAACGACGCGCCCGTTACGCTCAATCGAGATTCGGGTGCCGCGTCGGCTCAGGGTGAAGGTCTCGAAATCTTCCGCTCCCGCCAACTCGACATAAAGCATTTCATCTTTCCCTTCCCGATTGAGAAAACCCAGCTCGTAGCCACCTTTGAGTTCAAGAGTGAAAGTGAAGTCACCCTCCAATGCCGCAGGAAAGACAAGATGAGCGTGCCGATGAATTCCACTCGTGTTCGTGATCTTCGTGACGCCTTCGCTTTCGGTTAGAGTGATTGCTGACAAACCACGATCCGTCCATCGCTTCGCCTCTCCATCCCAGCAAAGCACGCTCCAGTCCTCGTCGTCGAAGGCCGCCGCAGAGAAGGACACGCCGAAAAGAGCCAGGGCCATCGCGCCGGCGATACGGAGCGATTTGAACTTCATGCAATTCATTATTTCACCGCCCCTTCCGGATCACCATTCGTCGTCAGGACATGAATTTCGTGAGCTTTGACTTCCGGATGGAAGAACTCCCAGACGACTTCTTTCTCCGGCGTGATCTCAATGAGCTTTGGCATTTCCGGATTTTTCTGGCCATAACTACAGACGATGGTGTTGCCGTTACTCAAGCGTTGTCCGCCGCACGGGTCCGCAAAACGTCCACCGACATCTTCATTCGTCACGACCCAGGCCACTTTACCTTTTGCATCGAACTCTGCGATCTTGTTGCCGTTGGTGAGGTTCACGAGAACATTTCCGTTCTCGAGAAGAATCGCGGTGAAGGGCCAGTTCTTTGCCTCGCGACCACCGAGCTCTTCCAGGTCCGTTTTGATCACTCTGACAATCTTCCCGTCGGGCTGATACTCCTTCACCTTAAAAGCGAGAAGATGAGGCACAAGATAGTTACCGGAAGGAAGCTTGCGCGCCATCCGCGTCTGCATGTGCGCGTTGTCGGTTTCCGGTTCCAGCGGTACTTCGATTGCGATAGTGCCTTCGCTCGTCACCTCAAGCAATCGTGGTTTCGGCCCGCGCTCGACGATAAGCGTATTTCCGTTTTCAAGCCGCACCGCCGTTCCCAGTTCTTTGTTTTCGGGAGAAAGCGGATAGCTCCAGACATCCTCGCCCGCCAGTGTGATTTCGCGGGCGACATTGTTGATCGAGACGAGGACATTGCCGTTCGCGAGCACGAAACCGTCACGCGCTTTTCCTTTTGTCTCCCAACGGACCTCTCCCTCCTCGCCAACGATCACCGTTTGATTACCGGCGATCAAAAAGGAATGCCTAATTCCGGAAGTCGAGACCTGCTTTCCAAAGGCTTGCACGGCACCCGGAACCCATTCGATCTTCGTGATCACCGTGGCATTGTCTGGGTCACGAAACTGCAAACTCTCTTTCGCTTCGCCGTCATAGACTTCAAACGTAAAGGTTGCGATGTTTGTCCAATCGGTCATTGGCTTTTTCTCACGATCCACGAAATCAGAAGCCTTCAGTAAAATTTCCTGCACTCCGGTTTCTTTGACTTCCCGCGAAACAGAGTAGTTAGCGTCCGGCTCCTTCACCCCGGTGAGGTACTTATTTTTCGTGATCCGAAAACGATAACTGAGCCGTTCTCGCGGAACGTTGACAAGCACCTTCATGACGGTGTCGGGCGAAGGTGTCGCCGCACGAGGGTCCCGAAACTTGTAGGTCGAGATTCCACTGCGGGAACTAAGCCCCCAGTCGCGGAATCCGTCTTTCTCAAAATCGGTGAACACCGGCTCCGGCTTGGCTTCCTCGAAGAGGCGCTCCGGCTTGATCACTTCCGGGAGATAGACACCCTGATTCGAGGTGATCGAGATACTCGTCGCAGTCCCCTGAAAGGAGTTAAACTTATCGCCCAGCGAATAGGTGCATTGTGCAAAAGCATAAAGCGGAAGCTCCTCCCGCACCGGAAGCGTCGCCGACCAGACGCCGTCGTTCTCCGTCGCCTTGGTAGAGATCCAGAAGCGGGATTTCGGATTCGAATCGTGAGTGTAGAAGATCTCAACCCGCTCTAAACCCGCCATCTCCTCCTCACGATCAGGAGTCACCGCAAAACTCGCCTTTCCGCTGCCAGAATCGACCTCCATGACTGCCGTCGGCGTTTTTGGAATCTCGATGCTTCCATTTTTGAGATACTTGTCGAACCAGAGATTCATGAGAATCCACTGCTCCGGCCCGAGATTATGACTCAGGTGCATGTGCTGACTGACCCGCCACTCATCGTGCGGGAGCGCATCCATGCACTGATAGATAAACTCAAAGCGGGAATGGAAATCATTACTCGCGCTAAGGAGGAGAACCGGACAAGTCGTGTGCGGGTAATAGGACTGAGACTCCATCGTGTCTGCAAACAGCTCGACATGATCCTTGAACGCCCGCGCCATCCCGGAGTCTGGAATCCCGGGCGAATCGGCGGTGATATATCCTGCCCCGCCGACCATCGGCACGACCGCTTTGAGCCGTGGATCAATCGACACATAAGAAGTGATATTTCCACCCATCGAGAATCCGGTGAATCCAAGCTTCTCCGCATCGACTTCCGGCTGTTGCTCCAGAAACGTGATCGCCCGCCGCCCCGCGTAAGCGAGCATGAACCAGTTTCCATTCCGGGGACTGAGGACAGGATCGATCGTGAACTCGTCGGGAAGGAGATTGAGCTTCGTTCCCTTCCGCTTCGCTCCGGGATAAAACTGCGGCCCCTGACTCGGGTCAATCGCTCCCCAGTCAGTATTCTTTTCCACCCCTTCAAGAATCTCGCGACCACCCCAGTTGATGTCGATCATCGCGTAGCCGTTTTCGGCGAAATATTTGCCGTGCTCAAGCTCGGCACGCTGTCCACCGCCGTGAGCCCAGACGACTGCGGGTGCCCTCGTGGCCCCTTTGGGAAAGGTGTAAAATGCCGCGATTCGGGAACGCTCTCCTTTGAACGTTCCCACTGTGAAAATCACATAGCGGCAGACGACCCCGTCTTCGACCCACTCTTTGACGACCTCCGTTTCCAGATCGTCTTTTCTGAAATCGATGTCTTTCCAGAGATCCGTGACATTATCGGGAACCGCCGCCTCCTCAGGATAGGGAGCGAGCGAGTCTTCAGAATGAACTGAGAGCGAGTGAAAGAGGACAGCAGCGAACGCAAGATTTAGAAAAATCAGTTTCATAGGGGTTTTTAGTAATGTGCCGGATCTTTAGTTTCTTACACTTTAATCGCGGAAATCTCAGCGGAACTGTCAGCAAAGCGCTCCATCCCCAGGCCCATCATCCGTGCTTGCGTAAGCCAGAGGTTGGCGAGAGGCGTCCCCTCAGACATATTGATGTGCTGACCCGTCCGGGTCTGTTTTCCACCGCCCGCCATGATAATCGGAAGGTCGTTGTACTGGTGCGTCGAGCCATCACCGAGGCCGGAGCCGTAGGTGAAAAGAGTGTTATCGAGCAGCGTCGTCCCGTCGGACTCTTCGATCCCGCTCATCTTTTCTAACAAATACACATATTGCTCCATGTGAAAGCGATCCACTTCGAGCAATTTATCAATCATCCTCGTCTGATTGTGGGACATCTGATGATGGCTCAACGGCTTGTCAGAAATTGCCTCAAAGAGATAAGGTGTATCCCAACGCTCCGGCCCGACCATGAAAGTCGCCACATTGGTGAGACCGGTCTGCAGCGCCACGACCATGAGGTCTCCCATCAATCTAATGAATTCACCCCGGGGGAGATAGGCTTCAGCGGGTTCTTCAAAGGTGACTTGCGCCAGCTCGGCCTTCATTTTTTCAAGGCGATCCATCTGCACTTCGATGGTCCGGATCGAGTCAAAGTATTCAGCAAACTTCTGTCCATCAGTGTAGCCAAGATCCCGCCTCAGCGAATTGGCATCTTCAAGAACCAAATCGGTGACATCGCGATACTGCTCAATCTCACGAGTCGAAAAAAGTCGCCGATACATCTTCCCCGGATCACGGATCGAAGGTGCGAGATGGCCCGTTCCATACCAGGAGATATTATCAAAGTAGATCGACTCTTTGTTGTCCTTATGCGTGTTACAACTGAACTCAAGGGTGCGAAACGGAGTTTCAGAACCGACCTTGTCCGCGACGAGATGATCAAGCGTCCGGTCGAGCGGCCACGCCGTTCCTTTGATCGTGTAGGGCTCCGCGCTGCTGAGATAACATGAGGCGCACTGCGCGTGAACGTCGGTGCCCTGCTGAAAAGTCCGGTCCATCCCGGTGATCAGGTTGATCTGATCTTTGAAGGCCGCGAGAGGCTCCATCGTCGGGGTGAGATCTCCGAGAGGTTTCACAAAGTAATTCGGGTCCTGCTTCCCTAGCGACTTCATGACATTCCCAAGATTTCCGTTCGGAATCACACTGTCCTGTTCCCCCGGAAAAAATCCGCGCCTCACCACTCCGATCGGAACATAAAAATGAGCCATACGCTGAGCGACAGGCTTCGTCGCCTCCGCCGCGATGCTTTCCAACCACGGCAGCGAAAGTGCTGCGCCGCCGAATCCCCTGAGAAAATTTCGTCGTGTTCTTGTTTTCATGTCAGGGCTAAAGTGCGCTCAAGATTAAACAGGGTTAGGGGATTGATTCAACCCTATTGAGTCAGGGCAACCCGGATTTCAGCAGGAGGATTCGTTTTCGTCTGAAAAGGTTCGCTGAGAATGACCTGCTTGAGCAGAGTTTGAATCCGGTAGTCTTCCGCCACCGTGGCTTCGGCAATGTGATCGAGTGCGATCTGATCCGCCGGACCGAGTTCACGCGCAAGCGCGAAGGAAAGGAGATGTCCTGCCAGTCCGCGCGCGAAGCGATCCTTCTCCGCAAGAATGGCATCTTTGAATCCAGCGACATCAGTAAACTCATGCTTTCGAAAGAGCGTCCCTTCCATATCGACGTCTCGCTCATTTTCATAGAGCGTGCGCCAGTTCCCGATTGGATCATAGTTTTCGAGGGCAAACCCGAGCGGGTCGATTTGCTCGTGACATCCTTTGCAATCAGCGCGCTCGCGGTGTTTCGACAAGCGCTCCCGCAAGGTCAGGTGCTCTTCACCTTCGGCTGGCTTTTCCCCTAACGAGGGCACATCAGCAGGCGGCGGTTTCGGTGGATTATTGAAGATGACGGAAGCAAGCCACGCCCCCCGTGTGATTGGCTGAGTGCGCTCAGGACCGGAAGTCATCGTCATCACCGCTGCGTTTGTGATGAGCCCACCATTGCGCCGATCTGTCACGGGGACACGGTCAAATCTCAACTCAGTCACTCCTCCCCGATTGACTCCGGTGCCTACGATTTTGGCAGGGTTCACGTCGGTTTCGAGTTCGCCGTAAGCTTCTTCGAGAAGACCGGAGCGATAGGTGAAATCGGAGTCAATGAACTGGGTGATCGGCTGATTCTCGATCAGGACCGTTTCGAAGAGAAGAAGCGGCTCCAGCATCATGTGCATGCTGCCGCGATACTTGGAAAAATAAAAACCCGGGTAGCGATGCGGATCCGGAACTGAGGAAATGAGGCGATCAAGCTGCAACCACTGGGCGGGAAAGCTGTCGCAGAAGCGTTTCAGTTTCCGGTCTTTCAGCATCCTTTCGAACTCCGCACCGAGGATCTTCGAATCGCGGAGTTCCCCTGCCGCGGCGAGCTTCAGTAGCTGCTTGTCAGGAATACTCCCCCAGAGGAAAAAGGAAAGGCGGGACGCCAGTTCGAAATCATCGACCGGCCCCGCTTCCTCACCGGCTCCGCTTTTGTCGTAAAGATAGAGAAACTTCGGCGAGGAGATTACCGCAGCTGCGGCTGATTTCATGGCCGTGGTAAAATCGACTCCGGAAGTAATCTCCTGAGACACGTAGCCGACATAGCGATCAAGAACGGCACGATCAACCGGCCTCCGGAAAGCTCTCGTGAGAAATGGAGCGAGGCGGGCCGCGATCACCTTTTCGGCATCCAGGTCCGGGCGGGGCGCTTCAAAAAACGTCTTCCAGATTCCGACATTCTTTGGGGCGAAATCCTTGCTCCCCGTGATCGATTGCCCAAGCTTCAGAAACTCCTCCATCAACAGGGGTGACAATGACAAGTGATCAGCCTGATTGTCATAGCCGTGTTCCGCCCGGAGATCCTGAGGAAAAGCCGCCACTCCGAGAAGTCGTGGCTCAATCATTTGCGACTTCCCGAGAGGTCGGTTCCCGACATTGACGGTCTCTGCCATTTCCCCCGTCTCCGGCCGAAAGTAGGTCTTGTGATCCCGCATCATTCGCTCAGGGAGAGTGAAGACGATGCATTTCAATTCGAACAAATCGATTACCGCATTGTTGTATTGAAAGCGATTCATCCGCCGGATCGGTGTGTGCGTGAAACCGTTGCTCGCGGACACAGATTGCTCGAGAAGCCCCTCCAGTTCCGCGAGGAGTTGCCGACGAGCTTCGGGCTTCAACTGCGGCTCGTCCTCGGGAGGCATTTCTTCAAAGTCGATCACCGCGACGAGTTCCTCCAAAAGCTCAGGGTGATCGAGCAACGCTTTCGTGCTTTCGATCTCCAGCAGGTTGACTTTCCCCTTCACTTTGCCGTCTTGACCATGACAGGAAATGCAATGTTTTTGAAAAACACCGCTTAGAAATTCATCTTTCTCCTCAGCACTGCCGATCGACCGTGACGAAATACCCAGCAGCAGGCTGCAAAAAGCGATTCCAGTTTTGAGGTTCAAGATCATGGAGGAGTTACGAAGGAGGAGAACACACTGACATCACCACTGTAAACTCTCGCGAGTGACGCATTCGAGGAGTCCCAGCGGTCTAATCCAGCGCTGACAACTCCTCTTCGGCATCACGTTTTATTTCAAGAAGCTTTTCGTCCTCCGGCTTCAGATTCAGCCCGTTCTCCGCGAGTTCCAAAGCACGTAGCAGATTCCCCTGGCTCAGGTGAGACTCAGCGGCTTTTCGCACGATCCAGACCTTGCCCGGTGCCAGCTCCACTTCCAATTCCATTAGTCTGAGCCCTTCCTCGATCTTTCCTTCAGCGAGAAGCTTATCGGCAAGCGCCATGTTCGTGCCGCCCCAGGCTGCCTTCTTCCCCTTCTCCCGAAACCACGCGATGGCAGATTCGATGCCCTCTTTCCCGATCAAATCATAAAGCCGCCGATCCTGCGAGATTCCCGGCTTCCGCGGCATGCGATACGGCTGCCCTGTGACGACGTGAATTAACTCGTTGCTCAGATTCACGACCGAGTTCCAAACCTCCGAACCACCAAAAGCATCGCCCTGATTGCAGAGGACGATGATGAACGCGTCATCCTCGACGAGCCGATCCTCCATCGCCCGAAACCCAACGATTGCTCCGCCATGATTGATGACCTTCGTCTGCCGTTTCGTCACGGGATGGGTGCGGGTGTAAATCTGCCACCCATACCCATAGCGACTCTGATGGCGCCCACCCGCCGCTTTTACTTCAGGGACGTCGCGGTTGGGCGTGAACATTAATTCGAGACCCTCACGACTGAGGAGTTCATCGCCATAGAGGGCACGATCCCAGAGAAACATATCTCCCACGGTCGAGTAGAGCGCACCGGCAGCTCCGGGGGTGGTATCCATCTCAAGGTAATCGGCATTCGTGTATTCAAACGTCCCGCGCGTGTAGCCACTGGCCCGTTTCTCCAGAATGACATTGGGGCGGTCATACCCACTGCCGTTCATGCCCAGCGGCTTGAAGATCCGCTCGTCCACGTTCTGCTCAAAGCTCCGGCGAGTCACCTTTTCGATGATTCTTCCCAGCACCGAATAACCAGCGTTGCAGTAAGAGTAGAGAGTTCCCGGCTCATTCTCAAGATCACTACTACAGTGGAGCTTGATGAATTCGTCAGGGTCGATAGAAAGGCGGGAGATCGTTCCGCGATAGTCATAGTTTGACGTGTAGTCCTTTAGGCCTGACTGATGCGCCATGAGATGATGAATCGTGATTTTCTCTCCGGTGTCCTTTCGGTAGTAGCTGAGATGATCACTGATCGTGTCGTCGAGATTGAGTTCGCCCTCTTCAACCAGTTGCATCACGACCATCGTGCAGAACTGCTTGCTGATGGAGGCGAGGCGAAATTTGGTATCGGTGGTGTTGGCGATGCTCCATTCTCGATTGGCAAGTCCGAAGGCTCCCTCGTAAATGACCTTGCCCTCATCGGCGACAAGAACGGCTCCCGAAAAAAGTCCCGTCTCTGCAGTCGCCTCACAGAGCCCCCTGATCGCAGCGACTTTGTCAGGGCTCGCTTCGCAATATCCAGCCGGAAGCGCAACCTTATCATCCTGAGCAACCGCGCCAATCCCCAGCAACATAGAAGCGGCGAGCAATCCTAAGACGATTGTTGGTTGAATCCCCATTCTGATGATTCTACGCCGGTCCAGCCGAAGCTGTCGATGCGAGACTGCACTCCATCGCGCTCTCCCTTTTGCCAAAGCTTGTTTCCCGCTCCGAAATAGGATTGAATCAGGGAATCCGTTTCATGAAAAAGATTCTTACTTCGATCCTCACCTCATTTGCTCTTATTCTCTTCCTCGGGGCGCAAACCGGACCGGAGAGCGACGACAGGTTTGACTCAAGCGTGACGACTCCTCAGAAACCGTGGACTGACAAAGCATTCAAAAACGACCCGAAAGATTTTCAGTTTGCGATCGTGACCGACCGGACCGGCGGAATGAGGCCCGGAGTATTCCCGCGCGCCGTTGCGAAAGTGAACGAACTTCAGCCGGAATTTGTCATCACGGTCGGTGACCTCATCGCCGGTGGGAATCACCAGCGCGATGAAAAGAAAATTCGGGAGGAGTGGGATGAATTCAACGGCTTCATCGAAGGATTCGAAATGCCGTTCTTCTACCTACCTGGAAATCACGATGTCAGCAATGCCGTCATGGATCGGATTTGGGACGAAATGTATGGGGTTCGCTACTACTCCTTCACTTACAAAGACGTTCTCTTTCTTTGTTTGAACACCCAGGACGGCGAAGGCTCCGGTCCCTTCCTGGGAGAAGAGCAAATCGCCTGGGCGAGAGAGGAAATCACGGATCACCCCGAGGTTCGCTGGACAATGGTCTTCATCCATCAACCTCTCTGGGTCGTGGAGGAAGGGTCCCGTCCCGGCGAAAACGCAGAACCAGCCGCCAAACAATCAAAAACAGGATGGCCCGAAATCGAAGCAGCACTCTCAGGAAGAAAGCACACCGTCTACGCGGGACATGTCCACCGCTACGCGAAGTTCGAGCGGAATGAAGCGAACTACTACACCCTCGGCACGACCGGCGGCGGCAGTGCTCTGCGCGGCAGCGCCTTCGGCGAGTTCGACCACGCCACCTGGATCACGATGACAGACGATGGCCCCCGCATGATGAACCTCACTCTTGACGGCATGCTGGAGGAGAACATCACGACCGAGGCGAAACAAAAATTCTGGCGCGGGCTGAAATTCACGGAGAACTTCCGAGAGACTTACCCCTTCCGGGATATAACCCTGACACTGCCACTCTCAAACCCACTTGAGACATCCCTCTCCGGCCAGTTCGCGTGGATTCTCCCGGCCACCGATTACTGGATGGTGAGCCCGCGACGTGTCCAGCTCGATCTCGCTCCCGGCGAAACGACGGAGATCAAGTTCACGGTCAGCCACGAAGGCGATCTCTCCACCTACTTTCCACTTCCCCGTCTCGACTCTCATTTTCACGGGAAGGAGGATGGATTTCATCTCGAGCGGGCGATCAACCTCCCCCTCGACCTGACCGAGCATGTCAAAAAATATCCGGAAAAAGCACAAATCTCTGCTACGACCGACCCGCCAGTGATCGACGGAAAACTCGATGATCTGCTCTGGAAGAATCCGTCCACGATCACCCGCCTCATTCCCCGACAAGCGGACGGGTATGCTCCTGTCGAAACGGAAGCCTGGCTCAGTTACGATGACACTTCAGTCTATGTTGGAGTCCGATGTCACGAACCCCTGGTTCGTGATGTTCTCAGTGAGGCAACGACGAGGGATGGAGCTGTCCTCGAAGACGATGCAATTGAGATTCTCTTCGACACGAACCGGGATAAAAAATCGTTCCGTCACTTCGCGGTGAACCCGGGCGGTGTCCTTTACGATGCCAGCGAAAGCAATCCTCAATGGAACAGCACCGCCACCGTGGTGACGGCCAAAGAAGACGATGCCTGGACGCTTGAAATGTCTATCCCCCTTGCAGAACTGGGCGCCGACCTCGATGCCCACCCGG
>CAZOUP010000020.1:0-45816 GCA_964583035.1 uncultured Akkermansia sp.
AGCTTGTCTCAAACCATGGGACTCGGCATGGTGCAACTGACCTGAATAGTTACTTGATTTCAGCATAAACGATCCTCCCGGGTGAAAAGAGCGGGACTAAGGAGACACCATTGCGCCAACAGAGAATCATCACAATTAAGACGTTGGCAACCGTGCCTGATAACATTCCCAAAATCGCCGAAAGAAAGAGAGGCTGTGATTCGATCAGAATAATGGAACAAATTGCAAAAAATGGGACTACCAATCCCGCTAGGGCGGCGTTCCGCGACTGACTGAGGCCGCTCAAAGCACAATTTCCAATCACAGTCCAAACGCTTAAAACGACCACGGGTGAAAACAAACGCAAGTAAAACGCAGCCGTGTCGATTGATTCCGGGCTTCCATCTCCAATCACAACCCGAACCAACAAATTTGCAAACAGGGCTACAAACGCGGAAGACGCGCCCAAAATTATCAAGGCCATACCAAGAAATCGTCTAAGCACACCTGAAGCTTCCTCTATATTTTGATCCTGAACTGCTTGTACAAATGGCCTTGTCACAATATCCCCCATTGGGAGAGCCAGAGAAGTAACAAATAGCATCGGAAACATCATCGCCACGAAAAATAGATCTAAACCTTCCGTCATTCCAGCAGAGTGAATTAGAAGAAGATCTCTCACCAGAAACCCGAAGAATCCAGAAAGCGTGATTAAAAGCGTCACCATTCCCGCTGCCGCAACCGCCCCAAGGTTCGACGACGCGCCTACTCCCGTCGAGTCTACCTCAGCCTTGTGGTTAGGAGAATCGCCCGAATGCTCAGTCATCCGCGAAAGGAGTCCGAATCCTACACTCGCCCACCCGAGCGAACCACAAAGGAGAAGAACCAACCAAAAACCGTACCTAACCCGATAAAGCGTCCCCACGTTTGGGGTCGTGTAGCTATACATAGTAATCAACAAAAGAGAAAACACCAGCGCGGCAAACAATCGTCGACTCGGATATTTATAGATGAGATATAGAATCCCCGGAAAACCAAAGTACCAAACGAATGTTTCTGCCGCAACTGCTAATTGAGGAATGGAAACTTGCTTTGCCCAAGATTCAGGAAAGGGAGCAAAACATCCAACAAGTAACGCTCGAGGTAGATAGGTCAATGATTCTGTGATGCTGGAGGGCTTTTGCCGGGGATCAATCTCAGACCCAGCTTGAACTAACTTATTGAAGGAAAGGTAATTTACCCTCAGGACAGAAGCTCTTTCGAAAAGAGCATCGATCATCGGGTGGATCCTACCACTCCGCTTCCATTTCCATTCGTCGGATGCATCTATGGATTCGTACTCCCCTTCCCGCTCCGGAATCATAGCAAACGAGTCTCCAAAGGCCAACCGCGACGAACCTAAATCCTTCGCTTGAAAAGCACCTAGAAAGACGAGAGCGAGAAATGCGACTTGAAGCAACTCCATTTTCCAGCTCGGAAGGGCCCGGGTTTTCAAACATTGCCCCACGAAGCAACAAAGATAGGAGGCTAAAAAGCCTATAGTAACGATAACGATAAGATACGGACGTGCCGCAATCACCAGGCAGATTCCGCCCAGGATTGCCAGAAGAAACCAAAGCGCCTTGCCCGGACTAAATATCTGTCTTTTTTGCAGTCGCAACCAGAAATATAGTAAAATGAGGGTTCCTGCAATTGCGAAAGAATCTTTGTGATTCTGACTATACCATAGAAGGGATGATGGAAAACAAGCAAAGAGTGTTGCGGCTACGAGCCCGCCTAATGCGCCAGCTTTGCCGGAAACCAAGAGAGGGCCAATCCGATAAAGCATCAGTGCACCAGTAACATGAGCCGCGACATTGAAAGGAATAAAAACAGCCGGTTCCGGCCCGAAGAAGACGTATAATGCTGATAATAATCCAACATTTCCAGTAAATCCGCCTGGATAGAGAGCCCACTCCTGCCACCCTCCACTTCTTATATTCTGTGCCACATACCAGGCTGCTTCATGAAATAACAAAGAATCACCGATGATTAAGCCCTTGCCGCCATGCAGCGCCGGCACCATAGGCAAAAGAACTTTCTGAACCGCAAGGGCAAGCAAGGAACAGACCAGATTCAAAACCAGGAAGAGCATTCCCGGTCGAATAAATCCAGAATACTCCGTCTCTTTCGAAAATTCTTTTATTGAAGCAGAATTTTTCAAAATTATTAGGTGAGAGATTGATTGCCCGCTAGCCACGAGGCCATAACTGAACAAGCCGCAAAATAGATAGTCACTGACGCAGATAACCGCCGGCAGTCAGGACCCGGTAAATTTCGGCATAGTAATATCACTACCGGCATCAACATTTTGTCTTCGTATGACATTTTCTGCAGTCATATA
Organism: uncultured Akkermansia sp.; assembly: GCA_964583035.1. Taxonomy (GTDB): domain Bacteria; phylum Verrucomicrobiota; class Verrucomicrobiia; order Verrucomicrobiales; family DEV007; genus Arctic95D-9. The sequence goes on from CAZOUP010000020.1 coordinate 2,363, forward strand.
GAGAATTTTTAAGTCAAGCAGAAGGGAACGATTTTCCACATACCAAAGATCAAGTTCAAACTTCTCTTCCCAGGAGATCGAGTTTCGACCGTTTATCTGCGCCCATCCTGTAATTCCGGGGCGCACCTCATGACGCCGCATCTGCTCCTTCGAATACAACGGGAGATACTCAACAAGAAGAGGCCGTGGACCAATGAGACTCATTTCCCCTAGTAATACATTCCAAAGCTGAGGCAGCTCGTCTAAACTGGTTTTTCGAAGAAATTTTCCCAAGGAAGTTACTCTTGCTCGATCAACGGTCACCTCATTTCCAGATCCGGGCTCAATCGACATTGTTCGGAACTTCTTCACTGAAAAGATCTTTCCATTTTTACCCGGTCGATGCTGACGGAACAGTATCGGGCAGCCCATGCATATCAGGATCAGGAGTGAGATGGTCACCAGGAGAGGCGACAAAATAACCAGGAGAAAAGCTGATACCAAAAAATCAAATATTCTCTTCATAGAGCCTGATTCTCTCCTGACCCTTCCAACAAACCTCTGTAATAATTCAGAGTATATGCGGTGACAATCTCCATCGAGAACTCTTGTGTGGCTCTTTCCCGCGCAGCAAGTCCCATGCGGAGCCTTTGCTCCTCGTTCAGCGCGAGGTGCTTCATCGCTCTTGCTAAAGCGTTCACATCTTTCGCTTCAACTAATAGGCCAGTTTTCCCATCCAAAACCGCATCGGTTAACCCATATATCCGGGAAGCAATCGATGGAATCCCGGTAGCAGCAGCCTCGATCACCGTTGATCCAAACCCCTCACGATGACTGGGCAGGACGAATACATCTGCCCCTGCCATGTAACGTTCGGGCTCGTCTGTGTATCCCACCTGTTTTATATGTCGGGAGGCTGGAGATTTCTCAATCTCATTTCCCAGAGCCTCTTCATCGGGACCGACAATCAACAACCAGGCGTTGGGAACCCTAGCGAGAACCATCTCGAATCCGGATAATAGTTCCGGTATTCCCTTGTCTCGATTAAGTCTCCCGACGTAGAGAAACACAACTGCTTCGTCGGGAATTTGCAGTTGCGTTCGTAGGGAATTTCTTACTTCTGCATCGGGACGAAATCTTGCAAGGTCCACCCCACTAATCGAGCCGCTACCGAGTACGGAGGTCTTTTTTCGGCCTACCACTCGATTCCGGACGAGAAACTCTCTTTGTGAGGAACTATCCACGAGGACATGAGTCGCACAAAGGGCGAGGAGACGGTCGGTGACCTTGAAAATGAATCTTACGATTCCTCGTCTCGTCACCCACACCTGCCCCGTAAATGTATGAATCCGAATTGAGACACCGGAGAGAACGGCTGCGATCATTGAAAGAAGGCCCGCCTTGGGAGTCACGGAATGAACCAAATCGAATTTTCTTTTCCGAAAAATCTTGTAGAGAGCCGAGAGAGCTGCCAGATCACGCCGTAGATCAACGCGTCGACTAATCAACACCGGAATGAAGTCGGCCCTTGCCCCGATTCGTTTTAGAAACCCGTCATCAGGAGAGTTAGCCACCACTGTCAGGTCGTATTCGTTTCCCAGATGAATAAGTTGGTCCCGAAGAAATGCTTCCGCGGTCATGGGTGAGGCAACAACGATACATACCTTTCTCTCCTGCCCTGCGGCCGCGCCGGGCCCGGTGCTATTGGTCATGTTCTTCACGGAAAGTTTGAATTTCAACCACGACAGCGGAACTATCGAAAGACAGCGACGAATGCCCTTCCATAAAGCTCGCGGAGGGCAAGAGATGTCTCGCTCAATCCCTGCGCGGTTGGAATGAAATCAAGCAGGCTAAGCCTTACGCCCCCGGAGGACAAGAAGTCGACCGGAAAAGAAACCACCTCAAACCCTTCCAGTTCAAACTGCTTTCCAGCCCTCGGCATGTGAAATGCCGAAGTAACTAACAGAATTTTTGGTTTGTCTTCACTACTTTGATTCGACCTGAATATCGCCGCAACCGCTGCAGCCTCTTCCGCCGTGTTCACCACCTTGCCGGTCGTCATGAGCGATTCTTCTGGAATTCCATACTCCGTTGCGAAGCGAATAAGGATTTCCCCCTCGATGACAGCATCCGGATTCCATGGTGCCCATCCTCCGGTAAATACCAGGAGCGGGGCTTTCCCTGCCTTGTAGAGTTCTATGCCTCCGAAGAACCGATCTGCATCCGCCCACTCGCTCACCTTGGCATCACCCGGGGCAATCGGCCTCCCCCCGCTGAGTACGACAATCCCATCCACCTTTGGAAACTCCGCCGGAGGGCGCCTCTCCATTCCCCTCTCAATACCTCGCAACGCTAGGCGCCCGGTGAGGGGAATGCTGCAAACATAGAAAACTATCACGGCGAACCAGACAAAAATCCATTTGCGCGTGAATGCCGCGACTAACAAAAGTGCGAAAGTTACCCCGATCGGAAGGAAGAGATTCGGCAGAATTTTGCTCAAGTAAAGTATCATGTTTTTTAGACTTCTGAAAATACTCCCTTCAAAAATTTTAACTGGCCGTATCCTGCGACTGTTTATCCGACCTCAGCTTCACTTTCCGCGCTGCAACTGCTGGACTATTTGCTCCCAGTCTTCTTCCCACTCCGTCGAACCGCAAACTCCTTCTCTACGAACCTGAGCTCCACGGCAGAGAACCCCCCGGGAGTAATCACACGCAATTTTTCCAAGGCAGCTGAGAAAACTGAGAAGGGCATAATAATAGTTCGCGGCAGCCACAAAATAGGCCCACTGGATCCGCATCAAAGTCAGGCGGGTTCGCCTTAATTTCGCGACATTCGATTGACTCCGAACCCGATAGGCAAACAGCAGCTCGGGTAACACATGAAACCGGCTGAATTCGTGGGTGCGCAGAAGAAGCTCCTGATCTTCACAGAAATATGGTCCGGGAGAAAGATATGGATTGCGCTGAAACCACTCCGTCTTCCCCATCCATGTTGGGTGGGGTATTAGAATCCCCGACCAGGGAGAACGGCATATATCCTCATGACGAACAGGTATTGGAAGGATCCCGGTAATCGCACTTCCTTCATTAATCAAAACGCAGTGGCTCCCGAGAAGATCCACTTCTTCGTTCGATTCCAGAAACCTCACCTGTTTTTCAACCCGATGGGGATGGCAAAGGTCGTCCTGATCCATTCGCCCGAAAAACTCTCCACGGGCCAATCCAACTGCTTCATTCAGTCGCGTCGCAAGGCCGCGGTTCTCCTCGCTCTTCACTATGCGAATGCGAGGATCATCAATATCTTCGATCGTCTCAATTGACCCATCGATTGACCCATCATCAATGATGATTAATTCCCAGTTCTCAAAAGTTTGATTCAATACCGACAACACAGCAGGGCGAAGATCTTCCCCGGCGTTGTAGACTGACATTCCCAACGAGACAAATGGCTCAACCTCACTTTCCGTGGAGGAAACTTCCCTGTTAGAAATCATGACCGGCTATGAGAGAGGAGAAATTGCAGCGAGGAGCTTTTCTCCGAAAGCGTCAGGATGATGGTTCTCTTTTGCGGCCACGATCCCTTCCAAGCCCAATGAAGTGAGCTCTGAACCGCTTTTCAGAAGTCTGTCAATGACCTGAATCGCCTCGGCCTCAGATCCTACTGCGACTCCGCCGGCAAGAAAAGGAATACAACCTCTCGCTCGCGCCACGAACGGTGTCCCGTTAGCCATCGCGTCGAGAAGAACGAGAGGCTGGCACTCCGTGTGCGATCCTGACAGTAGCATCAAAGATCGCGAGTATTCATCCAATAACACAGAAGAAGGCGTGTTCTCATGAAATTCGACGAACTCGTCTTTGAGCCCCAGCCGTTTCGCGAGCAATCGCAGCCTCTTCGTGTACGCCGTAAATCTCTGACCGAAAATTTTGAGCTTGATCCGATTCTTCGCCGTGGATTTCGCATAGCAACGCAGAACAAAATCGTGTCCCTTGAACCAGTCATAGGATCCAACCGCCATCAATTGATGACGATCTCCGATTACTTCAGCATCCAGTCTTTCCGCTGCCTCAATCGATAGAGGATTTGGCACAATGGAGAACGGCTGGTTCAATCGCTGAGCCAGCCGCAAGTCATCGAATCGGGAGTCGCACCCTCCTTCGGAAACAAAAATCATCCCGTCCAACTTCCTCATCACCGCTCCCATTCGGAACCAATAGGGTCTCCACGCTAAATAACGGGCCAGAGATCTAAGTGGCTGGGTGGGAACAAACAGATTTGTCGAAACGCAATTGCTGTAGAGAATGACTCGTCCTGCAATCTGATCAAGATTTCGCAGGGCCACATCGGTCGACCAGGTCTGCCAGGCATTGAGAAGAATGACATCGAAGTCACTATTCTTTAGAAAATCGAGATAGGCTCCCACTTCGCCCTTCAGGGGCTGCAGGACCCAATCGGCACCGGTCACGTTGAACTCCTCTACGGAAGCGCCCGAAGCAGGGTCCTCGCGACTCTTGCGCTCCGCGCCACCTGTCGCCACGACCACGGAGCAGCCCTCGTCGACCAATGCCTTCGCCTGCCTTTCTACCACATTTCCTAATCCGCTGTTGAGCGGCGGATAGGTGGGGCAGGTGATCAATATTTTCATTAATTATCAGGATTTCGGTCGATGGTGGGATCGTCCAAAACGCGTTCACCAGCTCTCCAAAACCGGCAGGCGAGACAGCTTTTCGATATTAGCAAAGGATGCACTCTCCTCGCTCGCGCTCGCTTCATCCGTCGCTCTAACTTTTTCCATCCCGAATTCAACTCCGTCCAGCATCTCTTCCAACAACTCGAAAATCGGTTTCGGATACCCGCTCCCCACGTTGTAGATCTCTCCGCGATTTCCGAAATTCATAATCCGGATGTAGGCTTCGACCGCATCTTCGACATGAATATAATCGCGACTGGAACGGAGTGAACGAACTTCAACATACTCTTTTTCACCTCCGCGGACCGCATCGATCTGATGCTGGACTCTTCCCGGAAACAACTCGGGGGATATCCCGGTTCCATAGAGATTGAAAGTTCGGGCGAGAACAATGTCCAATCCTCTCAGTTCAACATAATGTTTCATCAGAAGCGTCTGAATTGCCTTTGTGATTCCGTAGATGGACATCGGATTCAGAGATTCCCGCTCTGAAATAGCACCCGATTTGCCGGACCCGTATTCAGCCGCGCTTCCGATCAAGAGTATCCGCTTCACTGACGCGCACTGCACGGCGGCTTCAAGAAGATTCCGGGTCGCCTCAACATTTGCCAGTATATCCGTTTCCCAATGATTGCTGAAAGTTCCTGCGCAGTGGTAGATCCTAACTGGCTTGGTCCGATCCAGCACCTCTTTGACCTGATCAACCTCTCCCGGATCACAAACCTCCAACCCGGGCACCGTCTTTCGACTCGTGCCGATCACGGAACAGGATTCGCAAGCGCCAAGCGCGCGTCGGAGATATTGACCGGTAAATCCCGCAGCGCCGGTAACAAGAACGGTTTCTTTCACGAAATGTGGAAAGTTTGATTTACAGTCCCCAGCGCTCCTTCAATTCGGCAAACTGCTGATTGGCCGACTCGTAGTCATCCGGCCTCCCAATATCGAGCCAATATCCCTGATAGGGAACGGCCTCGATCTTCATCCCATCGCGGATACCGTCAATCATGAGATTGTCGAAACCGTAACTCTCCCCTCGCGCTAATGCTGCTACGACAGAGCGATTGATACAGTAGACCCCCATGCTGACGTCCATGTGGAACTCCGGCTTCTCTCTGAATCCGCAGATTTGCCCACCTTCCCCAATTTCAATGACCCCGAAATCACTCGGCACCGAACGTTGATACGATGAAACAGTGACCTCGTTGCCCTTCTCGACGTGAGCTCGATAGAATTCACTGAAGTCCAGATCACAAAGGACGTCTCCATTCATTACCAGAAAGTCTTCCGGCAAATCGTCGATCAGTGTGAGCGGACCAATCGTGCTCAATGGCTTGTCCTCGAGCGAGTAGTCGATAGAAACGCCCCATTGGGATCCGTCTCCACAGTAGGCCTGAAGAAGGCTGGCCTTGTGATTCACCGCAAAAGTCAAACGGGTAAACCCTGACTTCACCAACTGCTTAATGATCACCTCGATAATCGGCATATCCTCTCCGATCGGCACCAGCGGTTTAGGCAAACTGATTGTGTAAGGGCGAAGACGTGTTCCCTTCCCTCCAGCAAGAATGACGGCTCTCATACTCTGACTTTCATTCTAAACATTATAGATTCCGGCTTTATACCGGGCCTGATTCGTTGGCAATCGAAACCAGTCGATCGTTTCCCTGAGCCCTTCTGACAAAGAAACTTTCGGAGACCAATCGGTAAGCTGACGAAGTTTCTGATTGCATCCCAGAAGCCTTTCGACCTCCGAATCCTTCGGTCGCATCCGGTCTGAGTCTGTAACGATTGTCGCGTCCGGGTTGATTTGGCGAATGAGTTCCCGGGCTACATCGCCAATGGAATGCTCCTCCCCCGATGCAAGATTGATCTCTTCACCCGCTACCTGGTCGGATTCCATCGCGGCGATAAATCCCTCGGCCGTATCCGACACGAAGTTGAGATCACGAGTAGGAGAAAGACTCCCCAGTTTGACCTCTGACTGACCAGCGAGAAGCTGCGTAATGATCGTGGGAATAAATGCCCTCGCCGATTGTCTCGGCCCGTAGGTATTAAAGGGACGAAAGATAGTCACCGGAAGTCCGAAAGATTTGTGAAATGATTCGGCCAACCGATCTGCCCCTATCTTCGTCGCGCTGTAGGGACTTTGCCCCTGAAGGGGATGCTTTTCGTCGATCGGCACGTACTGAGCCGTCCCGTATACTTCCGAGGTGGAAGTCACGATCAACTTCTCCGTCCCCTGATTCTTTGCCGCCTGGAGAACATTGAGCGTGCCCTTCACATTCGTATCCACATAAGTTTCAGGCGAATGATACGAGAAAGGAATTCCAATCAGCGCAGCAAGGTGAAAAACCGCATCGCATCCCCTGATCGCTTCGGCGACACCATTTGGATCACGAATATCGCCTGCGAATATCTGGATCTCTTTCAACTTTTCGGGAGAGAGTGAATCGAGCCATCCCCAGGAATTGAAAGAGTTGTAGAAAACGAACGCCTTGACTCGAGCGCCTCGAAGTAGAAGCGCCTCGACAAGGTGACTTCCGATGAACCCATCAGCCCCCGTTACTAAAACCTTTTTTCCTTCAATACTCATGAACTTTTCCCCACTTCATTAAATCTAAATTTTTGCCCGTTCAGATTCGCTGCCACGAGTCAGGGATCAAGTCATCCGTCGAAACTTCGCGGGACTGAAACCAGCGTTGAGGCGCGATGACCGTCTTTGTCGGATTGTCTGACAGCCACGCCCCCCACCAACTCAACGAACTGTTCGCGATCACGAAGTGCCGGCACAATTTCATCAAGTCAAGATCCCAGTGGGCTTCCGTTGAGCTATTTACATCAACGACTGTCATTGGAACCGGCATCGAAAGATTTTCTTTTACCCATTGCGGGTCATCCGAAAACAGAAAGCAATGGGGATCGGAAAGATCAGCAAGCAGCATTGATAACCCCTTCTCATAATACTCAATCGAGCAGGTCCCGTGAACCGACGCGGTGGTCGGCTCACTCACATAATCGCCTCGTCTGATATGGAGGCAAATTGCATCACTCTTCAGGATTAAATCCCGGATCGGATGGCACTTCTCCGGAAGCGCCTCGACGAGAGACAGTTCCCTCCGTATGCCCTCTTCGCAGGATTGAAAATATCTCGCGCTTTGCCAGTATCCTTCGAGGTAGACAGGGCTCTTCAATTCCCGGAAAGACTCTTCGAATTGGAAATGCCTTTCTCGAAACACTTCCACGCCAAATCTCTTACGCGCCCATCTGCGTGACACCCGGCTGAAGATCGCAGGCAGCTTTATCAGTGGAATTCGCTCCCTCGCCTCAATCGCGAAGGGGTCCAACGCATAGTGCCTCTTTTCCTGCCCCTGAAACCAGGCCAGATCGAGAAGCAATGGCACCTCAAGTCTCTGAGAAAGAGCGCGACCGGCCGCATACTGAAACAGTTGATTCCCAAGTCCCCCCGACAAGCCAACAATGACAGATGATTCCATAGAATTGAGGTGACAGCGCCGCAGAGGGTCAGCGCATGAAGGCTGAAATCACTTCCCGCTGGTCGATGATACAGGGGCCTCGGTGTAAACAACAGTCATCCCCGGTAATCCCGTGTTGGTTGATAGGGAGCGAAGGCGCCTCGACTCATCCTGCTCGCTCAAAACATCCCTGACGGCCTCAAACGGTCCGATATTATATCCCGATTCATCGGACTGGTAGAACGTGTCGTGAAGGATGACAACGGGATGCTCTACTGCATCTAAAATCCCTGCAAGCTCGCTCCGGACAGATTCATAACTGTGATCACCATCCACGAAAAAGAGTGGCCGCCCTCCCGGTGGCATCGTGCGGACAATCGATAGCGAGGTCTCCAATCCATCACCGAGGTGCAGCGTGACGCCCGTCTTGTTCCTCACAAGTCTCCCCCGAGTCCTTCCGGGCTGCTCCACGTGTTCGACATCGGGAGGCAAATCGACCGAGTGAATCTCCACTGGTATTCCAAAATGCCGGGCCGTTTCGTGAAAAATCCTCGCCGAAGCCCCGATATTCGTCCCCCACTCAAATAGATGAGTGGGACGAAACCGGCAAACTGAGCCTGCCATGAGCATCAACTCGTTCAATGGATAGGGATGAACACCGACAACAGGGACGAGTCGCTTGAGTACAAACTCCGAAAGGATCCAGTTATTGACTTCGTACTCGCTGCATTCCCGGTTGGGGGAAGCCGCGTCAGCAGACCGGGAGACCCTCGATAAAATTTTCCTGGCTAATTCTCGAATCATGATTGGACTTCCACTTTCTTCCCCCCTGCAGACGCTCCGAAGCGGGCGACTCTTTTCAGCCACAGAAGGGGCCGCAACATAACGACGTTTACCAGATAGGCGAGGGGATAGGAACTCCGATACTTTCTCCGGATCAAATCAATCTCTTCCAGACCCAATTTCATCTGCCTCGTCGAAATCGTATCCTCGTGGAAGTGATAGACCGAGAGAATTCGATCCAGGGTATGGACGCTCTCTTTATTCAAAATCCTGAACCAGAAGTCATAGTCCATGACCACGTGATATTGCTCATCAAACACGCCATTTCGCTCGAAAACACTCTTTGCCACGTAGGTGGAAGGATGAGCAATCGGATTTGTGTAAAACATGAGAACGGGAATGCATTTCATGGTGAACCACCGTTTCCAACGACTCTCCGGCCAGGTGTAGGAGATGGAGGGATGTCCGGTCAGCCGACAATTGCCCACCAGCACTGAACACTCCTGTTCCTGAAACTGTTCGAAGACCTCCTGAAGCACGTTCTCATCCGATAAACGATCATCCCCGTGAAGGTGAAGGATCACCTGGCCCCTCGCCAGTTCGATCCCCTCATTCATGGCCCCCGTCACTCCCGCCGGCGGAGCCTGATGAAACCGCACCTTGTCGGGGGCACTTGCAGAATACTTTTGAATAATCTCAGCGGTCGAGTCAGTGGAGAAGCCATCGACGAAGATATGCTCATAGTTTGTGAATTTCTGCTCCTGCACCGAACGGACACAGGACTCCAGGCTTTTCGCGGAATTATAAGTGCAGGTGATAATGCTGAAGAACGGAGATTGGTCCATTTGGAAATATTTCAGTGTTGCTTACTGCGCAGAAGACGATTCGCCCGGCGCCGCCTGTTCCGCTTCGACAAGACGAGCGATCATTTCAGCAAAGGAAACGGAAGCTCGCCAGTCCAGTTCTTTCGCCGCCTTTGCCGGATTGCCAACACTTCGTGAAATTTCAGAAGGACGAAAAAACTCGGCATCCACATCCACATGCTCTTTGTATTCCATCCCAAGAAAGGAGAAGACACCGGAGACAAACTCCTCCAGGGTATGATCCACCCCGGTTGCGATTACATAGTCCTCCGGAGCGTCCTTTTGCAGCATCCGGTACATGGCGTCGACAAAATCCGGGGCCCACCCCCAATCGCGCGTCACATCCAATCGCCCAAGCGCAAGGCGCTCATCGGAACCGGCGTGAATACGACACGCAGCGCTAACGATCTTGCGGGTGACAAAACGAGAGGGCCGCAAAGGCGACTCATGATTGAACAGTATCCCGTTGCAGCAATAAAGCTGGTAGGCTTCGCGGTAGTTGGCGACCAGCCAATGCGCGGAGGATTTCGCGACCCCATATGGACTCCTCGGGTGAAACGGGGTCGTCTCATCGGCTGGATCCGCAGGCACATCGCCGAAACATTCGCTTGAACTCGCGTTGTAGATTCGAATCGGTTGTCCCAAGTGACGCACCGCTTCAAGCACATTCAACGTTCCCGAAACAATTGTCTCAATTGTCTCTGCGGGCTGATCGAACGAGAGCCCAACAGAACTTGGTCCATACAAGAGGTAGAGCTCATCAGGATCGACTTTCGTCAGGACATTCAAGACATTTCGAAAATCCGTCGGGACCATCGAAAGCACCGGGACTTTTTCGTATACTCCACATCGCTGCAGCTTACCCAAATTAGCGACCTGCGCATCGCGCGAAGTGCCATAGACATCGTACTCCTTCTCTACGAGAAGTTTGGCAAGGAGGGCTCCATCCTGGCCGGTAACCCCGCAGATCAGCGCTTTTTTCATAAAATATTATGATAGTTAGAAAAATGCTCCTTCGCGCACTTCTCCCAGGTAAATCCCCGGGAACGCTCAATCCCCTTCGAGACAAGATCGTCGCGAAAGGATCCTGACTCGACCACCCTCTCTATCGCATTTGTCAGGCTTTCCGCATTGCCCGGCTCAAAATAGTTTGCCGCATCTCCCCCAACTTCAGGCAATGAACTTGATTGAGTGCAGACCACGGCGCAGGAACATGCCATCGCCTCAAGGAGAGGGAGCCCGAACCCCTCATAGAGGGACGGATAGACCAGCGCAGAAGCACCTCGATAGAGATCAGCCAAAGACTCATCGCTTCCCGAGAAATATTTCACCTGAGAGAGGGGAATATTCGAATCAACGATCTGTTTTTTCTCTGCGGCGGTAATTTCGCCGCCCCCGAAACAAACCAGATCAAAATTGTTTCGCAAAGTATTCGAATTTCCAAATGCCTCAAGGAGACCCGAGAAATTCTTGTAGTAGTCCCGGCCACCTACAAACATTAGATAGGGTTTTCCTTCGCTCTCTTGTTTCGGGCCATCCTTCGAGAAAAAAGTTTTGTGGTCTACTCCCAGATGCACGACGGCAGTCCTTTCTCTCGGAATATCGAAAATCTCGAGGAGATCACGACGCGTGCTCTCCGAAATGCAAATCACCAAGTCAGCTCGACTGACAGAGTGTCTCTTTGCTTCTGTCGTCTTGTTCTCACTTCCGAACAGCTCCGGAAATCGCTCAAAAATCATGTCATACATCGTGAGCACCCTTTTCGAACCCTTCACTGCAATGCCATCGTCCGAGAAGTAGGTCTCATGAAAAATGTCAGGGCGAAATCGACCAATTTGGGATTCTGCAATTCTGCTACTCACCGCGGATACAGCTCGGAACAGTTTGTTGGGGATCTGCGGCAAAAAGAGTTTCCGACCTGACTGACCCTCCTCTCCTCGAAGGCAGCGGTTCGTATGGATAGGAGCAAAAATTTTCGGAGATACGTCGGGGAGTCGCGCCAACTGCTCCGCCACGCTACACACATACCGGGAGATCCCGCCATACTTCTGAAGAAGGAAGACCTGCTGATCAAAAGCAATTCTCATGCGCTCACCTTCTTCCCTTCCGACCACTCCCGTGAAAAAAGCTCAGGAAAATCCTTCAGGGATACGTCCTTGCCTGTCTCCACATCGATTAAGGGGAGATCTTCAATCAGTCGGCCACGATCACCTCCTGCAACAAAGGATAATGCGCCCTGTTCGTTCCGTGATTCCCTTACCAGAGACGGGTATGCCCAGGGACCATCAAATTTCGCGAGAACTTTCTCAGCCTGATCATCCCGAACAAAGAATGCATTGCATCCGTTCGAAGCCGTTCCCACAAACGTGTACCCTTTTTGTTTGCCGAGTTTGATCAATGCCTTCAAGGAAGCACCAAAATAAAGGTGGGAATAGTGTGCTTCTTCTCTCCGAAAATCATCGCGATAGGGAACACTCAACGCGTGCCGATCGCCAAAAACCGCATTGTATTCCGCGACCACGATCACAGGGGAAATTGAATCGATTGCCTCCCAGACCCAGTAATCATTCCCATCGATATCCACGGAGAGCAGCCCGATTTCTCCCACTATTCCGTTGGAACGAAAAATTTCATTGATGTTATCCCGGGTGATGAAATGACACTCGGCCTTCAGATTATGCTGCCAATAGATGGAATCATTTTTGATGTAGTCGATGTAATCCTGACCACCATCAATAACGAGGCCTGACCAATTATTGTTGACCAGCAGAAACCGTGTATTTGACTCATTGTAATTCGTTACTCCGAATTCCACAAAGATTTCCCTCTCAATCGAAATCTCCCGCAGAAGTGCTTGAATAAACCCGTCTTCGCCCCATTGCGAAAACGTTTGGAATTCACATTCCGCGAGGGCCGGGTAATGCTCATCATACACTTGTCGGCTCTCAATCCTCCCAAGCGCTTCCTGAATCTTGTGAATTCTGGACTGTATCTCGGCAATCCTGAAAATCAGATCTCTTAACCAGGCGATTAATTTCATGCGTATCAGGTATTTAGTTTTTCAATAACAGGGATTCCGAAATCAGTTTTTACCCCGTGCTGTTCGCGCCTCGCAGCAACCCAACTGTCCGCGCAACCCCTCTACGGAGATCGCCGGCAAATTGAAACCCCTCGTTCTCAAATCGTTGACGGGACACTTCGTAGGAGAGCTGATTCATGATTGGACTCTCGACAAGATCAACCTGCACTTCGGGAACAAACTCTCGTATTGTCTCCACAATATCACCGACGGTCGTGTTCAGCGTAAGCACGTTATAGATCCGTCCGTCAAACAGATCTTCTCGAATCAGAAACGGAAGGGCCCGGCAGGCATCTGATAAATCCAGATAGGGACGAGTTTGGTCGTAGGCTGTTTTCCAGACAGTCAGAGGTGTTCCCATTACGGCTTGCCAGCAGAACCGGTTCACAGCGGTATGAAACCTCATCCCCTCCGAAAAACCAAAGATGGTTCCGAATCTACAAATCACTGCTTTGAGTCCTTCTGCTTCGCACAGACTTTGCACATGCTGCTCTTCTCTCAACTTCGTCTCGGCGTAGGGGCTCTGCGGACTAAGGTCTTCTGGCCCACAATCCTCCGCAACAATGCTTTTTTCTGTCCCATAGACGCTAGTAGAAGAGAGCGCGATGAGCCTGGCTCCTGTTGCAACGCAAGCTTCCGAGACACGAACCGTTGACCTGAAATTGTTCGCTTCTATTTCCTCTGCCTTTCCAACGCTTCCCGCAGCCTCCGTCATCGCAGCGAGGTGAATCACCGCGTGAGCTCCGTCGAAAAGTTCGCCCAGATCAGCTTGCGATACATCCGCCTCCACAAACCGATACTGAGCCCCGCGAGGAAGATCAAAGAGAGAGGAATACCGCTGCGTCAACAGATTGTCGACCATCACCAGTTCAAGGCCCGGAAAGCTAAACGGTAAGGATCGAATCAGGGCTGATCCAACGTGACCCAATGCCCCAGTTACTACAATTTTCATTCTGATTTGATGTAATCGCTCAATCTTGGGCGGTAGAATTCACAAGTTCTCTCCAGTCCTCTAGAAAGGGGAGTTGCGGGACTCCAACCGAGTTCGGCTTTGATTTTCTTATTGGTGAAGATAGCGTCCCCTACTTCGAGAGGCTGGCTTTCTTCCGGGTAAGGTATTTCTTCCACATTCCCTGAACCGCATTCGGCAACAATTGCTTCGGCCATCTCTTTCACTGAAATATGATCATCAGAGACCGCAAGATAGACCTTACCCAAACTCTCTTTCTGGATCGCCGCGCACATCAAAGCTTCAACTGCGTCGCCTACATACAGAAAATTTCTTCGCTGACCGCCGCCTCCGAAAAGAGTTATCTTCTGGTCGGTCAACGCCAAGCCAAGAAAATAGTTGTTGGAGGTATACTCAGGACTGTGAATCGCCGCCCGTTCGCCATAAACATTTGGGAGCCTTACCACAGTGGTCTGCAGATTGAATTTTCGTGAATAGATCAGAGCGTATTTTTCCGAAGCACATTTGTTTGCTGAATAAATATCGAGAGGGAACTCGGGATGATCCTCGTCAGCAGGTTGATAAACCAGTTTTCCGAGTTGAGTCGTCGTCCCCACAAAGACGAATTTGCAGCTTTGATTGCATTCTTTTGCCGCTTCCAGGAGTTGGATCGCTCCGACACAATTTGTGTTGATGTTGCCAATCGGATCACTGAGCGAACCCGAATGAGACGAAAGTGCCGCACAGTGGAACACAACATTGGAATTTTCAACGGCCCTCGTCGCGACATCCGGATTCTGAATGTTCCCCTCCAGGAAGGTGAGTCTACTCTGAAACCCTTCAAGATTGGCTGGATTTCCCCCGGCCTGCGGACTCAGGTTATCAACAATTGTCACTTCAGCACCCTCGCCGCAGAGACGAATAGCCAAATTGCTGCCGATGAATCCCGCACCTCCGGTGACAGTAACTCTCTTCCCATCCCAGACAGAACTCATCCTTTTACAAGTTTCTCCACTCCATCACAGACAAATTCAATTTGATCATCCGTCAGGGTGAAGGATCCAGGCAGGTTAATCCCCCGTGAAGAGATGTCATAGGCGACAGGTGAATTCTCTCGACCTTCCTCTTCGCGTCCCGGGAAAGCGGGAATCGAAGAAAGCGGATAGAAAAACGGTCGGGAAGGAACTCCGCTTTCAGCAAGTCGCTTGATAGCAGTCTCCTTTTCGATCCCAAGTTCCTTTCCCAAAACCACTGCTGTTATCCAGGCTCCGTTCACAATGTGAGAAGGTTCAGGATTGAACTGAACACCAGGCAAATGCTCCAGGCGCTCACGATATTTCCGTAGAATCTCCCGTTTCATTCCTACGAGCTCCTCGATCCTTTCAAACTGTGCCCAGCCCATCGCCGCCTGCAGATTGGAAGGCATATATTTCGGTGTGACCTCTTCGTTGAAGTAAGGCTTGGTATTAGGCCCACGCCCATGGTCGCGAAGGAGTTGGCACCGTTTGTAGAGATCCGGGTCGTCTATCAGCAACATTCCGCCTTCTCCCGTACAGATTGTTTTCGTTCGGTGAAAACTAAAGACAGATCCTACACCGAAGCCTCCTGCCCGCTTCCCCCGGTATGTCGAACCCACCGCCTCCGCAGCATCCTCGATAAATTCGATCCCTGCATCACTGGCGAGTCTCTGCAATTCATCCATCTGAGGCATATTTCCAAATAGATCCACCGCAATAATCGCTTTCGTTTTGTCAGTAATAGTACGCTTGAGCGCATCCGGACAAAGACACCAAGACTCCTCTTCAATGTCACAAAAAACAGTCTTTGCTCGTTGGTAGGTGATTGGCGCCGCTGACGCGATCCATGTGCATTCCGGGACGATAACTTCATCACCCTCGTCGATTCCCAAGCCGAGAAGGAGAAGGTGAATCGCACTCGTGCAATTCGGAGTCATCAAACCAAACTCTCGTCCGTGATAACGAGCAAACTCTCTTTCAAATCGCTCTACATAATCGTAGTTAAACCAGCCATTCGCCATACAATCAGCCACCACTCGCGCTTCGTGCTCAGTGATGGACGGCCCCGCCATCTGGATGTTTTGAAGTGAACTCATAAAAGTCTAACGTCGGATGGTTTAGGTTTTCTTCCTCAGGTAACCACCGGGCATATTGCTCAGCAATAACTTGTTCTCGATGATTTCATCGACCTCAAAATCATCTCTTCCGGAAAGAAATTCTCTCAGCGCAGTTGCTGGATTATTACCAGATCCCCAGGGGCGAGGACGCTTATCCGCAGGAGGCTGTTCATCGATAATCGTGTCACCACAAATTAAATAGCAACCTGGGCTCACAAGAGGCCCATAGAACTCCAATTCTTTGAGCACATGATCGTGAGTGTGATGAGAGTCAAGAATAACCATGACGCGAGAGCCCTCCTTAATGAGGCTCCGAACCTTCTGAACGGTCTCCTCATCCACCGATGAACCCTCGATCAATTCCACTGCACCAGGATAAGGAACCTTTGATGCAAGGCGTTCGCGAAGATCCTCCGGGATAAATATATCCACTCCGATCACCTTCTTACCTCCCAACTGGTTCAGCAAAGATGCGTAGAACAACAAGGTCCCTCCCCAGGCCACACCGCACTCCACAATGTAGTCGGGTTTGCAGTTGTAGATTGCCTCCTGAAAAGCAAATAGATCCTGGGGCAGCTGAAGGCAAGGTTCGCCCATCCAGTTCATTTGATGAACCCAATAGTACTCGTGACCGGCCTGCACCTTGATTTCAAGTGCTCGCTTGCGCAATTCGGTGTCTTTCTTCATTTCCTGCGCAGACTCAATCCGCAGGGTTTCGAATTCTTCTCTTGTTAGTATTTTCTTGCTCATAAGTTTCAATTAAACTGGGTACCCATTCTGTGCCAGGGGAAGACCGGTCATTTCCTCGAGGGATCGGTTTCCGGCGGCATAGTAGTTGCGAATATCTTTCTCTTTTTCTGGAGGAAGAACTGTCTCGGCGGGCGCTCCTCGATCCATCCATGATGAGAGAAGAGATTCCAAAAAGGTTTCTGACAGAGGTATCGATGCTTTCCATCGATCAAAACAGAAGCGGCGATGACTGTAGCGATTACGTTCACGCTTACCTGTCAACTGAGCGGCGACTTCCGCAGCTGGCAATCCAAGAAGCTCAGCCCATTGCCCGTAGTAGGCCGATGGGTCCTTAATCAGATCTTCATAAAGAAGCACGTTTATCTGTTCACGTCCGAAGGCTTTCGCAAAAGTCTCCCAATGTCTCCAGTAATTCATCGCTTCGACCGGAGTTTGATCAGGAAACGCAAAACAATAATCCAACCATTCCTCAAATCTCACGTGCCGTCTCCAGTAGCGTTTCGGGACTCCCTTCAAATATGCGCCGTGATTTATATACCACGAGGGCCAGGTGCTTAATTGATTTCGAACCACGAGGACCACTTTAGCATCTGGCATCAACCTCTTCAGCCGAGTGGCGCACACCGATGGATGACGAGCAGTGAGAATATCTTCACTCGAAAACACCAGCACACTGCGTCCTGGCTCTTCGGCTCGACGGCGAAAAAGCTCCTCAGCACTTCTCTCATCAAAATAGGAGTCATCTCTCTGGATCAGGGTTTCCAACTCTTTCCCAATGCCGTCGAAATCAGCGCAGTCCTCCCCAAGGTAGGCGATGGCAGGATGTTTCGCGAAGAGGCGCCGTTGCAGGAGCGTACTCGCCGTTTTGTTCGCCCCAATATGTATCAGCCCTTTCATTTTCCCGTTCCGCTCATGACCGAGAGCATTTTCGGCCCCGCGCAGTCGTCGCCAATTCCCGTAACGCATCAAGAACTACCATTGCAGAAACTCTGAAGTAGAGAGACAAAGGCACACGCATTCCCGCATGGTGACGGAGCAAAGCCCAAAAGCATCGTGTGAAATAAGCGATACGCTGCGCAACACTGTCAGCCCCCCTCTTGGCAACATGCCAGTCATCCTGTGCAAACCACCACAAAAAACTCGCACACCATCCTTCAAACACTTTTCGACTTACCATTTCCTCACATCTCCTGCGAAACTCTTCCAAAAAATCCTGCTGCGCAGATGCATATTCACCGAGTCTGCTGGAACTTGCCGACTGCGACCCGGTGTGATCACGCAAGAATATCAAGTCAACATCACGATACGCGACCGGTCCCATCGACGCCGCGATTACAGGGATATACGTATCGACATAGACCGCCAATCCAGTCCCAAAGCGTGGGGCCTTACTGATCGCTGGAATGATCTTCCGTTTGTATACCCCATAGGAACCCACCGCCCGAATCGTTCGATCAGCGTATTTTCCAATGAACTCTGGCCCGTTCATGTTCGACAGGGAGCCATAAGGTTCGTCGATCGCCTCAAATATTCCGTCTGGATTATTTGCTGCAGCATACCCGCAGAAGAACGACAGTGCGTCAGAATCGACGAGAGCTTCGCAAGCCAATTCGAGAAACTTAGGATGCATTAAGTCATCGTCGGCCAACCAGGTAAACCAGTCACCAGCAGCTTTTTCAATAAGGAAATAGTTGTTCTGATAAGCCCCGATATTCCTCTCGTGATTAATAATCTCGATTCTTGAGTCCTCCTCCATTCCAAGGGATTCGAAGGTTACGGGAGTCTCGGTAAAATCGTTGGCGATAATGATATCAAAATTCTCGTAGGTCTGCGCTAAGATGGAATTGAGGCATTCCCTCAGGAAATCCGGCCGGTCATAGGTCGTCACTCCTATCGTAATCGTAGGCATTTCTTTTACCAAATGACGAGGGGTGCTTGACATGGCGGCTCGCATTGCCTGATTCTGGGCTCAGGGAAGTTACCCTCTATTCAAGAATCCTCTGAAACACAAGATTCCAATGACGAGTTTCTGAAACCGGAGCGTCGTAGTTTGAAAACGACAATCCCTGTGAATAGTTTACTGAACGATGAACAAGGTCATATCCTTGGTCTGCGCATATTCCTTCCAACTCCTTGCGATTGAAAACCATTCGGGGGATAACTCGCTCCGCCATATTTACCTGCGCGGCAACGAACGAGTCTGCATCGCCCATTGTTGTATCTGAAATCACGATCAGGTCAGGATGCAAATCTGCCACCCGTTTCAGAATTCCCTGATAATCTTCAAAATACTGGAGAGAGCTTCCGAAATGCACTACGTCGATTCCTCTCCCTTCATCGGATAAAGAAGACGAAAAATCGATCTCCGGGTAGTTTTCGAACAGATCGCTCCCGCGTTGGATCATTGAAGGAAGTTCAAGAACCGTCATCGTGAAATCTCGTTGGGGCAACGAAAATTTGAGATCCAGGAAGGAAATGCCTAACCCACCACCGACATCTAAAATCGCCGTCTTCTCTCCTGGATAAGCACTGAGAAGTGTTGGAAGAAAATTCAGGCGAGGCAAGGTAACCGTATCTTCCGGCGCCTTGCCGCTCTCAAATCGACGCAATCGCTTCCTACCTTCCTCCAGTTCGGCCTCTTCGGAGACTGACGAATGATAGCTCGTAAAGTCATGATACTTCCTCGCTACTTCTTCAAAAGATTCAAAACGTCCTTCGTAGGTGACCCTTACAGGGGCAGCAGTGAGTTTCCTGCGTGCCATATCCCAAAGGAAAGGGGGTATAACCTGTTTCAGAAGTCTCTTCATGATACTATATCGCCACTAATTTATTTCCCCGATACTCTTAAAAACAGATTCTCGGAAACCAATCAAAAAGAATTGGGAGGCAAAAGTCCTAGCTAGACTTAAGAACGGCGCCAGAACCTCGCCTCAGCCGACAACGTCGAAAACCGGGAAGACTTCTCCACCTACTTCCCTGATAGACAATGCTCTAAACGTAACGGGAGATGTCGCTACCGCCGAAGTCTTGAAACGAAATCACACAGAAGGATCGGAATTTGCCTGTTGATCCACCAAAGTAAAAAGAAGGAAAGGCAATTTCCGCCATTCAGCGGAAACAGACACTACACCCTCACCGTATCATCTTCATACGCCTCGTCCTTTCGGCTCAAGGTGTTCGCATCAACGATTGAGGCATCTGTGACCGCTCGATAGACATGTACGATCCCGGGTGGAATTCTCACATACGTTCCCTGTTTCATGAGATATTTTTCCTCATTACTTCCATCGATCTCAGAGATCGTCAATTCTATCTCGCCGTTTAAAACGTAGCTGTATTGGGCGGACACGAGATGGTAATGCCTCGCCCGCACCGAACCCGCGGTAAAGGTGATCAATCCAACATGCCCGACATTTTCCTCAACGAGGTCAAAGATTTCACCTCTGTCATCAACGAAAGCGGGTTTGAGCTCTCGTATTTCAAAATTTTCGATTTTTGTCATATTTAGTTTACAATCTTTGGATCCGGTATCGGAATAATGAACTGACCTCCGCCTTCCCGGTATTCCGATAACTTCTCCATAATTTGATCGGCGAAATTCCAGGCAAGAATAATCGCATAGTCAGGCCTTCGAACCAGCAACTCGGAGTCAGAGAAGATAGGAATATGGGTTCCCGGCGTATATTTGCCAACCTTAAGAAGGTTATGCTCAGTCGCAAATTCGACGAGCGATGTATCAATATTGCAGTAATTTAGGAGAGTATTTCCTTTCGCGGGCGCGGAGACGATAGCGATCGACTTACCTTCGTCGCGCAACCTCCTCACGAGATCAAGGAGATCTCTTCTTTGCCTCTCCACTCGAGCCTGAAAATTCTTTAGCGATTCCTTGTCGTAAAGACCAAACTCCTCTTCCTCCGCAATATATGACGAAACTGATGGCATGACGGGGCGCTTCCCATGATGCCCCACGAAGTATCGCAAGACACCTCCGTGAATCTCCTGGGGCTCTACGTCGAATATCTCCAACCCAAACCTTGCCAAATATGATTGCAACGGCTTTACCGAAATATACCCGATGTGCTGGTGGTAGATCGTGTCATATTCAAGTTTCTCGATCATGTCCTTTGCAAAAGGCGCCTCTATCACGAGGACGCCGTCTTCGTCGAGCAGGTGCACCATTCCCGCGGTTGCGGAATCGAGTTCATGCATATGTGCAAATACGTTCGTTCCGGTGATCACCTTCGCCTTGCCGTTCTCTTTACTGATCCTCTCAGCGACTGCATTCCCGAAGAAGTCCACGATGACAGGAACACCATTGTCGGAAGCAATGCGGCACACATCCGTTGCCGGATCGACACCAAGGATGTCGAATCCCACCTTCCTGAAACCCTGTAACAGGGTTCCGTCATTGCTCCCAATATCCACCGCAAGAGAATTTCTTGGAAACTCGAATCGTGAAGAGATCGACTCAGCCATCGCATGAAAGTGCTTAACGCCAATATTGTTTGCACTTGTCATATAGACGTAATTCGTTTGATACAAAATCTCCGGGTTCACGAAGTAGTCAATTTGGAGAAGACCGCAATCCTCACACGACACTAGCTTGAGAGGATAGAAGAATTCAACCTCATTGAGACGCTCGGGCGACAGGAAATCGTCGGAGTGCGGCTGGTGACCGAGATCCAGCACCTTCACCAAACGGCCCGACCTGCACATGTGGCAATTCACAGAGTGCCGGTTATGTCGAAGCTTTGCAATTGTATCCATAGTTAACTAATTCTTGTGGTGGTGCTTGAAATGTGAAGGAAAGAAGAACCTTGGAATTAAAACGGTTATGATGAACACGGCACGCTATTCTTTGATTGAACAGCATCATAGGGGGAATTCCGCATTAAGCGCCCCGCCTTTTTGTGGTCCGCCCTTAGGGGCAACTGGCGTCTTGGAAATATCTCGCCTGAACGCGTTTTCCCAATTTAATCTGACGCAGACAACTCCTAATCAGGCTTCCCAACAGATCCCGATACACTCCCATCTGTGATCGAACAAATTGTCGATTTTTCAATTCACTTTGAAGTTTGGATATCTCTGCGACGGATAGAGTTCACAAAATCCGATCGTTACTCAGGGCGATGATAAGTTGAAATATTAATTGCCATTCCTCAGTGTTTTTCGTTTTCGTCAGCAGGCATCTTTCAAAATTGATCAAGCCTTTCGATATCGACTTTCCCATTCACGACGATTACCCGTGAACCATTTGGATACCGCTCGCGATCCGAAATTACTTCATCAACGACGTCTGCAACAATTTGGGGCGACTGCTGCGAGCCGGCATCACCGGCGACATATTCCCGCATCGCCGTGTTCGTCCCGCCGGGTATAATCGTGATTGCTCGTTTTTCGGCTTCGCCCCATGATTTAGAAAGCGCTTCCATGAATATATTTAGACCCGCCTTTGCGGCGGAATAGTATGGAAACCGCGGATTACCCTTAAGGCTTGCAGTCGAAGAAATCGCAATCACGCCCCCTTTTCCAGTGAGACCGTGTTTCAAGCAATGAGACAATAGAATGGGTCCGATAAGGTTCACCCCAATCGTTTTCTGAATTTTCTCCATCGAGTCGTCATCCGTACTGATGAACCCGGAGCAGACTACGATCCAATCAATCGGTAGTTGGCGAGACTCAATCTCCCGGGCAAACTCGTCGATCGTGCCCGCATCCATCAGATCCAAAGCGAGGGCCCAAATCTCACTCCCGGGGTAACGTCGGCCCAGTTCTTCAACACCCGACTCTTTGCTTGTTACGGCAATAACCTTGAAGCCTCTTTCCACGCAGTTTCTCGTGACCCGCTCACCTATCCCTCCCGTCGCCCCGACGATAAGGACCACGGGTGCACTGTCATTCGACGGTTCCTTCATGAATTTGGGCGATCAGCACGCTCTGGGCACTACCCTCTTGAATTCTTACTTACTACCAACGTTAGAAGACTCTCTTCTCTTTAAATGGGAGTATTATACCTTGCACAAAAACGCTCAACTGAGAATCATCCCGAAGTCATCGGTGGCTGGTTATTTCCCTAGCAGACTTTCTCATTATTCCTAGAGGAAAGGTAACTCTGCCCTGCGTCGCTGCAGTCGATGAATCACCGCCCCGTCCGGTCGGAATTCAGAAAACCATTGTCGTTCTTAGTCACCGAGCAACGGTCCACTTCTCCCACTTGTAATTAATTGTTTCATCGTGAAGGTCCACCCTCACTTCTTCCTCCAAATTAAAAGGCCCTGAGGTGGCATAGAACACATGAGCCGGCCCCTGCGTACAACGGTAAGCAAGAAGCACTCCAGGGGGATGGACGGCTGCCCATGGCTTCATTACCTCTGACGTTAGTCGTTCCACAAATTCTCCGAAAGTTGGTGATTCCGGTCGCCGGTCCGTAAAAACTACGACTGCGGCACCAGCCGCAAAATAGGTCAATTGCGAAAACTTTTGGTGCCCATGCCAGCCTTTCGTGACGCCAGTATGGACGAGGGAATGACTCAACTGAGAGGCAAAGAATTTTGGCTCCTGCTCCTCCGCACGAATGATCTCGCGAAAAAATCCCCGTTCATCACCATGCGTTTTTAATTCGGTTATGTTGAGATCAGAAATCATACGGGGCTGGCTTTCTCTTTGCCGAGGACTTCTTTCAGCGAACGGATGACTTGATCCTGCTCTGGGAGGGTTAGCTCAGGGTATATTGGCAAACTGAGAACTCTTTTCGAAGCATGTTCGGTG
Organism: uncultured Akkermansia sp.; assembly: GCA_964583035.1. Classification (GTDB taxonomy): domain Bacteria; phylum Verrucomicrobiota; class Verrucomicrobiia; order Verrucomicrobiales; family DEV007; genus Arctic95D-9. The sequence continues at coordinate 25,828 of CAZOUP010000020.1, forward strand.
TTACTCAGCGATTCGGGGCAACGGGACAGGTTTCGATAGCCATCCTGTAAATGAACCGGAAAGGGATAATGGACGATGCAATTGATACCCTGTTCGGCCAGCAGTCGTTGAATTCTGTCACGATCGTCAAGTTCGATCACATACAAATGTTGAACCACTTCAACGTCATCGGCAGCTAACGGTAATCGTATTGGAAGGTCGCCGAGTTTGGAAGTGTATCGTTTCGCCAGATCCCGGCGGCTTTGATTATCCTCATCGAGGTAATCAAGTCGAACTCGAAGAATTGCCGCCTGAAGCTCATCAAGTCGACTGTTAACTCCGTGAATCGCACTGTTGTATCGATCTCTCCAACCATATTCCCTTAATTCCCGAAGCCGTATTGCAAGTGCCGAATCGGAAGTGACAACGACTCCTCCGTCGCCGATCCCCCCAAGGTTTTTAGTAGGGTAACAACTAAAAACACCCATCGCACCGATCGTGCCAACCCTCTTCCCTCTCCACAATGCTCCATGAGCTTGGGAGCAATCTTCAATCACAGAGATCCCGTGTTGAGCAGCAACCTCCATGACTCCCTCCATACTAACCGGATGACCGTAAAGATGGACAGGTATAATCGCCTTTGTCCGAGGACCTACCGCCTGCTCCAGCAGAGCGGGATTCATCGTGTAGGTTTGCGAATCAATGTCGATCAGAACAGGAGAGGCACCTGCCTGCGCGATTGCAGATACCGTAGCTACGGCCGTATGACTTACTGTAATCACCTCATCGCCCGGCCTGATCCCCAGAGCCATGAGGGCAAGAACGAGTCCGTCCGTTCCGCTGGAAACTCCGACCGCCTCCTTGGAGCCGCAATAGGCTGCAAACTCTCGCTCAAAACCTAACACTTCCTCACCGAGAATATAGCGCCCTCCGTCGATCACGCCGCGAATCGCGGAATCAATCTCTTTCCGATGTTTCTGAACTCCCGCAGAAGGATTTGCACAAAGAATCATGATAGGATCACCTCCGGGACGAAACGGATCCACTTCCCGCCATTTTCTGTATATTCAGTTTCTTTAGCCATGATCTCTTCTGCATGATTCCAAGCAAGAAGGAGTGCACACGCCGGCGGGTTTTCCTTAAACACTTCGTAAGGAACAACGGGAATATGCGCGCCCGGGCTGAATTTTCCCTGCTTGATCGGCGTAGTGTCGCAGATATAGGAAAGATGATCCCGGGTGATTCCGCAGTAATTGAAAACGGTCGTGCTTTTGGAAGTCGCAGCATAGCCGGCAACCTCAAGGTTTTTAGCCTTCATCTCTTCCAGAACCTCCAAAAGACGACGCTTTGATTCTTCGCAATTACGACGAAATTGCTCGTAGGCAGCCATCTTGTCGAGGCCCATCCTGCACTCGCTCGCCATCACGTCCTCAACCGACTTTCCAACTGGACGATCACCCTTTCTGCAGATGGTGTAACGCATCGACCCACCATGGGTGGCCTGTGGTTCCACCTCCACCAGTTCGAGTCCGTGCTTTTCAGCCGCATATGCTACTGAAAGCGCACTGAACATAAATACGTGCTCGTCATAAAATTGATCGTAGGAAGTCTTTTCCACCACGGAGCCCAAATACGGGTCTTCGTAAACAAAAGCGCCTCCCTTCTTCAAAAGGATAGCAACACCGGCAAGAACCCCATTGAAGTCGGGAATGTGACAAATGACATTCGCCGCAGAAATCACGTTTGCAGGCCCATCCTCTTTCAAAATCTGTTCCGCCAGCGCTGGAGAGAAAAACTCGCTGACTGTTCGGATGCCGCGCTCACGCGCCACATCAGCAACATTCGCAGAAGGTTCGACACCAAGGTGCTTGATTCCCGCTTCAGCAATTGAACTGAGAAAGGTTCCATCGTTTGATCCGATTTCGACCGCAAAAGCATCACCATCATTGTTAAGGTAACGATTTTGAACATTGTCTGCAAATTGCTGGAAATGCCGACACATCCCTGCGGAAGTCGAAGTGAAAAAAGCATAATGATCGTGGAACATCTGCTCTGGCGAAGGCTGCTCAATCAACTGAACCATTTTTGACTCCTCGCAGAATCCTGCCCGCATACTGTAAAAGTATTCTTCATCAAACTCCTCTTCCGAGAGAAATCCATTTCCCAACGGCATTCTACCAAAATCAATGAACTCAGCGATGGGGGCACCACTAATCCTGCATTTTGCTGCAAATTTTTCTTTATCTTCTTTCATAAACCAATTCTATCCCTGTTTCCTGAGATCATAAACAACTTTCATCAATACCATCTCGCTACTATCCCATCAAAAATTACTAAACCTAAACAATTAACCGTGAATCCTAATAAATATAGCTTCATCTCATCCTTCCCTATTCTCAATAACAAGCCGTAACTGCAAGCTCACGCTGGCACTATCCATTATGTTTAGTGTGATGACTGGGCCCTAACCGATAGTCACCTGACTCAAGAAAATTTTCAACGCCTTGAATTATTGCCTGATGGCTTTCCATATCGAACCCCTTCAACCAGAGGTCGTAGAACCCCTCGGTGAACTGAAACGTGTATTCCCTATCCTTTAAATCATTCGACAAGTCGGAAAACAGAGGCTCTCCATCAGACAAAAATCTCATGTAATAATACTCATAAACATCATCAATATTCACCGTAAACTTCTCCCTTGGAACCTTTGATAACAATTCCGTATATTCCTCAACCGTTGAAGCATGGTAATTGAAATCGTAGGCAGCACTAAAATTCTGACTCGACGCATTAATGACTGGCACACCGAGAGCCGCATATTCGAGCCCAACCGTCCCGTAGACCGTTAAGACACAACTGATCCCCTCATCCACTAACTGCAGGTGCGACGTGCCTGGAGGTAAGACACTCAGAACCGGAAACCTTTCGGCAAGATCCTCGATTACGGCTTTCGTTTGCGGGATAAAATCCGGATGAACCTTGATGTACCAATCATAGTCGCTACCCGTCGCGAACTCTCCAAGAAATAAGAGCCATTCGTAAAAATCCGGAAACACGTTGATCCCGAAAGGGTGGGGACTGTCAAAAAAACAGTGAGCCGCGATTAAGATTTTAGGGCGATCCGAAGGTCTGAGTACAGGTTCCTTCGTGCGTTCTCCAAATGCCGACTTTTTCGAATACGACATGTCAACACCCACCTCCCCTCCAAAACGCTTATCCAGTTGTGTTTTTGCCATCGCTAACCCATTCCGCCTCGTGGACCCATCCAGCTCCAAAAACGATTTCCTGAATGAGAAAAAATCACAAAAAGCATACGGAAGTTCCCGACTCATCCGAAAAAACAGAGTCGTGGAAACCTGAAACACGGGAACGTTCCTCGACAGAGCGACCCGTAATGGAATGGCTAAATTATAGACACTATGACTCACAGAGATCCCCCTGACTTCGTTTTCAGAAAAATAATCAACCCAGAATTTGTAGATGCTGATCGACTCAGTAAATGTCTCCCTAAATCTTTCACTTGATATATTTACCGTGGGTTCTTGCGCGGAGGCGATATACTGATCATAAATCAAGTCACCGAGATGACATCCATCAATCGAAAACCGTTCTAAATCGCGTTTCGACAGTGTAGCAAAATTGAATTCCTCCACAAAAATACCCACCCATTTCTTTTGCGAGCGCGATAGTTTAATCAACATGAAGTCATGCACGCCAAATGCCTGATAGATATTCACACAACCAAGCCTGAGAAATCTCCTGACGATAAACCCAATACGGGTTCTCAATCTCGTTGCCAGAAATTGTGAGAATCCCACCAACCTGGCATTTTCAAAGAATGCACTGTTGGCTAAATAGGCGTATGCGAGATGCGACGAGCACATGGTGTTGACCTCGAAAAGTGCCACTCCTTGATCGCCCCGCTTTCGCACCCCGAACAATTCGGTTAGTTTTCTGCAAAAATCTTTTCTCATCTATGATTTCCGAATCTCGATTGCCTTGCCTCGTAACGAGACAAGAATCCCGAATATAGCCGAACCTATTACTCCCCCTTCTGAAAGAGGCAATAATGCAGCAAGTCGACCGCTTCCCCGTTACAAAGATGATGCTGAACTCTTCTCCCGTCCTTTTGCATCCCGGCTTTCTTAAATATTTTGATCATTGATCTATTAGTGGCCAACGCCCCTCCGCAAACCTTTCGAACATCACATTCTTTAAGCAAAAACTCACACACCGCAATCCACGCTTTCGTACCAACGCCAGTCCCCCGGACCCCTGAATCCCCCACAAAGATACCCACATCAGCAGTGTTGTGCGTCCGATTTATGTGAGTACTAATACTCCCCACGCATTTCTGAAAATCATCGTCGACAAAGATTCCCCATAAAAAATCGTCAACCTGGTCAAACGACGCGATGTAATCCAAACAGCTTCGACGCGTATGATCAAGAAACTGCTGATTGGAATACTGCATAATTTCCCGATCATTAAGCCAGTCAATATACTCCTGCGACAGCATTTCTGCTGTGAACTTCACCAAAGTTAAATTTTCTGCGTTCAACGTCATCCCGACGGTATTCCTCGGACGACACTCTTTCGAATTATCGTCTATTTTGAAAAACGGTTTCAAAATATTTTACTCTTCACTTTACCAGTTTTAAAAAATATAGTTTGAGAGATTTTTCGTTACAACAATCTCTTAGTTTATGAAGAATTTTCGATGTTCCCGGTTCTTAATTCGCTCAGCGCCTGCTAACGCCACGATCCATAGCTGTGTATCATGTAAATACTGCCAACCGCATGTTCTTCAGCTCTCCCCAATAACTTTTGCAGGAACTCCGGCAGCAAATTTTCCACTGGGTATATCATGAGTGACTACCGATCCCGCGCCAATGATTACGCGATCACCGATGTTAACATTAGCCAAAATAATTGCCCCGGAACCGATGTAACACTCTTCTCCGATATGAATGTCGTTTCCCTCACGTGGAGTTTCAGGATACACCTCATAGGCGACCCCGGAAAGACTGGCCAAGCGTCCCTCGTAAAATCGATGCACACCTGTCAGCACCATGCAGTTATGACAAAACAATGTATTCTTTCCGACCACTATATTTCCACTAGCAGTGTTAAATAGAGTATTAACAACTGAGCAGTCCTCACCAATGGTAATTCGTTCTGGATCGCCCTGGACGAACCCGTATTCGACATGACAAAATCCGAGCGCAACGAATGATTGTATAAATTTCTGCCGGAGCCGAAACACCACTCCCTGTATCCCTTTTGGAGGATCCGGCGGCCGTCTAAATGATTGTATGAATGATTTACCCATCATATCCCCTCCGTTAGAGGGAAATTCAATTATCGCGAGATTGGAGACCCGAACTGGGTTGTGTTCATTCCAATGAGCTCATTTCGGAAGGACTACTATTTCCTTCTCGTTATATTTTAACTCCCATCACGTATGCGAGACTGATGATTAGCGATGCCGATTGAGTTAGATACACTGATCTTCACCATTCCCTATGAATTGACCATCCTACCCTGAAAGACGGGGAAGAAACAGAACATCTGCCCACCAGATGAACCCATCGTAGGATCTATGTTGGTAAAACCAGCCCAATCTGTATCCAGATTCAGTAAGCGCTTCCATTATGTCAATGAAGCTATCCTGCCCATCATAGAAATCTCGGAAACTCACCTCGACAAGAATGGCGCCAATACTTTCCGGATTGAGAAATTTACCTGCTGAACGGCAAACCTTTAAGTCATGGCCTTGCGCATCAACCTTAAGCAAATCGATTTTTTCGCCCTCCACTTCCTTGTCAGTAATGAATGTATCAATTCGAACCGATTCTACGGTTGCCATGTGATCCAATTGCAACCACTTACTGGAAGCCCCTTCAAGAGGACGCAAGATTGAACTGCCGATATCACTTTCCGTGACATGAAATTCAATTTCCCCGTCGATTTCACTTAGCGCCTTATTGAAACATGACACATTCGAGGATGAATTGAACTCGGCACATAAATCATGATATGCTTTTTCCACCGGCTCAAAACAATAGAGCTGAACCGAAGGAATCGAATCGAGGAGCTTTCTACCAAACTGTCCCCGGTTCGCGCCAACGTCTATGATCCGTGGGTTTTCAGGTAGAATTCGTTTCAGGTCATTAAACAGTTCCACATCCTGGAATTTACTGTTCTCTGCATCAGGGTCAACGTTCTCTTCACTCATAATTTTTTACAAATTCAATACTCCGGGACTGATGATTGTTCCTCGCGTTTGGTTTACCAATCTCATTAAAAGATCCGGGAATAATTATTTCATTGAATCGGGTCCAAGACATCCATCAATGCCTCCCCAGAAAGCTTCACTTTCAACGAGGGATTCAACCCGCTTCATTCCGGATCTTCGAATATCCTCTAACTTACTCTCATCGCTCAAAAGGTCGACGATACCTGCGACAGCATCATCTACGTCCTGGAAGGACATGAAATCGACGTCGGGCCGAAAGCACTTTCCGACTCCCTCAAATTTTGGAGCGACTAAGACACTTCCGCACGCCAGGACTTCGAAATATCGGTAAACCAGATGCAACACCCATGGCCAATCAACACCGGGCATCTCGGTCTGCTCCGCAGTGGTGACGACAATCCTACCGCTCGAAAGCCGCTCCCAATACTCTTCACTTGGAACGCGCTCCTCACCGGGAAGTCGCGTCATGATCTTGAATTCGATTCCCTGTTCGGCCAATTTCTTTTTCATTTCGCCCAAAATCGTAGTTCGGGGTTCATAGAGTGATCCAGAAAAGACTACCTCATTTAAAATTTCTCTTTTGGTGCCTTCATATTTTAAACGCAGGTTTTTGAGCGATCTCAACGAAAAAGGCATCATGTGCGGCCCCAGAATCCGACGATGAGGAAGAATCGGACTGATCGTCTTCGGCGATACAACCGTAACGACTAACCCATTGAGGGCCGATACGATGAAGGCTTGAGTGCGGAAGGGACGGAAATGGAAGTCCGCGAGGAAGACAATCGGAACTATTCGCCTGGTGTAGAGTAAGATAGAAATACGAACCGCTTGCCAAAATCCTTCAAACTTATTTTCACTCCCGGTCCGTGGACTGTAAGCATAATGGGTCGGTAATTCTTTTTCGATTACCTCTCTCACTTGCGTCAAATAGTTGACCTCCGGAGTTACCTCAAGCTTGGCAACCTTGTCAGCGCCTAGATACTCAACGGCCGATTGATAAAGCTCCTCGTATTCAATGATTTTCCACCCCTCAATTCCTGCTTCGATACAGAGCCTGGTCTCCCGCAGCGTCTTCGGTGTTCGAAGAGCACGGTGCAGCCAGAAGAATGGCCCCAACAATCTGCAGACGAGATACCAAAAGCAAGGCACGCGAGACAGGATCTCTTTCTTCCACAATTGCTTCATTTCTTTGTCCGAGGGCTCGAGCAGAGTTTCATAGGATTTCAATTTCCGGATAGGGCAAAGAACAGCGCTTTCCACCTTTGGGGATACTGCAAATCACTCTCTTGCCAGCGAGAACACCCACGACCATCGCCATGGTGTCACAACCGACGACAACGTCAGATTTGACAACGGAATCCAGAAGTGAGTCGTGTCGATTCACCACGGTTTTTATATGAGACGATCTCAGAATGTTGTCGAATTTCGTTAACTCCTCGGCAGGATGAGGGCGAAGAATCAACATCAGCGGTCCGGGGAACAAAGCGGGGGCGGATCCAAGAAAACGTTCCAACGCTTCAAATTCATCGTATCCCCAATAGCGCGGGTCCCCGAATTGCTTCATCGCATGTTCACTAGTTGGCTCGGTGACGTAGAGAAAGGTCGTCACGGACTTTTCTCCGACATGGCTCTCTCTGATAGCCTCTACTTCCGCCTGAATGTCCAGAAAATAGGGATTAGGTTCGAGCTCGATTTGCGTTTCAGGAAAAAGATCTCTCGCCATCGCATAAGCAAATTCGTCTCCAACTCGAATTTGGTCGGGCAATTCAGTGAAACCGTTCGAGAAAAATCTCTTTTCGTAGTTCACCCAATGATCCAAAAAGGCGACGCAGCGCTTCCCTGATTTCCTGCACGCCCTCATTGCCAATCTCTCCAAATCTGATTGCCAACTCGTTCCACAATAGACTAAATCTGATGAGGAAATCCCAACCTCGAATGGAACAATTTCAAGGTTTTCAACTTTCCTTTTGAAAATTGCTACGGCAGGACCTTCGAGAACAAAAATGAATTTCTCATCTGATCGGCGAACGAGACTGGAAAGAATTTCCGCCCCTCCTGCATCATGACTTATTATGCATATCATTTTTTCTCAATCTCCCGCTCAATGCTTTTCGGACAATTGCAATTCATCAACATTTTCTGCAACCTTCTCAAAGGCCCGGATCACATCATCGAGATCTCCCTGACTCATTCCCGGGCGCATGTACTCATGGGAAAACAGTTCGTCGAAGTGCATTCTCTCCGCGACAGGACAAAGGCCCGGTTCATATGAAACTTCTCCTTCATATTTGGGACAATTGAAGGCACACCCAACCGCTCTCTTCTGATACAGGGGCTGCAGATAGAGCGGCTTAACATACCCACAACCGATCAGCGGGGTATCTTCACGAAGGACTGCGGACGGGATTTCTGCTTTGACTGCTTCAATAAACCGATTGCGCTCAATCCCCACGATTTCTTTCCGGAATCTATACGACTGCACATAGTAAACATGCTTTGAGCCCTCTTTAACTACCGGCGCGACAATCCCCGGAATCGCTCCCAGTCGATGGTTCAGATAAGCCGCATTTTCAAGCCGACTCCCGATGAGAGATGGCAGCTTCTTGAGTTGTTCGATTCCTATCGCAGCCTGCAACTCGGTCAGCCGATAATTCTGTCCGTAGGTATTGGTAAAATTGGTCACTCCCTTTGCCTCAGCTGCTACCTCCCCATGATTGCGGATTAACTGGCACATCTCAGCGAGATGATCGTCGTTCGTCGTGATGACGCCGCCTTCTCCGGTATGGATATGCTTGTGATAATTCAAACTAAACACCCCAATATCGCCGAGCGTGCCAACTTTGCGTCCTTTGTATTCTGCGAGGGGTGCCTGAGCGCAATCTTCAATCACCTTCAATTTGTGTCGGCTCGCGATTGCTAGAATTTCGTCCATTTTTGCCGGGTTCCCGAAAATATGAACCACCAAAATAGCCTTCGTGCGCGGGGTAATACACGCTTCGACTGATTCAGGCGACAGCCCAAAGTTGTCCTCATCAATATCCGCAAAAACCGGAACCCCTCCGTAAAGCATGGGAGCGAGGGCGCTGGCGCTCATCGTGTAGGGGGAAACAATGACCTCATCACCCGGCTGGATACCACAAGCCCCAATCGCCGTAATTAGACCCGACGTGTTTGAATTGACGCTGATAGAGTGACGACACTCAAATACCTCTGAGCACTTTTCTTCAAACGCCTGAACTTCGGGCCCTCCGAAAAAGTCCGGATGCCACGCCCCGAGGAACTGGGAAAGATTCCCACTGTCAAGGACACGAAGTGCCGCTTCTTTCTCCTCTTCGCCAATTGTATTGTACGCGGGAAACAAGGTTTCCCGAATTGGTGCTCCTCCATTGATGGCCAATTTGCTCATAGTCTTCTCAAGCAGCCTCCCGCACCTGGAGCATCCATCGCGTTAACGCGACCGCCTCCGCAAAGTTGTCTCCCGTTGTTTGCGATGCGATCATTTTTTCGACAAAGCGATAGAGATTCACCATCGGCTCCTCAAGGCAACCCGTTTGGCACTTTTCAGTCTGAAGCGGAGAATAATACTCACGCTTCTCAGATGAAACCGCCGTTTCAATGGTATCGCCTCGATCAGAGATGCGAACCGCATCCCTCTCGTAGAAAAGATCAATTTCAAAGAGTGAAAACCGAACATACGGTAAACCCACCATCGAAAACGAGGCACCATTCCAAACACCAAAACCGGAGATTGTCGCGTCATCGAGGATTTCATCGGCCGTCGCGCTGGCTACTTCAAAAGTGGCATCCTCAATCTTCCATCCAAGAAGAAACTGAAGGAGACTGATCGCGTGAGATCCATTATTCAAGAATCCCCTTTGATACCGAACCGTGCAGGCCCTTAACTCCTGCTCTTTCGACAACTGCGACAACTTTGAACGCAGCTCAAGGTAGGCAGGCTGAAACCGGCGAATGTAGTTCACAAGCACGCGGCTTGAACCTTTTGATTGAGCTTTCACGGCAGCTTCTAATTCGAGCATGGTGTCGCAGATCGGTTTCTCACATACAATGAGCGGGACTTCAGCCGAAAGAAGGCGGGTCAGATACTCGCTGTGCGTTTTGGTTGGTGTGCAAACCGCCACCAAACCGAATCCACTGAGGTGAGATGTTTGGACTTCTTCCAAAGCTCTTGCTCCCAGCACCTCGGCGGCCTCAATTGTGATACTCCGGTTATCGTCAAACAGATGCAGATTGAAAGCTGAACTACTTGAAATCACCCCGGCATGACTGGAAGCTCTTTGCTGCCTCGTGCCGCTGCCGGCTCCAATTCTTCCGCACCCGATTACGAGGGCATTGACACGATCACTCATCGTTTTTCAGGAGGCTGATCCGGGAAATCGCTTTGCGACCAGCCCTCATGAGATCATGTCGTTACGTAAGGGAGTTCCCCTCTCAATATCGCAGGAAGCCTTCCGCCCCAGAACACGCGATAAGTCTTTCACGGGCAACCCGTTTCCGGGTCGAATCGAGCGCACGTTCTCTTTGTCATAGACATCCCCGGCCTTCATCTCTTTCACCACAAAAAGCGATCGCCGAAACCCCCTGCTTGAGACCTCTTTTTCCGACAATTCGTAGTTGATGACACCAAGTGATTTTTCAGCCATCCTAACGGCATCAACCATGACTCGAAACTCTTCCGGCTCCAAAGAAAAGGCTCCATCAGGCCCTCCATCACTTCGACGAAAAGTTAAATGCTTTTCAATAATGCAGGCTCCCAAGGCAACCGCAGCGACGGGAACGGAGATACCCAGCGTGTGATCCGAGAGACCCACGGGAACGTTAAAGGCATCAGCTAAGTGCGGAATCGTTCTCAAGTTCATGTCTTCCGGCAATGAAGGGTAGGCACTGGTGCATTTAAGCAGCGCCAATTCGGTGCATCCTGCCTCGCGCAAGGTCCGAACGGCTTCGTCAATTTCTGCCAACGAAGCCATCCCTGTCGACATAATTACCGGTTTCCCGGTTGCGGCGACCTTGCGAAGCAATTCGCTGTCGACCAATTCGAAAGAGGCTATCTTGTAGGCTGGAACACTAATCGACTCAAGAAAATCAACGGCAGTATCGTCAAACGGAGAAGAAAAACAAAGCATTCCGAGATCCTCTGCAACCGTTTTCAATTTTGGCTGCCAATCCCACGGCGTGTATGCCTCCCCGTAAAGGTCGTAAAGACTCCTTCCGGACCACAGCGTGCCCTCCCCAAGTCGGAACTCCGGGCGCTTTGAGTCAATTGTAATTGTGTCAGAGGTATAAGTTTGAAGCTTCACCGCATCCGCACCAGCCCTGGACGCCTCTTCGACTAATTGAACAGCTCTATCAAACGAATGATTATGATTGGCTGAAAGTTCAGCAATAATAAACGCCGGCTCTCCATCCCCTATCTCACGGTTGGCGATTTTAAATCTATGATCCGCTGTCATGTCTGTTTCATGAAGTAGAGAGAATTTTTGTCACCATTATGGGATACATTACTATATCCGCACCTTTCGAATGTTTTTTGAGACGCAATGTTTGAAGATTTCACCCAGGCACTGAAGTGGCCACTAAACGCCAATTCGTTGATGAAATATCTTTCGCTTGAGCGGAGCAATAATGGAGCAAGAGATCGACCACGAAACTCGACATCAAGCGCTAAACTTACGACTACCCGCTTAGCTTCTTCGCTGTAAAATCTGACATACCCAACCGGCCTTTCGGTTTCACGATCAATTCCAACATAAATCTCAGTGTCGGAGGAATCCAACATGTTAGCAAACCATTGCTGATGTGAATCCCACGGTATAGGCTCATCTGAAAAGGATGCGCTCCTAATTTCGCGATCGTTCGCTAACACCCAAATCCAATGGCAGTCATCCGGGGTTATTCGGCGAATCCAAAATGACTTATCAGCCAAATATGCACATACTCGATCCCCGCCGTATCCATCGATCTCGATTTGTAAATTATCGCCCTCGAAAGATTTCCCACCAGCTGATGAATCTGACTGCTTAAGATTGCTCTGTCCATTCAGGACGTATTGACGAAGCGTATTTCGCCAATCGGATTCCCTGTCAAGAAAGCATCCAGCTGAAGACGCTCTCAGGGTTTGGGTATTGAGCTCCTGGTTATCGGCAACACAAAAGAACGCAAAAGGAACTTGCATGAAGATACATTCCCACACGGAACAACCCGCGGCGGTTACCACCATGTCCGCCCATTCATATTGGAAAAACATATCGTCACAACCCTCAAGTAGAGAAACGAGATGCCGTGTCTCTTCAACAGCTGAACTGAGACTCGAATCGTGAAAACCAATTGAACTGATCAAACGAATCTCAAGATCAGGCGAAATAATCTCATTGAGGGCTTCAAGAACCTGTCCAGACAAACCCGACGGGTCCCCGCCCCCGATGCAGACAAGAATTTTCCGGATCGCTGATTTCCGCTGCGCCGGACGATGTCGGCTCGTAAATTCGCTGCGCAGCAACACAAATTTCGACCCGGCCAGTAACTTTCCGGTCAGCGTTGAGCCGTGATAGAGCGAACTTGAAGCGTAGGGATTCTGATTAATCACGTAATCAGCAGGGTAATTCGTCAGGTGCCCGAAATCATCCATGTAGGCGACTACTTTTCCTTCATTAACCGCCTCCATCTGGATGGCCGCACCGAATTGGTATCCATCATAGACTACGACATCTGTTTCAGACATGTCGAACCCCGCCCCTTGAAGAAAACCTTCTTTCTCGATCCGGCTGATCAACGACCTGGGGCAATCGTCTCCGAGGGCAAAAACCACTGGTCCGTGTATTTTCCGCCATGACTGTGCCAGAGCGATCATCCGCATTACGTGGCCGCTGCCAATCTCGCGACTCGCGCCTACTCTCACCGTAAGCCTCATGTCGCAATTGCGCTCCCAAAAACAGACTCCGCAAAACTCCAGTCTTCGGGGGTATCAATATCAATTGAACACAGCCGGGACACTTTCATTCCTGCGCAACACGAGGAGAAAATTACGTCACGCTCCATCCAGGAACCTACTCGCCCGAAATAGAACTGGGCGGCATCATGAACTGCAAGAGGCAGATCCTGCGACCGGGTCAACTCATTCTCGGGCCAATACATGGAAAGCATACTAGTCTCGTCAATTTTGAGAGCCCGATGGATAGAAAAATCGTATTCGGTTACTGAAATCACGAATTCTAACTCTTCATCAGACTCAATTTTATTCAGACCCGAAGCGAGAGTTTCAGAAGTTAAAAAAGGAACGGTCGGATAAACACAACATACTATTCCAGATTCAAGATTGAGCGCTTCAATCGCATGACGCACCACGGGTATCGTTGTCGTAAATTGATCAGCCAGTTCAGATGGACGTTCAAATGGAACCTCTGCGCCTAATTCTCTTGATACGGTGGCTATTTCAGCATCATCTGTGGAAACGATAATTCTGTCAAAAATGGCTGCCGACTGCGCTGCCTTGATAGCGTACTCAATCATAGGCTTCCCGAAAAAACTTCGTATGTTCTTCCGGGGTATTCTCTGACTTCCACCTCGAGCAGGAATGACACAAACAGTATCCATAATTCAAGTTATTCGCAATCTACAGGATGATACCATCTTCACTGTCCTGCGACTGCACTTCACAATGCTATCTGATTATTTAGTGGCAGTCGGAGATTTAGAGCGATACACGTTAGAAGCACATAGCTTATCCCACGACTATCCCAGCCCACAGACAGACTCAATGACATGCTCCACGTCACCGGCAGTCATCTCTGGAAATAAGGGCAGACTCAAAGCCTTGAGGTAAAAACCTTCCGCGACAGGACATTTCCCGACGCCATAGCCGTAAGTAGTCCGATAATAGGGCTGCAAGTGAACTGGAATATAGAGAACCTGGGAGCCAACCCCAAGAGATCTCAGCTCTTGCATGACTTCGCTTCTTGTCTTTCCGATTTTCCCGAAATCAATCAGAACCGTATAGAGGTGCCACGAAACCAATTCCTGTGAGAGTTCCGGCCGAGGTGGGGGCGTGAGCCAATTGAGATCAGAAAACGCTTCATTATAGCGAGCCACAATCTGCCTTCTTCGCTGAATAAACTCCGGAAGCCGGGCGAGTTGGCTGCGCCCGAGGGCACACTGTAAATCGGTAATGCGATAGTTATATCCCAGTTCCTGCATTTCGTAACACCACGGCCCAATCTCGTTTAACCCGGAGGGTAAATCGTCATTAGTTTGATCGCCTGCATCAGTAAACCCCACAAAATCTGCGGAATCGCGAGTGATCCCATGACTACGGAGTAATCGCGCCTGTTTTGCCCATTCTTCATTATCGGTGACAAGAACACCGCCTTCTCCTGTGGTCATGGTCTTCACAGGGTGGAAAGAAAAGGTCGTAATGTCTGCCCACGGGTGCCCTCCGAGCTTCCATTCTCTTTCCCCGGCGATAAATCCGCCGCCAGTCCCATGGCAGGCATCCTCAATAACGTAAGCCCCTCTTGAGCGGGCAACGCGAGCGATCTCCGGCATATTACAAGGAAGACCCGCGTAATCGACGGCCACGACCGCCTTCGTATCAGGCAGCCAGTTCTCCTCGAGTAGATCCGCCGAGAGATTGTAGGACTCACCGTCAATATCGCTGAAATCCGGCGTTGCTCCGACATAGATAGCGGCGTTTGCAGAGGCAAGAAAAGTATTGGGGGAAGTAATTACCCGGTCTCCCCTCCCGACCCCCAAAACCCGCATCGCGAGATGTAATGCCGCGGTGGCGTTGCAGACTGCGACAGCGTGTCGAGCCCCCACCATCTCTGCGAATTCGACCTCAAACTTCTCGACTTCCGGGCCGCTCGTAAGAAAATCAGATCGCAAGACGCGAACAACATTCTCAATGTCCTGCTCTGAGATTGACTGACGTCCGTACGGTAACATAAATCAGAGTTTTCCGATCTTTTCGGAGTTTTCCGCGATCCAACTTTGCAGCTCTTCCTTCGTCATCCACTCGGGATTGTTGTCACTGGTATAGCTGAATCCCTCTTCCACTTTTTTCCCGTCCTTGATACGCTCACTGCAGGTCGCCCAGCCGTGAATCGCAGGAAGAATCTTGTAGTGCTCCGGGTATTCATACGCATTGAAAGCATCCTCTTCTCCGATCATCTGTTCGTGAAGTTTCTCCCCCGGACGAATTCCAATGAATTCCTGATTCGCCTCCGGTGCCACCGCATGAGCTATCTCCGTCACCTTCATCGAGGGTATTTTCTTCACGTAGATCTCACCACCAATCATATCCTCAAGAGCATGCCAGACCAGCTCAACCCCCTTTTCAAGCGAAATCATGAACCTGGTCATTCGCTCGTCCGTGATCGGAAGGACGCCTTTCTCTTTCTCTGACATGAAAAAGGGGATCACGGAACCGCGGGAACCCATCACGTTACCATACCTCACCACTCCGAACCGCGTATCGTGTCCGCCTGCGTAGGAATTACCGGCAACAAAGAGTTTGTCCGAAGCCAGCTTGGTCGCCCCGTAAAGATTAATCGGACTGCTTGCTTTGTCTGTCGAAAGCGCAACTACCCGCTGCACCCTTTTATCAATACACGCATCGATAAGATTCATCGCCCCGATGATATTTGTCTTTACACATTCAAAGGGGTTGTATTCCGCGGTTGGAACAATTTTCGTAGCCGCCGCATGAATGACGTAGTCGATGCCATCTAATGCCCGATAAAGCCGATCCTTGTCCCTGATATCTCCAATAAAAAACCTCACCCGGGGATCTCCCTGAAACCTCTTCGCCATTTCCCACTGCTTCATCTCGTCCCGCGAATAGATCACGATTCGGGTGGGATTCAGCTTCTCCAGAGTCATCGGAACAAAGGTATTCCCAAACGATCCAGTCCCCCCGGTGATGAGGATGCTTTTGTTATAAATATCTGAATTACCCGTCATTATTCTCGGTCTCTAACCTATTATTTTTCACGACTCTTGCCGCTCAGTCGTCTGAATTTTGTTTTCCGTGCTGAGATCAACCTCAGCAATTTTACAATGTGATACCTTAACTACCCTGTCACATCCCTCAAGGGTTGAGAGTCTGTGCGCAACAATAATGATAGTTAGCTCTGGGTTCAGGGTTTCGATGGACCTCATTACGGCCCGTTCCGTCTCATGATCTAAAGCACTCGTCGCTTCATCAAAGATAATCACTTCGGCCCGTTTGTAGAGCGCCCTTGCGATTCCGATACGCTGACGCTGCCCCCCGGAAAGCTTTACGCCTCTTTCCCCGACAAAGGTATCATAAGAATCCTTTAGCGATTTGATTACATCCGCGATCTGTGCCCGTTCCGCGGCGTCTTTAACGCGATCCATGTCGATGAGATGTTTCGGCACTCCGAGCGCGATATTCTCGGAAATAGAACTATCGATCAGAAAAATGCTCTGCGGGACATGCGCGATATTTCGCTGCCAACCCGAAAGATCAGAACCGCCTATTTTTCGACCGTCAATTTCAATGGCTCCTTCAGTTGGGGAGAGAAGGCCCATCATAATGTCGAGCAGGGTGCTTTTACCGCTTCCGGTTTGCCCGACGACTCCCAACCTTTGTCCTTTCGGTATCTCTAAGGTGACCCCGCGCACGATCCAGGCAGTGTCATCCGAATATCGAAACCCAACATTCTGAAGGCGCAAATTGTCGCTAAACTCTACCGGTTCAATGCTGAATTCATCTTCTGGATCCGGAAGCGGTTGCTCGAGCAATTCAAGAACATCACGCAAAGGTTCTCTCGCCCCCGCAATAATGGTCACCGAATTGTAAGCCTGCTGCAACACCGGAAGAAGACGCTGCGCTCCAAGCACAAGCATTCCTAAAAGGGGAATACTTTCGTCCAGCCCCTCCTCCCGATTCGCCAGCGAATAGGCAAAAATGGCAATTAAGACGAGGCCGGATGTCTCGACAAAAAATCGGGGACTTCCGCTTACAAAAATAATGTTTCCCTGAGACCGCCGCACGACCCGGTCAGCTTTCTGAAATACGCGGCAGTAGAGATCCTGCGTGCCATCAAGCAGGACATCACGAATCGCCCCTAATCCCTCCTGCAAGCACTTCAAAACTTCGTTCGAATGGAGCGAGATTCTCTTGCTGTCCCTTCTTAACCGCTTCCTCGAAACAAAAGAAATGAATCCATAAATCGAGGCGAAGAAAGTAGAAGCGATCAGAATGATCCAGGGTTCGACTGATAGAAGCATGCAAAGTATGGCAACAAGGAGAATGACCGAGCTTATCAAGGTCAACAGGGGCATGAGAACACTTCCGGTCGTCATCGCGGTTTTCCCTAGAATCCCGTTGATGACTTTACTGCTACTCCTCGAGATGTGAACAGAGTAGGGTTGAAAGAGCGTTTTCCGGTAGACGTCCCTACACAGGTCTGCCCCCACCGCAAAAGAATACCGAGTAGTCCCGTAGAGAAGAAACAGTCGGATTCCACCAGCGACAATGGCCGCGATGCAAAAGGTAATCGTAATCGGAAGAAGGAGTTCCTGCGGCGCGCTCAACTCCAAAGCTTCGATGAAAGGTCTCGCGCTCGCGTACTCAAAGACCCTCTCTGGCGCGGTCATGACCCCGAGCAAAGGAATGATCGAGGCAATGCTCACGACCTCAGCCAAAGATGCCATCATCATCAAGATCACGAGAACAGAGAACTGCCGGCGACGCTTCGGCTCAAGAAAACCAAAAAGTTTTCGAATCAATCCGACGAGCGACTGTTCGACTGGCATGCTGGAATTTGCAGACACGATGATCTAATAATCAGTCCCGGGTGAGATCCAGGAGGTAGTTTCCGTAGTCGGTTTTCAAAAGCTGATTTGCCCTTTCAACGAGATTCTCCGCCGTGATCCATCCATTGTTGAAAGCAATTTCTTCCAAACACGCGACGTAGAAACCCTGGCGGTGCTGCAGAGTTCGGACAAATTCCGCTGCCTCGATCAGGGAATCGTGAGTGCCGGTATCAAGCCATGCGAATCCCCTTCCGAGAAGCTCCACATTGAGATCGCCACTTTCAAGATACACCTGATTCACACTCGTGATTTCAAGTTCACCCCGGTCGGAAGGCTTAATTGATTTCGCGATTTCGACGACACGGTTGTCATAGAAATACAGTCCGGTAACGGCAAATTTTGATTTTGGATTCTTCGGCTTTTCGACGATCGAGCAAGCGCGGCCTTCCGAGTCCAACTCGACAATTCCGAATCGTTCCGGATCTTTTACCCGGTATCCGAAAACCGTAGCTCCCCCGGGGCTCGTGGCTGCCTCTCGCAAAACCTTGGGAAAACCGTGCCCATAGAAGATATTGTCTCCGAGGACCAGGGCGACAGATTCATCTCCGATAAAACTCTCCCCAATCAGGAAAGCCTCCGCAAGCCCGTTCGGCTCTGGCTGTACCGCGTAGGAGAATTCCACCCCGAACTTTCTCCCCTCACCCAATAGTCGCTGAAAAGCAGGGAGGTCTTCGGGAGTGGAAATGATCAGAATCTCCCGAATACCGGCGAGCATTAGCACCGAGATCGGATAATAGATCATCGGCTTGTCGTAGACTGGCAACATCTGCTTTGAGACACCAATCGTGATCGGGTGTAAGCGTGTTCCCGCTCCTCCTGCCAATACAATTCCCTTCATTTTTAAATTCTGTTTTCCCGGCGCTTCTACCTACTGTTTCGCAGTTTTGCCGCGGGTTCCGCTTTCCCGCCGGTTATCCTTTTTCTTTCACCGCCATTTCGCGGTCGGCCTTCGCCATAATTTGCACGAGCTCCTGAAAAGTGACTTGCGGTTCCCAACCCAGAATCCTTTTCGCCTTGGAAGGATCTCCGAGCAGTTGCTCCACTTCGGCCGGACGGAAGTAATCCGGAGACACTTCAATCAGGCAGTTCCCGCTCTCCTTGCAAATTCCCTTCTCTTCGACGCCCTCCCCTTCAAAGCGGAGTTCTATTCCATTGGCCTCAAAGGCATGACGACAGAAATCTCTCACTGTGTGCATCTCTCCTGTCGCACAGACGTAGTCTCCCGGCTCATCCTGCTGGAGTATCCGCCACATCATCTCAGTAAACTCGGGCGCGTATCCCCAGTCGCGCTGCGCGTCGAGGTTTCCGAGGGTCAGGTTCTCTTGCAATCCTTCGGCAATTCTACCAGCCGCTCTCGTAATCTTACGTGTGACAAATGTTTCGCCGCGGCGGGGGGACTCGTGGTTGAATAGAATTCCGTTGGAAGCATGAATTCCGTAGGACTCCCGGTAGTTGACCACGATCCAGTAACCGTAGAGCTTGGCAACTCCATAGGGTGAACGTGGATAAAATGGCGTGGTCTCTGACTGAGGAACTTCCTGAACGAGACCATAAAGTTCGCTGGTGGATGCCTGATAGAAACGCGCTTGTTTTTCGAGCCCTACTTCCTTGATTGCATCAAGAAAACGAAGAGTCCCGATTGCATCTACTTCAGCCGTATACTCTGGTACTTCGAACGAAACCTTCACATGACTCTGAGCACCGAGGTTGTAAATCTCGTCCGGACCAACCCGCTCCAGCATGCGATTCAGATTTGAGCTGTCCGTCAGATCCCCATGATGCAGCTTAAAGCGGCCCTCCTCTTTCAATTGAGGATCGTTGTATAAATGATCGATCCGCTCCGTGTTGAAGGAGCTTGAGCGACGAATCATCCCGTGAACTTCATATCCCTTTTC
>CAZOUP010000021.1:0-45487 GCA_964583035.1 uncultured Akkermansia sp.
AGTGGTTTTTTTCGCTTTTTCCTTCGGCCCCTTCCTCGGATTTTGGACCGCCTTTGAGTCGGCAACCCGGCGAGGTAATCTATCCATTCCCGGTGGCGGTCTGAGCAGCAAAGCGAGATTGCAGGCGATGGTGAATTACGAAGCTGAGGTCCTCTGCTGCACGCCGACTTATGCGCTGCGGCTTGGTGAGGTTTTTGCGGCAGCAAAAAGCGAGGAAGTGGGGAGCTATCGGCTCAAAAAAATTGTCGTCGCGGGAGAGCCGGGCGGGAGTTTGCTGCAGGTTCGTCAGCGCATCTCCGATCTCTGGAAAGGAGCGGAAGTGTTCGATCATCATGGCATGACTGAGGTCGGTCCTGTGACTTATGAGCATCGTGAGCATCCGATGAACCTCTGCGTGATCGAAGGCAGCTACCTCGCCGAAGTCATTGATCGCGAGACGCACGAAGAAGCTGAACCCTGGCAAAAGGGCGAGCTCGTCCTCACGACGCTGACGCGCACGGCCTGTCCGCTTCTGCGCTACCGGACCGGGGATCTCGTCGAGAAAAGCTTTTTTCAATCGACCGGAGCCGGGGAGCCGGTCTTTTGTTTGAAAGGGGGAATTCTCGGGCGCGTCGATGAAATGGTCGTCATTCGCGGCGTGAACATTTACCCCACGGCGGTGGAGAAGATCATTCGCGGCTTCTCTGATGTGGTTGAGTTTCAGGTCATCCAGACGACGCGCCAGTCCATGGCGGAACTCGAAGTCAGTCTTGAGGCGGGACCTCGCGCCCCCGTTGACATCGCGGAGCGGGTCGCGAAAGAACTCGGTGACGCCTTTACCTTGCGAATCCCGGTTCGCCTCGTCGAGCCGGGGACGCTCCCGAGATTTGAATTTAAATCCAAGCGCTGGATCAAACAGTAGAGAGAATATGAGTGAAGCAATTTTAGCCCTCGAAAACGTCACGAAATGGTATGACTCCGCCCCGGATCGTCGCATTCTTGACGGACTCGATTTGGAAGTTTCCGCAGGAGAGCGGTTCTCGATTGTGGGTCCGTCAGGGTGCGGGAAGAGCACGCTCCTGAATATCCTGGGGACGCTTGATGCGCCCTCAGAGGGCAAGGTCATTGTCGATGGGATTGCGACGGGAGGTTTGAGTGAAAAAGAAATTTCCGCAGTACGCGCCGAGAAGATCGGATTTATTTTTCAACTGCATCATCTCCTTCCGCAGTGCACTGCGTTGGAGAACGTGTTAGTGCCGACCCTGGCGCTGAACGGTGGGGGCAGTCCTGAGGAGGCTTCGGAACGGGCGCGGGCACTTTTGGAAAGGGTCGGGTTGGCGGACAAGTTCGACAGTCAGCCCTCAGAGCTTTCGGGTGGAGAACGTCAGCGCGTCGCGGTGGTGCGTTCCCTGATCAATTCCCCGAAGCTACTCCTCGCGGACGAGCCAACCGGAGCGCTCGACGAAGACAATGCGGCCAACTTGATTGAACTACTCGTCGAGCTGAATGAGTCAGAAGGACTCGCTTTGATTATCGTGACCCATGATCGCTCGATTGCAGAGTCGGTCGGGACGATCAAAACCTTAAATCGTGGAAAGATTGTGACGGAGTCATGAGTGGTTTTCAGCTCATTCTGAAATCTCTTTTCCACTACCGGTGGATTAATCTTTCGGTCCTCGCCGGGGTCGCTTTAACCTCGGCGATCCTGAGCGGTGCTCTTGTCGTTGGCGATTCCGTGCAGGAGAGTCTTCGACAAAACGCGGCGGCGAGACTTTCTCAGATCGGCCCCGTTGTTGTCGGAGGTGAGAGGTTTGTCAGTGACACGCTTGCTGACCGAATCGCCGCTGAGCTCGGCGAAAATGAAGTGATCGCGCCGGTGCTGTTAATCGAGGCGACGGCTTCGAATCGCAGCGGAGGAAAGCGCGTCAATCAGGTCCAGGTCGTCGGAATTGATGATCGATTCTGGAAGCTCTCGAACGGTGGTGTCGCTCCTGAAGGGTTCGATGATGATCGATGGGTCGGGATCAATGAGCCGCTGGCGCAGCGTATCGGGGCGAAGGCAGGAGATACTCTCATCGTTCGCGTCGAACTGCCGGGTGCGCTCTCAAAGGATGCCCCTCTATCCGGTGAGTCTGAGCAGACGACGCCATTCACCGCCGATATTTCTGCGGTGTTGAGCAGCGATGAGTTTGGCCTCTTTTCACTTCGGGCCGAGCAGGTGCCGCCTTCGACTCTCTTTGTGAAGCGCAGCCGTCTCGAAGAAACTCTCGAGCAATCTGGTCGCATTAATTTGATTCTCGCGGGCCGGGAAACAGACACGGCTGCTTTTAGTGTGGCTTTCGCCAGTCAGTGGGATCTCGATGATCTTCAACTCTCAGTGTCCGATTCGGAAACAGCCGGAATCCAGCAGCTCGTGAGTTCGCGGGTCTTTTTCGATGAGGCGATTGTGACGGCGCTACAAGAGGTGGCGGAAGTCAGTTCTCCGGTCCTGACTTATCTTGCGACCGATATTCAGTCGGGCAATAAAGCGACGCCTTACTCCATGGTCACGGCAGTCGGCCCTGAGTTGAATGAAATCGTCGGCTCTGAAATCGGCGATGATGAAATCGTGCTTTCCGACTGGATTGCCGAAGACCTCGGCGCAAAGCCCGGCGACGAGGTGACTCTTGTTTACAACGTCGTTGGTCCCGGTCGAAATCTGGTGGAGCAATCGAAGGCTTTCAAAGTGGGAGCCATTTCGGCGATTGGCGAAAAGGGTTGGGGTGAAGCGTGGACACCGGCCTTCCCCGGCATTTTCGATGTCGATGATTTGGATGACTGGGAGCCGGGGATCCCGATTGACCGTGATCGTATCCGCGAAAAAGATGATGAATTCTGGGATGACTACCGCGCCACTCCCAAGGCTTTCGTGAATCTAAAGGCAGGCCGCAAGATGTGGGCGAACCGGTTTGGAAATGCGACCGCAGTGCGGTTTGAGTTGAAAGATGAAGCGGCCCCGCTCGCGGATCAGTTGCGACCTCATCTCGACCTCACGACGCTCGGAATTGCGATCCGCGATCTTCGGGCGGAAGCGGAAGCAGCCGTGTCGAGTTCGTTCGATTTCGGGGCCCTCTTTGCGAGCATGAGCTTTTTCCTGATCATCGCGGCACTCGTCCTCACCGGATTGGTTTTTGTCTTCGGGATTGAGCAACGGGCTTCTCAAATCGGGCTCCTTCTTGCGATGGGCTTCACCCGAAAGGCGGTGCGGCGACTCTTCACGACAGAGGCCTTGATCCTCTCAGTCGTCGGTGCCGCGATTGGACTTCTTGGTGGCTACCTCTACACCCGCCTCGCCCTTTTGGGAATGTCAGGAGTCTGGCAGGAAGCGGCGGCGGGGATCGAATTCGTCTATCACCTGAAGCCGGCGACCTTGTTGTCCGCATTTTTTGGAACCGTGATCGTCGCGCTCCTCGTGGTTTGGTTCGCGAGTCGTCGTGCTTCGGCAGTGCAGCCGAGCCAGTTGATCTCAGGAAGCGAAGATCTCGAACTCTCTTCGACGGCGAAAGGAAGATGGGATTGGATCAGTCTGGTTGTTGGCTTGTTAGGTGGGTTGGGCTGTCTTTTTGCGCCAAAAGTTCCGGGGACGATTGCGGAGCAGGGGATGTTTTTCGGCGCCGGGTTTCTCATCACGGTGGCGGGCGTCGCGCTCTCCTCCATTTTGATTCGTGGATTTCTGAAACCTTCCGAAGTGCTGAAATCACTTGGGGCCCTGGGACGACAGCATACGGTGCGGCGTCGCGGACGCAGCCTTGCGGTCATCGGGCTTATGGCGGCGGGGGTCTTTATGGTCACGGCGATCAACTCCTTCCGGCTCGATGGTGAACGCGGTGCGGATCGTCGGGGATCGGGCACCGGCGGATTTGCTTTCGTGGGAGAATCAACGCTTCCGATTTATGAGGATCTGAATGGCGAAGCCGGTCGCGGGAAATATGGGCTGAACGACTTTAAAGAGCTCTTCGAAGTGCTTCCTTTCCGGGTCAGTGACGGAGAGGACGCCAGTTGTCTGAATTTGAATCGGGCGCAACGCCCTCGACTCATGGGAGTCGATGCCGACCAGATCGCTGCATTAGAGCCTTTCACCTTCACGAAGTCATTAGCGGACGGGGCGGGCTGGACGGCTCTGGCAAGAGAAGAGGAAAGTGAAGGCGGGGTTCCGGTGATTCCCGGAATCATTGATCAGAACACGGCGATTTACGCGCTGCAAAAAGCGATCGGCGACACGGTCGTCTACGAAACGGTTTCAGGTGCTTCGTTTGCGGTGCGGATTGTCGGTTTCCTCGACACCTCGATTTTGCAGGGAAGTCTCATTGTTTCCGAAGAGAGCTTTATTCGATATTTTCCGGACGCGGGAGGGTATCAGTTTTTCCTGCTCAACAGTCCTTCCGGTCAACGGCTTGATCCGGTGGCGGCTCACATGACAAGAATGTTCGGTGACCTCGGTCTTGAAATGCGACCGGCCTCAGATCGCTTGAACGAATTTAACGCCGTTCAAAATACCTACCTCAGCATCTTCTCGACTCTGGGAGGTCTCGGGATTTTTCTAGGAACGCTCGGTCTCGCCGTGATCGTGGGTCGAAACGTCCTCGAGCGCCGCGGTCAGCTTGGGGTGATGCAGGCGATGGGGTTTTCACGGGATCGGCTCTCCGGAATGGTTTTGTCGGAGCATTGGTTTCTGCATGTGTCAGGAGTGATCCTCGGGCTCGTCGCGGCGATCATCGCGATTTTGCCGCAGCTCTCAAAAGGGGCTGCCTCATTACCCTGGGGCTTGTTGCTGGGAATTAATGGAGCCGTTCTCATCGGTGGTCTCATCTTTTGTTGGATCGCTGCCCGCTCCGTGGTGAAAGGGAATCTGATGGAGGCGATTCGACAGGAATGAGAACGAGAGTCGTAGTCGCCGTGTTGAGTCTCTTTTCTGCAGGAGGTGCTTATGCGGATGAAACGGAGGCTGTTCCTCCCGCTCCACTGTTGCCGCTCGCTTCGCTCGACATCGGGAACACCGCCGAGGGCGCCTATCCGGGCGGGGCGACTCCGATCAAGGGTCGCTGGTATGTGGAAAAGGCCGCAAAAAAATTGAAGCTTGAACCGGAGCCTCTCGTGATCGGTTGGCTCGAGTTTGGTCCTGAGATTCGTGAGAAAGGCGCGACGATTTGTGCTTTGGCGAGGGCTCCCGGGAAAGGACGTCTTCGCTCGCGGATCGGAGTGGGACTCTACGGGAAGAACGGGTTTCAGCTGCGGGTGGATCAGGGTAAGGGGAGTGTCGAGCTGGTGCGGCGGGGGATTGTCATCAAATCGGTCGTTTTCGAAACCGATCCGGAGACACTTTATGAAATGGAGTTGAATGTGAGCGAGGACGGAGAGAACTGGCTCGTGAAAGGTCGGGTTTGGGAATATGAGACGGACCGACCCGGGGAGCCCATCTTTACGCATCGTGCTTTTTCAGACGAGCTTCTCTTTCCTCTCGCGGGCCGATCATGCCTCGTCGCAACTGCGTTTTCCGGAGAGCCGGTTCAGTATGCTGTCGCCCGCATCTACGAGGGCGACCCGTTTGCTCCGGTGGAAGAGGCGGCGGCGAAGGAAGAGTGATCAAAGCGTTCGGAGTAATTCCCCGAGCCTCTCCCGCAAAACTTCGTAGCCGAAATGCTTTGTGGCAAGGGTTCGATTTCGTTCCGGATCAGGAGGGGTTTCGAGCCATCTGGCAGCCTCGGCGACGGTTTCATCGGTGATCGCTCCATCGATTAAGATCAGGTTTAAACCGACCGGTTCGATATCCTCTTTGAAGACGGAGTATCGATTCACGAGGAGTGGCTTGCCGAAATGGATCGCTTCGAGTAGGGCGTTTCCAAATCCTTCGTAGAGACTCGGAAAGGTGATGAAATCGGCATGCGGATAGAGGTCATGAAGTGTGTAGAGTTTGCTCCCGTCGCCAGCAAGGGTTCGCTTTGTTGCTATCCTGTTTCCGATGAGCCTGAGATCGACGTTTTTCGAATTCGCGAGCTTTCTCAAGGTGTCGAGGTAGCGATGTCCCTCGTCGCCTGAGTCATGAGAAATGATGAGCTTGTTCCGGTCGTCGCTGAGGCGGGCGAGCAATTCAATAGAGAGTTCGATGCCCTTGCGGGGCACGATCCGTGTCGGCTGCAGAATGAGTCGATCGGTTTCTTCGAGACCGATCTCCTTTCTCAGATCCGCGGCGTAGTCGTCAATCCCGGTTGCCGCTTCGGCGAAGTTCATGACATTGGGAATCACCGTCGCTTTGAGAGAAAAGCGGGATTCGAGGTCCCGTTTCGCGGCGTGGTTAATGACGACATGGCGAATGGAATCCAGCACCGGGGGGAACGCTTCGTCCAGCCAGGGTTTCGCGGCGTTGCCGGTAAAACGGTCGCGCTCCCAGTAGAAGTCGTGGTGGTGCGCGAGGGTGGGGATTCCGGTTTCGCGAATGACATCGGCGAGGGCAAGGGCGAGGGGAATATTCATCGGGATCGTGAGCGCATTTTGCGGGACGAGCACGTCGATATTTCGAGAGGTGATGAACGCCTCAATTTCCTGCCTGAGGTGCTGACGGATCGTTTCGACAGCGGCGGTGACAGTCGCAGGTAGGTGGTCCTTGCCCCAGATCGCTTCATTGAGGGCGACAATGTCGGGATGCTCAAAATGGGCTTCAGGCACAATCTGCGTGATCGTTTCCGGTCGATCACTCAAGCCGCAGAACCAGAAGACCTGTTGGCCGGACTGTTCCAGGACCTGAGCCCACTTTGCCGACTCAAGTGAAACGCCATCAGTTCCCGCGAAGCGGGTTGATATAAATCCGAACCTCATTTGAACTGAGGGAATTGCAGAATTCGGGCCATTGATGTCATGTCTGCAATTATTCACGTTTTTACCAACGAAAAGAGCTTTTCTCAACGTGGAAGAACTCTAGGTTGGGAGAACGAAGGCTAAGAATACAGTGGAAGAATCGGGGATCAGGGAAGAGCTTCTGCTTTATCAGGCTGATCTGCACGGATTACGTCAAATTCTGTACGCAAATATTGTGATGGCGGGCGAAATTCCAGCCCCCACAGGCGGCGAAGGAATGCTGACTCGATTCCTCAGCGACCGTTTCACGGAAAGTGGACTCAATGACATTGCCTTTGATCAGGCTGGGAATATCGCAGCGGTCCTTCCGGGAAGAAACCCTCAGCGAAATCTCCTTTTGGCCGCTCATGTCGATAAGGTGTGGCCCGAGTCTGACGATCATACTGTTTCCGTGAGAGTCGGAAAAATGAAGGCCCGTGGCATTGCCGACAATGGGCTTGGGGTTGCTGCTCTCGCGACGCTCCCGATCATTTTGGAGCGGCTTAATATTAAACTGGAATCGAATTTGATTCTTTTAGGCACGACGAAAAGTTTTGGGCGTGGTGACCTCGGAGGCATGAGATTCTTTCTCGAAAATACAGATCGACAATTCGAATCCGCGCTTTGTCTTGAAGGAATGAATTTGGGGCGCTTGAGTTTTGCCAGTCTCGGTATGGCGCGGGGTGAGATCGAGGTGAAGCTTAGCGGCCCCGGGAGTGATCCTGACACGATGACCACGGGGGTGATCGCGACGGTTCAGGAGATTGTCAGTGAATTGACGAGGCTCAATCGGGAGTCTTTCCCGGAAGTGCGCATTCTGTTGGGTGCGGTCAATGCCGGTTCCGGCTACAACGTGCCGCCATCGAGCGGTCGGATTTGTTTTGAAGTCCGAAGCGAAGAGGCTGCTGAGGTGGCTAAAATGGAGGAACGGATTCAGTCCGCGGTGAGTGAAATCAGAAATGGAAAAGAGGACATCTCGATCGGAGTGGAGATGATCGCTCATCGTCGCCCCGGAAATTTGGGAGAGTCTCATCCTCTCGTCCAATTCGCGCGGACCGCATTAGAGGCACTCGGCGTCGAGCCAAAAGAGGAGCCCAGTATCTCCGAACTGGCGGCCCTTCTTACGCACCGGATTCCTTCGCTCACGCTTGGTCTGACACGGGGATCGCATCGACATTCCCCGAACGAAACGATCGAACTGGAGCCTCTCTTCGATGGGATCGCCCATCTCCTCGCGGTGCTTCGCCACATGGATCGAACTGATTACGCTCCCCTTTGAGATGTCGAAGCTCGATCAAAAAATTGAAAAGTGGCTGGGGACAAACACCTATCATCATAGCGAGTTCTGGGATCTGCAGGCGCTCGTGAAAGCGAAGGAGCAATCCGGACTCACGATCAGCCTTTGTATCCCGACGCTGAATGAGGAGAAAACGATTGGCAAAGAAGTCATCGTTTTCAAAAGTGAGTTGATGGATCGTTATCCCCTGGTCGATGAATTGGCCGTGATCGATTCCGGGTCGACCGATGATACCCTCGCGATTGCCGCGAGCTACGGGGCTGACACCTACCTCTCCAGTGAGATTCTCCCTGAGCACGGCTTCAAGTCAGGGAAAGGGGAAAACCTCTGGAAAGCGATTCACCAGCTTAAGGGTGACATCATCTGCTACGTGGATGCTGACATCAAAAATATTCATCCGAAGTTCGTGAGTGGCCTCGTTGCTCCTTTGATCTATCGCCCCGAGATTCAGTATGTGAAGGCTTTCTATGATCGCCCCCTGGCTGTTTCCGGGGGGATTCGTCCATCAGGCGGGGGAAGGGTCACTGAAATATTGGTGCGCCCCCTTTTCTCGATGTTTTTTCCGGAGCTGTCGGCACTGATGCAACCTCTCTCCGGGGAGTATGCGGTGCGGCGCGAAACCCTGGAACGTCTCCCGTTTCCGATTGGCTACGGAGTAGAGACATCCCACCTCATTGATGTCTATCAATCCCACGGGCTCGATGCCTTTGCCCAGACCGACCTTGACCGGCGCGTCCACCGGAATCAATCGACGATCGACCTCGGGAAGATGTCGTTCGGTATTCTGCAGAGCTTTCTCAATCGGATTAAACACTACAACATTGTTGAAGGGATGCCGGAGCTGCCGGGAATTTTTCGACAACTTCAAGCGGAGGGGCGACGGTATGAAGCATTGAACCGTGAAATCGTCGAGGAGGAACGGCCTCCTATCATTACTCTTCCGGAATATCAAGAACGTCATGGCAGAAAGTCGTAGAGCTCTGAAAATCGCGATTGTCCATTACCACTTGAAGCGTGGAGGGGTGACCCGTGTGATTGAGTCGGCGAGGTCTGTTCTGCAGGAGGGTGGTAATGATGTTCTTGTTTTGTCAGGAGAAGCCCCGCTTTCTGATGCAATTCAAAATAATGTCCGGGTCGTGTCGGGTCTGAACTACCGGAAGACGGGAAATTCCGTGATCGCCGGCAGCCTTGTCGAGGCGCTTAAAAAAGAGGCAGAAGCACATTTTGGTTCGCGACCCGACGTGTGGCATTTTCATAATCCCACCCTCGCGAAGAATGTGCTCATTCCGACAGTAGTGAAAGAGCTCGCGGAGGAGGGTGCGCGGATTGTGCTGCAACTGCACGATTTTGCAGAGGATGGCCGCCCCGGGAACTACACGACGCAGCGTTCATTTTTCGATTCTGAGTCCAGCTTTGAATCGACTCTCTATCCCACCGCGAAACAGATTCACTATGCGACGATCAATCAACGGGATCACGATTTTCTCAAGAAAGCGGGGATTCAGCGGTCGAATCTTCATGTCCTTCCAAACGCGATCACGGAGCTGAAGACAGCAGTGACCCCGGCGGATCGGCCCTTTTCTCCGGGGAAAAAGTTCGCGCTCTATCCGACCCGCGGGATCCGGCGAAAGAATATCGGCGAACTCCTGCTCCTCGCTCTGATCTACGGGGATGAAATTGAGTTTGCGACGACGCTGAGCCCCGAGAATCCGGAATGGAAATCGGTTCACGATGGTTGGCGTTCTGCCGCGGAAGAGCTGGGGGTGCCTGTGCACCTTGGCATAGCCGATAGTGGTGAGTATTCGTTTCTGGACTTGTTAGGGTGGTCCGACTTTGTCGTCACAACGAGTATCGGCGAGGGTTTCGGACTCGCTTTTCTGGAGCCATGGACTGCGGGGAAAAGTGTCGTCGGTCGTGATTTGCCCGAGATCACTCAGGATTTTTCTCAGAATCAACTTCAGCTGGATCGACTCTATCGGCGCCTCGATTTTCCAGTCGAATGGTTGGATAAAACCGAACTGAAAGAGGCGGTCGAATCGATGTTGAGGCAGAGCTATCTCGCGTATGATGCGGCCCTTCCCAAGAACGCGGTAAAGCAAACCCTGAAGGCGTGGGTTAAAAAAGGGCGGATTGATTTCGGGGTTCTGAACGAAGCGATGCAGTTGCAGGTCCTGAGGAAACTGAAGGCCGATCCCGCGCTCATGGAATCGGTTTCGATCCCTTCAATGGAAATAGCCGATGAAGCAACGATCAGTCATCATCGCAAAATTATTCAGGAAGCCTACAGCCCTGAGAGTTATGGAGAGAGGCTAAGCAAGCTGTATCAAAAAGTCTTGAGTGGCAGTGCGGGCAAAGTCTCATATTTACCAACCGATAAAGTGTTGGCGGGGTTTTTGAATCCCAGCCGATTGAACCTCCTGAGAAACTGACCCCATGACTCCGGTAGAAAGAGTGAGAGCATCAATGACTCCTTTGGAGTCATTGTCTACCGGGGTAAGGCCGCACCTCGTCTTTCTCGCCGGGGTTCGGGCTGTAATTTTTGATATCTACGGCACTCTTCTTATTTCCGCAGCCGGCGATATCAGCCTCGTGAGTGACTCCGAATCTGAGCGGGGAATGGCGAATGCTCTCCGCATTCTCGGAAGCGCTGGTTCGGGAGAGCAGGTCGATGCCGCCTTGCAAAGCTACCGCTCGGAGATTCTACTATTGCAGAAGGAGGCGAGGTCTCAGGGCGAAGAGTTTCCCGAAGTCGAGATTCGCGAGGTGTGGAAGGCGATTGCTTCGCGATGGAATCTCTCAGAGGAAAGGATTGAGGAGGCCGCCCTCGTTTACGAATGTGCGGTGAATCCCTGCGATGCGATGCCGGGGTCGAGCGAAGTGATTCGAATTCTGCGAGAGAAGTCCTACCTGCTTGGTATCATTTCAAATGCGCAATTCTACACTGAGGCAGTCGTCGAAGGCGCTTCGGGAATCGAACTATCAGGGGGTGATTTCGAGCAGGCGATTTCAATTTTTTCCTACGAGGAGGGAGTTGGAAAGCCGTCTCGAAGCCTTTTTGAGAAGGCATCGTCGAATGCGGGAAAGCTGGGCCTGAAGCCTGAGGAAGTTCTCTACATCGGAAACGATTGGGCTAAAGATATCGAACCGGCCGGTGAGGTCGGATTCAAGACGGCGCTTTTTGCCGGAGATCAAAGGAGCCTCCGGACCGGGGCGCTGACTCCTGACGAAGCTTGCAGGAAAGCGGATGTCGTCTTGACTGAACTGATTCAATTAGTTGAAGTTCTAAGACTTAACAAATGAGTGTTTATCAGGTTAACTATGAGAGCGGGCTCGACCTTTCGAGGGGAGATCGGCTAAGTGATTTTTCTTTTCCGTGGCTGTCGCGCGAATGTCCGGCGACTTCTTTTCGAGCGGTTTGGAACGAGAGGGTCTTTGCTTTCAGATTTGAAGCTGAGGACCATGACCTGGTTTTGGGCGAAGGGGGAGACTCGGGGAAGGCGGCTCTGGGGTCAGACCGGGTGGAGTTGTTCTTTGCTTCGTCTCCTGATTTGGAAAAGCCCTACTACGGGGCGGAGATGGACCCGGCGGGGCGGGTCTATGACTATGCCGCGACTACTTATCGGCAGATCAATCCGAGGTGGAGTTTTTCGACTCTGATTTTTTCCGGGCGAATTCATGACTCGGGCTATGTTGTGAGCGGTCAAATCGAGCTGGAGGAACTTAGGAAATTAGATCTCCTTGTGGAAAACAAAATGACGGTGGGAGTCTATCGGGCCGAGTTTTCTCATCATCGTGAAGGAGGGATCGATGAGGACTGGATCAGTTGGATTGATCCCGGGACGGAGAAGCCGGATTTTCATGTGCCGTCTTCGTTCGGGCAGTTTCATTTCATTAAGACCTCATGAGAGAGATTCACGAAATAGATCAACTGGTCTCGTTTTTGGACCGGGAGGATCATCTCATCGACTGCGTCGTGCAGGGGCTCGACCTCGGTGAAGTGGAAGTGGATTGGTCGAAAGTGAAATTGTCAGGCTCGGTCTTTCTTGGTTGCCGTTTTCCATCCTTGTCATTTCAAGAGCGGCTTCGCGAAGGTGGGGCGCTAATCTTTCCGCGCTTGCCGAGGATCCCCTACAATCCCTATCGACCGACGCTCTATACCCGCGATGAATTGACGGAAGGCTGGAGCGCGGAAGCGGATGAGTCTCTCGATTGGCAGATCTATGAGCATTTCGTGAACCACGGTCGCCACAAGCCCAACCTCCTTGAGTCCCTCTGCCAACGGCTGCACGATCATGCGATCGACGATGGGCTTTCTGATTTGATCGAGGGGCGGATCGACGGCGATGGACCGAAGAAGATCGTCGCGATCATGGGCGGGCACGGGACCTCGCGCCGGGATCCCTATTTCCGAAAGGTCGTCACTATTTCAAGAGATCTGACCCGACGCGGCTATTTCATCGCGAGTGGGGGCGGACCTGGAATGATGGAGGCGGCCAATCTCGGAGCGTGGATTTCCAATGCGTCAGATGCCTTTTTAGATCGTGCTCTCGACGAATTGGCAAAAGCTCCCCTTTATTCGGATAAAGGATTTCATGAGACCGCGGCGACGGTTCGGGAGTGGCATCCTGACGGAGCTTCCAGTCTTGCGATCCCGACCTGGTTTTACGGGCATGAGCCGAGCAATCAATTTTCCACCTATATTGCGAAATACTTCAGCAACGGGTTGAGGGAGGACGGGCTCCTCGCGATTGCAAAATACGGCGTTGTCTATGCCCCGGGAAGCGCCGGAACGACGCAGGAGATTTTCATGGACGCAGCCCAGAATCACTACGGGACCTTCGACTTCGTCAGTCCGATGATTTTCCTGGGAAAGGAGCGCTACGGCTCGGAGACCGGCCTCTTCGAGACGCTACGGAACCTGGCGAAGGGTCAGCAGTATGAGGATATGTTAGGATTGACAGATGACCCCGGGGAGGTCGTGAGCTGGATCCTGGAGAAGGAGCCGGGGCGCTTCGGGAAAGGTAAACCAGGGTCATGAGGGCATCACATCTCGCGGGCCTGAAAGCTTGTCCTTTCCTGCCGTCGGTGCAGGACCCTCTGCGGGCCGCGAACATGAAGCATTGCGGAAAAGAGAGGGGCGAGGCGTTCTACTTACTCGCTCTGCAGTGCGCTCAATCGCTCTGGCTCCAAGGGCTACCGGCCCAATCAATCTTGCTGATGAATCGAGCTTTTTCTTCAGATCTGAATGGCGAAGAGACTGTTCTGACAGAATGGCCTCTTCCCTACGCGGCGATGGTTTGGGTAATGCGTCATCGTCGGGAAGGAGATTTTGTCGGGAACCCGAGACGTCATTTTCAACATCTCGCGACACGCATGGTGGAGCCGAGGAAAGACTTGCGATCATGGAGGGCCTGGGCTTGCTGGTGGTATGCCTGTCAGGTTTTTCCGGAGATGCCGGCTGATGCTCTGCAGATCGAAAAAGAAGGTCTCGTCGAACCTTCTCAGGAAGAGATTGCCTCCGGATTGGAAGAGTGGGGTGTCAAAGGAGAGCTCGCCGCGTGGAAGTCGGCGAGCGAGGTCCTTTGATCACTCCTCCATTTCGAGGATGCCCGATAGACTTTCATTGTATGCGATGGCTCGCTCCTGCACATCGATTCGATTTCGAACTTCGGAGGGGAGACGGCCGATCAGGGAAATGGATTGTTCGAGGTAGAGGATCGCGAGAGAACGCGAAGTCGCGATTTCGAGTTCTTCCTCAAGGCAGGTCGCTGCCATCGCAAACGCATCAGCGAGAGCGACTTTCTCTTCCGGGTCGTAAGGTCTCAGGCGAGTGATTTGCTCCCGAATCTTGATCTCCTCACGGAAGAGGGCGAGAGCCGCCTCCGGTTGTTCCTGATCGTGCTGAATCCGGCCGAGGGCGTTCACCGCCTCGACGTAGCTGTCGCGGGCTTCTTCAGCAACGCTCGGTGGTGCTTCGGCGAGTGAGTTGGCCAGGATGAGAATGTCCTGATGGGTGAGAGCTGCGCCATTGAGGTTCTCCGAGGTGTATTCGATCTCTCCCTTTTGCTCCAGAATCCGGATCGCTTCCATCGTGAATTGAGAAGCCTCAAGGGCAGAGCTTTCATTAATCCGGGAATTTACGATCGAGAAGATTTCATCGAGCGTGTTCAGCGCATCGCCTACCTCTTCTTTCATGAACTGGACGCGAGCGAGGGCTTTGTAGGTGATCGCGAGTTCCCGAACCTGTTGTAAAGAGAACAAAGCACCATCGATAGAAGTTTGGGATCTCCACTCGAGCGCTTTGGTGTAGGCAATTTCGGCGTCCTCGTAGTCGCTTTTGAGTTCGTTAATCTTTCCGATCTCCATGAGATCCCGCGAAGCCCGCACCGCGAGGTCCCCGGATGAGTCGTCATCTTCGGCCAGTTCCGAGCGAATTTCGTAGGCACTCGTGTAATTTTTGAGCGCCTCTTCGAGATTCCCCCGTTCAAGTTCCTGTCGGCCGCTGAGTGATGCGGTTTGCGCCGAAAATTTCAGGATCCGCGTTGAGGCTCCTTGATTCTGAAAACGGTTCTCGAGAAAGATTTTCGCATTTTCTGCGACGATACTGTAAAGGCGCTCGGCCCCGTTTCCAGAGATGTCACCTTTGTTCAATTCATCCACGATCAGATTCGTGAGGTCAATGGCGGCCCCGGCATTTTGAAGCGAGGCCTCAGAAGCGAGCATGGCTTCTGCAGTCGCCTTCTTCGCTTTTTGCGCCTGGATGAAAGCAAACCCGGAAGCCCAGATCGCGATCACTAACAAAGTGGCAAAAATGGTGTTCAGCCGGCGCGCTCTTTTGACCACGCTTTGCTGATCTAGCTGCTGCATCCGGCTCCAGACTTCGCGCATGTCGGCGGGACGCTCGTCGGGATTCAGAGCGAGGCATTGTTCGATGAGCTCTTTGTGAGCACTTGGAACGTAGAAATCGCCGGGCCAGCTGATTTCTTCGACGGCTTCGGTCATCGTCGCGAGCTGCTCGCCGTCGATGGCGTTTCCGGTCTCTGCGAGGGTCGCTTCGAGGGTGGCTTCCGACAAGGTCGAGTCAGGATCAAAGCTGGCTTTCTCCGCGCTGGCAAAGGCCTGAAGTCGTGGCAGCTCGCCAGTGAGAAGCTTGTAGGAAAGTACTCCGAAGCTGTAAACATCCCACCGAAAGCCGCGTCCGTCCGCTGAATTACGAGGATCCCGCAATTGTTCGGGGCTGGCGTAAAGGGGGGTTCCGACCGGCTCGAAACCTTCGGCGGCGAGTCCCCGGCTTTGGCCGAAATCACAAATCTTCGTGTGGAACGGGGTTTCGTCAGTGAGGAGAATGCTAGAAGGTTTTACGTCGCAGTGAATGATTTGGTTCCGGTGCAGGTAGGCAAGGGCATCGGCGATGTCGCGGATCAGCCTCCAGCCTTCGCGCTGATCAATGTGTCCGCAGAGCTTCTCGAGCGTGCGTGTTTCCCATGTGCCGTCACTCGACGGGTCTGCATGAAGACCCATGGCGTAGTAGGGAGGCTCATTGAGGAGATCGAAATCGTGCAGGGTCACGATGCCCTGGTGTTCGGCGACCTGGGAGATTTTTTCCAGCTCCCGCGCCATCGTCGAGAGGTCCACTGCGCCGGGCCGGAAAATCTTCAGGGCACGATCTGAAATGCCCCGATAAGTGGCACGAAAGACACGGCCGTAGGCACCCTCCCCGAGCGGGGGGAAATGGACCTGGTAGTCTTTAATTTTGATGGATTCTTCTTCGGCCACGATGGCGAATCTTTCTATTTGCTGAAGCTTTGAATCTCGCCGCCCCAATCAGGTTTGGGAGGCCTTCCCCGGAATTGAAGCGCTTTTTCCCGCAGCCAGGCCGTCGGTGGATCTTCCCCGGGAAGGGTGTCGAGAAGATCGATCGTTGCCCGCCAGCGTCTCGAGACGAACAGATCAAGCGCTTGCTCGTAAATTGCGATGTTCTCGTCAGAAATCCCCGAGCCTCCGACGGACTGAGGGAGAACCAATTCGTAAATAGAATAGCTTTCTTCAAAGCCGGCGGGGCGAATCAGGCAGAGCTTTCGAAAGCGACGATCCCCTTTGCCTTTGATTCGCTGATAGGTGTCGTCGGAAATGAGGAGAGGAATCCGGAACTCCTTCGCGATTCGTTCGAGGCGAGCGCCAAGGTTCGCGACGCTGCCGAAAACGCTGATGTGCCATTGCTGCGCCGGTCCGGTTTTCCCGACCGCGATTCGCCCGGTACTGATCCCGATCCGGACTGCCGCCATGTGCCGCTGATGCTCTTCTTCGTAAACGACGCGTTCGGCGAGTTGGTTGATGATCGCCTCGGCTGCTTCGACGGCCTCGAGCGCGTGCGTGCTCGAGCGATCACCCAGGTTTGGCCAACCCCAGAGGCCGAGGGCTCCGTCGCCGGCGAAGTCAGTGATAACGCCGTTGCTGTTGAAAACCGAATCAGTGATGAGGCCCACTACTTTCTGGTTTTCTTCGAGCCGGTCGAGAATTTCCTCGTCGCTTTTCGCTACTTCCAGCATCCGCGAGTGACCGCGGCGGTCCGCGAACATCACGGTGCAATCGACCATGGCCGGTTCGAGGACGGATTGATCCTGACGCTGCATCAATTTTCGCAGCCCCGGCGAAAAGTAAGCCGCCATCTGGTCCTGCAATTTTTGCTCGGCGCGTGCCGAGAGAAGACTCGCGACAAGCGAAGTGATCAATCGGAGGAACGGGACAAATGATGCGGCGGCGGCCTCTGAGGCCTGCCGGGTTTCGAGATAGAGAAAGATGGGGCGACCGGAGGCGTCTTTGTGGATCTCGGCAGATTCGTCGAGTCGTGACACCGGGATGATAATGACCCAGTCGACTTGTCCGCCGAGGCTTTCCGCGGTGAAGACACGCTGATGTTCTTTGAGAGACCAGACATAGACTTTGGTGTGATCAAGCTTATCGAGGTCGATCCGCTTTAGGAGTGTCCTGCTCGGGCGAAAGTCGGCGCGGGCGAGAGGATCCGGATTCAATAATTCGTAGGAAATTTCGTCATCGATCTTCTCGAGACTGACGAAAACTGAGCTGACCCCCTTTTGACCCGGGAGTGCATTCCCCAGAAAGACGGAGGCGCGGGTGAAAAGATCCCGGCTGTCGTTCCAGTTCGTGAGAACCTGCTCCGGGAGGTCTTTCTGGAGCAGTTTCAACTGGAGGCGGAGCGAGTATTCGTCGAGTTGCTCGACCTCGTCGTAGTTCTGATTCGATAGTGAATTGTTCTCGTAGGCCTCCTGACTGGCTTCGACGGAATTCCGATACTGAATTAAACTGGCTTCAACATCTTCCACCTCATGCAGCCAGAAGATCGCAGTTTGTCCTTTCGCTCCGATGATGACCGCTTTGCCGGGCGTGAGACTGACCGGTTCTTCGAGAGTCTGCCGCTCCCGCGGGGAGGTTAAAGTGTAAAGAGCGTTCGGCTTGGCGCGTCCCGTGAGCGCGGGAAGTCGACTGAGCTGGAGGTCGTCTCCAGCCCGATTTGCCTGACAGTGATTTCGGCTCACGAGGCGGTCATTCCATCGCAGTCGAATGAGATCAACGGCTTCCTCCGGCAGGCTCTCAGGTTTCCTCCCGATCCTGACGGGGCGTCCTTCCGTCGGCTTGATGATCACCCGTTCCGCAGGGTTTTCAAGATTGAGGACGACCAGATACATGAGGTGACAAGGCGAAAACCAAAGCCCGTTCAGGCGCGTCGCAGCTGGGTGAGATGATTTTGGATCACCGGTTCGATGCGAGCGGCCGCATCGGCGACCGAGAGATCGCGTTTGGATTCTATGGCAAGTGAAGTCATGACAACATCGGAGATCCCGCAAGGGGTGATTGCATCGTAGCCGGAGAGATCGCTGGTGATGTTGAGGCCGAAACCATGCATGGAGATCCATTTTCGGACCCCGACCCCGATTGAGGCCAGTTTCCGGTCTTCAACCCAAACTCCGGTGAGTCCCTCCCGGCGTTGTGCAGTGATACCCAATTCAGCTGCAAAATCAATGAGTAAGGACTCCAATTCCCGGAGATAATGGTGCAGGTCTCGACCGTAGGCATTGAGATCAAGGATCAGATAGCCAACGAGTTGCCCCGGCCCGTGGAAGGTTGCCTGCCCTCCGCGATTCGTTTCGACAACAGGGAAGGGGAGGTTGTCGGGATCGCGAAGGCTCGTGCGATCACGAGTCCGTCCGATCGTATAGACAGGATCGTGCTCAAGCAGGAGGATGGTATCCTCGACGAGCCCCCGGTGTCGCTGCTCGACGAGATCTTCCTGCAAGCTTAACCCCTCGGCGTAATTCACTCTTCCGAGCCAACGAAATTCCATGCCAGATACGCTCCGGTGCTCAGCGCACTTCGTCAACGGTTTCGTCCCGCTGGTAAATGGGGAGCTGGCGGTAGGGGACGGTGAAGGAAAGGACCATCATTGAGGTGCCGTAAGTCCCTCCATTGCGACCGTTGGACCAGGAGCCATTCGACTGTTGCTTGCCGAGGTATTCTTCATACATCCAGTCGGCGTACTGCGCCCAGAACCGACCGCCGAGCTGGAACATGCCCTGGGCGTTGTAGTAGTTGGCGTAGTATTCGTGGGCGTTGTTGATGATCGCCTGCCGGTGCTTGAGGATGAAGTCGCCGGAGCGGAAAGTCGATTCGGTGCCGTGGTAGCCGGTCAGTTCGAGGCAGAGGAGACCGCATCCGGTGAGGGTTTCGGAATGGCCCCAGGGATCGGTGTAGCCGAAGCGTCCCTGCTCCTTGTCGTGATTTTTAAAGACGTAGCCGACCGCTTCTTCGATCGCTTTGTCGGGGACCTGGGCGCCGTTGAGTTTCGCGGAGCGCAAGGCCATGAGGGCCCACCCTGAACAGGAGAGATCGGAATCGCGGGAATCCGGCTTGTAGCGCCAACCGCCCTGATGTTTCTCGCTCTTGGGTACTGCCTGCGCTTCGAGAATGAGCTTGGTTGCTTTGGCCAAAATCGGGCTGAGCCGCTCCTGTGTTGAGGGATCGACCATGCCGCTGACTTCGGAAAGAAAGAGCGTTGCGATGGTGTGGGCATACATGAGGCCGTGGCCGGAATCCCCCTTGTCGAGGAGGCCGTTGCTCCTCTGGCTGTCGAGCACGTAGGCGAGGCAGCGATCGAGATTCTCCGCGTATTCCCCGTAGCCCGGGGTGTGTCCGGCGGAGAGAAAAGCCATCCCGACAAGAGAGACGACGCCGACGGAGCGACCGTAGGAATCGTTGTAGGTGCCGTCGCTTGACTGGTTCACGGCGAGATAGCGCAGAGCCTGATCGACTGCGGATTCAACGGCGGGCTGGTGCTTTTGAAAAACGGAGTTTGAGAGGGACTCCTGAGCCGCCGCCATGAGAGGACAGAGCGCGACCGGAAGAAAGAGGGCGAGAAGGATCAGTTTCATGGTTTTTTTCCGGCTTCTTTCGCAATGACCTGAAAGTAGCGCCCCACCAGTTCGCGATACTCGGCGGGGAGGTCTGTTTCGATCGCGGTGGCATTTCCTCCGACGAGGGCACCACGAAAGCGGGTCCAGTCTTCGACACTGATTCCGAGGGCCTGGAGTTCGGGGGGAACGCCGTCACCATTGATGTCGGACCCTTTTTCCCCGGATTCGTTCAGGTTCTCCCCGTTCGGATCACCGGTGAGATCAGGCGGCATGGGCTGATTTCCTTCTCCGGGAGGAGTTGGCTGAGATTGGCCCGGGTTGCCGAGCTTTTTCATGGCCGACTGGGCGAGTTGCTGCAGCGCACTGGCGGCTTCCTGCGATTGTTGGGCGGCTTCCTGTGCATCCTGAGAACGGGATGATTCAGAGACTTCCTCAAAGCTTTCTGCGAGTTCACTGCTGTCAGCGACCTGACTATCGGCATCGGAGGGCTCGAGGCCTTCCATTGTTTTGCCGATGGCTTCAGCCGATTGTCCGAGGGCCTTCGCGGCTTGTTGGAGGAAATTGGCCGCCTCGCTCTGGTCGCTCTGGCTTCGTTGCATCGAAGACTGAGCGTCTTTGGCCAGTTCCCCGGAATCGACCTGCTGGTTGGCTTCGGCGCGTGATTGCTGGGACTGTGCCTGGGCGAGTTGTTGCGCCGACTGCTGAGCTTCCTGCGCGCCGCGTTGGAGGGCCTTTCCGGCCTGATCCGCGGCATTGCCGGCGCTTTGCTGGGAAAGGTTTTTGAGGGCATTCTCAAAGGCACGGGCCTCGGCGCTGAGGGTGGTCGCTTCCTCATTGAGGGCGGCTTCCATGAGACTGAGCGCCTCCTGCAGGTTGCCGTCTTTGACCGCTTCGATCTGCTCGGCCAGGGCGGCCTGTTGTTCCGCAAACTCCTGACTGCTTGAAGCGCTCTTTTCGGGAGTGCCTGCGGCGGACTCCATTTCAGTACTTCCTTCGGCTGCGGTGGCTTCGTCAGGAGGTGATGCCTCTCCCGCCTCGGCGGCTGAGGCACTCTCTGAAGCCGCCTCGGCGAGTGATTCACTCGCCGCCTGAGCGGATTCAGCGGCCCCGTTGAGATCTTCTCCTTCCAGATTTTTCGCGGTTTCGAATCCCTGCTCTGCGCCTTTCATGAGTGCTTCGGATTCTGAGTTTTCCATTTCCCCGTCTGCCGTGGCAGCTTCCTTCGCCGCTTCGGCGAGTGATTCCTGACGTTCCCGGAGCGCTTCAATGAGCTGAGCTTGAAGTGCTTCCTGCTTTCCTTCAGGTGTCCGCATGGTTTGCTCGCTGATCTCTTTGAGCGACTCCTGTTCAGCGGCCAACTGCGCGGCTTCCTGCGCGAGGGCCTCGGCATCGGCCTGCTGCGTTTCGAGGACTTCGTCGAGTGCCGCGGCGTTGTCTTTCAGCATTTGCCCGAGCTGCTGCTGAACCTGATTCTGCTGCGACTGGAACTGACTCATCTGCTTGCGCTGCTCTTGTTCGGCCTGTTTCCTGGCGGCGGGGTCCTGAGC
Organism: uncultured Akkermansia sp.; assembly: GCA_964583035.1. Lineage (GTDB taxonomy): Bacteria > Verrucomicrobiota > Verrucomicrobiia > Verrucomicrobiales > DEV007 > Arctic95D-9. The sequence goes on from CAZOUP010000021.1 coordinate 21,123, forward strand.
TTGCGCGGCTGCGTTTTCCTCCTCCTCGCGGGCCCACTCTTCGGCATTCATCGCGAGTTCCTGCTGGCGGCTGGCGAGGTCGTTGAGCTGGGAAATCATACGATACTCGTCGTCGGCCTCCCGCATCGCTTTGGCCACATTATCGACTTCGCTGATCGCTTCTTCGATTTTCTGACGCGACTCCTGCGCTTCCTTGATCCGTTCACGCTTTTCGTCGGTGACGGGAATCATGTCCGCTTTTTCTCTCGCGTCGCTGATCGTTTCATTCGAAATTTTCGCGGCTTGATCTGCTTGCTCCTGAAAGAGGGTTTGGTTCAGGGTCGCGACAACTTCATCCAGTTTTTCGCGAGCGGACTCGGTGCGCTCTGAAAATTCGTCGAGTTCATCGCGGGCCTGATCATTCACTTCGTCATCGCGATTCAGCTCCTGCTCGACGCGACGCATGTCGTCGCGGGCGCGCTCGAGTTCGCGTTTCGCTTCCTGAAGATTTTCGCTGATTTCTTTTTTCTGAGCTTCGATCGCCTGATCGGCAAGGGATTTGGCTTTGCGATCAATAATGATATAAATCGGCTCACTCAAACCAACACCGGGACCGTCGTAGTCCGCCGGTCTGTTGTCGCGAACCTGAAGTTGCACCGCAATGCGGGTTTGCTGATCGGTCAGTCTGAGGGAGGGCAGGTCGAGAACTGAGGAGCTGCGGAATTGGTTCAGCTGGCCGACGGAAACCGGCAGGGCTTGTTTCTGCACGATGGGGTCTCCGGCTCCGTCCGGGGTGATGATCAAGGCCGCATCAAGAAACCCGAAATCCTCGACGATGTCGGCATCAATCGAGAGGCGCTCGGTCGGGCGGAGTCGAAGTTCGCGCATCACGGGGAGGGTGATTTGGACGATGGGTGACTTGTCAGGGAGGACTTCCAGTGGATAGGACACCGGCTCGTTGGCGAAACCATCGAGGTCGGTGAGGTCAAGGTGCCAGTTTCCGTTCATGCCGGTGAGAAGCTCTGTTTCCCAAGTCAGGGAATTCCCATTCACTTCCGGAGCACCGAGATCGGTCGCTTCATTCAGAATCAGTTTGGAGGTTTGGACGACCTTGTTCACCGTCGCGGTGATGCTCACGCGAGTGTGCGCGACGGCGCGGACCTCGCCGGTCTCCGTCACTGCCTCAGTTGTTTCGAGGGAGGTGTAATCGGGGTAGTCGTAGCGAATATTCAACTCCTCAATCGTCGGGGGATCAATCGCTTCGACGGTATAATAACGACTTAAGGCAGATCCGGCGCGGATTCGGTATTGGAAGTCGTCTTCCACTTGCGGGAAAGTGAGTGCGAACCGTTTCGTGCCGTCTTCCTCTTCACTGAGCAAGTTCATGCGCTCAACGGAATCAGTGCCGTCGGGGAGAAGGGTGCGCAGTTCGGCCCGCCGGAGGCGCTTGTGATTCACGGTCATCGAGATCGTGAGCGAATCTCCGGTCGCGATCCGGATATCGCCGGGATCGATCACGAGCGATTCGGCGTAAGCATTGCCAATGTCGAGAAAAGGGGCCATCGCCCGTGCCATGAGCGTCCAACTCTGACGCGGCCAGATAATGAGGGTGAGGAGAATGATTCCGGCAAAGACTCCTGCCGCGACGACAAATTTTTTCCCCCGTGTCGCGCGGAATTCGGTATTCGGATCAACGGTCCCGACGTCATCGACTGCCGAATCAACCACCGCACTGATGAGTTCCTGAGAACCTTTGACGGAATCCGGGTCGTCACTCGAGAGAAGCTCGACGGCGGTGGAAATTCGTTCCTGCAACTCGGGATGGCGGATCTCCAAAATGCGGGCCATCTGCGTCAGGCTGACTTTCTTTGAGAGAGGCCGGAAAAGAAACCACCAGGCCGCGACCAGAGTCACGGCCATTCCCGCAATGCTCAACGCCCAGCGCGCCGCAGGTGAGAACAGGGTCAGGGTGGCGTCGATCGCCATGATGAGGAGAAGGCAGGCGAGGGCGACCGCGAGGGTTGCAAAGAGTCCCCGGACAAAGAGGAGGCGCCGAATCCTCCTGATCATCGACTGCAATTTGTCGAGGATCGGCTGGGGGAGATTTTCAAAGGCGGCTTCAAGCGTGCTCATGAGAAGAGAGGGGCTAACATTAAACTAATCCGCTCCGACGTCGGAGAATCCATTCCGTGGTGAGAAATCCGAGAAAGGTGAGGAGAAGAGGCCAGGTGTCCCAAAGGGTGACACTGCGGCGTTCCTTCAAAATTTCGCGAGGAGAGCCGAACGAGGAAAGGATGGACTCGATTTCGTGAAGCTCGGCGAGATGGCCTCCGGTGAGATTAGTGGCGCGATTTAGAAAGTCCCTGTCTGCGGTCAGTTCGGCCAGCTCCACGGGGTTGCGGGAGGTCACGACGAGCAACTCAGTTTCGAGTTCGGCCGGCCCATCCGGAACGGCGGCGAGCGCCGCGTCGACCTCATCACCTTTCAGCTTCAGCTTGTATTCGCCGGGGTCGCGGAGACCGCGAAGGCTGGTTTCATAGATGCCGGAAGAATCAGAGCGATAGCTCAACTGTTGAGTCGAGAGTCGCGACCCGTCTTTCCAGACTTCCACTTCGACCTCGGCATCGACGAGAGGGCGTCGATCTTTGTCGAGGACCTTGGCGGTTACTTCGATTTGATCGTCCGGGGTGTAGCTGAGACGGTCTGTTCCGAGGCGGATCAGATCGTTGCCGGAGCGGAGATTTTCGCCCGCTCCCCATCGTGTGATTTGTCCCCAGAAGCGGTGGTGATAAGTGTCGCCAACGCCATAGCGGAAGCGCCAGGTTTGGTCAAAATTCAGCATGAGCACTTTCCCCAGCCCCGCCCGAATGGAGGTGATGAGAGCATTGTCTTTCTCGAGCTGCTTTCGATTGGCGAGCTGCTCAATCGCCGCTTCAACTGATTCCGGAGATCCGTCGGAAGCCAAAAACTCAGGCGAGCCGGCGGAGCCTGCCGCCTGGGCGAAAGCGAGGACTTCGGCTGTTTCCTTGACTGAATCGTGCTGGTAGCGCCAGCGCATTGGTTGAAAAGAATTCCAGCGATCCTGGTTCAAAGCGCGGCTCGCCGATTGAGACGTGACGGGATGCCCCCGACCTTCGGGGGTGAGGGCGATGCGGAAGGCGGACTCGGGGCTCTCGAACTGAACGGCATTTCCGGCGGTGTAGGTGACAGGGAGCAGGGATTGAAGCGTCTCACTGGTGTGGCCGTGTGGCATGTGTCGAAATCCGGCGACACAGACAAGAAGCGAACCCCGTTTCGTGACTGCATCCTCGATCGCCCGCCAGTCTGTGGGGGAGAGCGCGGAAGGAGGGACGTCACCGAGGATGATGACATCAAAGAGTCCCCATTCATCAGCATTCGCGGGCAGGGCAGTGGCTTCGGCTTCTCCGAAAGGACGGGTCGCGCTCGCGGCAAGGCGCGGTGCTTGCGGGCCACGATAAATTTCATCTGGATCGAGGAGGACGGATTGAAGGTGGACCGATTTGTCCCGACCGTAGAAAAGGTTTCTCAGGTAGCGGAATTCCCATCGTGGGAAACCATCGACGAGAAGGACATTGGTCCGGTCGTCGGTCACGGCGACTTTGAAATCCCAGGAATTGTTGTTTTGAAAGATCTCACGTGAGTCGGGTTCAAGTCGGATTTCGTAGTCGAGAATTCCTTTCTCTTCAGGGCGATGAACAAATCGCAGTTCCGTACGAAAACTGACGTCAGTGACGTTGATTTCGATCTCTTCGGCAACGACACCGTTCGCAAAAAGAGTGGCCTTCACTTTTTTCCCTAACAAGCCGTCAAGTTTCGCCTCAGCGGTGACAACGATCCGGTCATCAAGGTAGATTGATTCCGGCGCTTCGAGGCTGAGGATGGAGATATCGATCGGGCCGAGTTCGCCTCCGATCGGAATGGCGGAGAGCGGCGTGTTTTGCACTGCGAGCTGTCGGAGTCCGTCTTCAGGGAGAGTCGCTCCGTTGTGGCGCCCGTCGCTGAGGAGGAAGACCCCGGCGAGCGACTCGGGAGAGGTGTTTTCCAGCACTTGTTCGAGAGCTCCGGAAAAGTCGGTCTGGGCCCGCCCGGGCGAAGATCCCATTTCCCCGGACCAGTCCTGCTCCGCGACAGAGGTGAACTGCTCGAGGTCGTCGGCGAAGTAGTAGAGGCGAATGTTATAGTCGTCTTTGAGGCGATCTAAGAGGGTTGACTCGGTGACTGAACCCTGTTCATCGACCTGCTTGAGGGGGGACTCGAGAATGCGTCGGGCGATTTCGAGCCGCGGGGTTGCGCTGACTCGATCAATCTGCTCACGGGTGATGTTGTCGAGACTGTTGTAGAACCATTCGTCGGCTTTCGTGTAGGTGCCGGGGAGGGTGTCGATGATTCCGGCCAGTTCGGTGTTCGCGACAGAGAGTTGCTTCACTAACTCGTCTGCGTTTCCACTCGTGAAGGCTTCGCTGGATCGATCGAGAATACGGGCGATTCCGTCACGACTCCGTTTGAGGTAGTCATCGACGCGGGATTTCACTTCGTTGGGAAGATTGATCGCGGAGAGGTTTTGAAGCGTCGCCGTGAGCGCTTCATTTTCAGCTTTGACGGTGGTGAAGAAGTCAGGCAATTGCGCGGCCCGGCTTTCAAGCCCTGCCGCGGGACTGGGTGCCGAGGTGAGGGCGTTTTCCTCAGCCGCGAGTTGGGTGCTGAGTTTTGTAGCGAGTTGCTCGACCTGACGAAGTGGGGGGCGGTTCCCGATGCTCGTGAGTCCGAAAAGGGCGGCGCGATCCAGCTTCTCAGAGGGACTGAGGCGCTGGTCGGAAAGCAGCATCGAATCGGAGTGGTCGATGAGGATCGCCACTTCGCGTTCGATCTCACGGGTTTCGAGGAAGGAGCGGACGGGCTGCGCAAGAATGAGGATGAGAAGCGCGAGGGCTCCGAGACGCAGGGCGAGAAGCAAACGCCCGCGGCCCGGCTTCACGAGGGTTCGCTCGAATTGATAGAGAAAGACGATCAGCTCAGCGGTGAAGCCTCCCAGAAGCGCGATGCTGAGGAGTGGCCACGAGGTCGCGAGGGAAAGTGTTGTTCCCAGAAACTGCAATCCGAACCAGATCGCGGCTGAGGCGATCATGAATCCGATGCCATGCCACGCGAGACCAGGCCCAGAAAACTTTTTTCGACCCGCGAGAGAACCGATCCAGATGAGGAGGAGGAGGACGCACAGGGTGGCCGCCACTCCGGGCTGGAGGGTGCTGAGAAGATCTTCCCGGTTGTAATCGGCGAGGTTCAAATAAAGAGATTGTTAGGGTCAGAGTTTGCCCATTTTCACGAGTTGTTCATGAAAGGCCGAGCTTGGGGCGTCTTTGGATTCAAACTGAATCGTGATCTCCTCGCCGAGGCGGCGACTGTGGGCAATCCAGCGTGAGAGAGCGATTTCAACAAGGAGGAAAAAGAGGGCTCCGATCGCGAGATATTTCCAAAGCTCCTCACCAAATTGATTGCCGTTTAAAAATCCGATCAACTCCTCAAGTGTTTGTGGTTGTGACAGGGTAACGTAGTTGGCAAAGAAAGCGTAGTCAGACTCGGTCAATTTCGTGAGATAGCTTTCCGCTTCGTCTCGTTTTACGGTAAAGGGGACTTCGAGTTGATCAGGACGCAGGAAGTCCGCAAAGAATGCCCTTTGATTGTCCGGAACCTGGAGGCGGTAGAGGCCTGATGAGATTTCCCCGCGCAACTTGAGGAGGGAGCCGCCTGCGGCAGCGCTCAAGCTTGCGGTGCGGGTCCGACCGCCGGGGCCGTCAACGGTGTAGGTTGTCAGTTCGTTGGAAGTGCCGGCGGGTTTGTCTTTCGAGCTGAAGCTTCGAAAGTGATCTGTTCCGATGACTTCGCGGGGAAGGTTCTTTGTTTCCCAATAGAGAATCGCTTTCGCCTCGCCGGAGTCTTCGCGGAAAGTGGCTTTGAAGTCATACCAGCGGCCGGCATCGAGTTTGGCGTTGACGCTTTTTCGACCTCCGTCGTACTGGAAGTCGCCGATGCGTTTTCCGTCGAGCGAAAACTCAAAGTAGTCATCAACATCCATGGAGAATTTGTATTGTCCGCTCACGGGCGCCTGGAGGCTCCCGGTCCACTCGATTTTGAATCGATCTGAAGGCAGTCCCGGTGCGGGATTTCCGCTAAGCCAGTTGAAGTCGATTGCTTCGTCAGTGCGGGTAAAGGCGGGCTCGTTGTCACCATGGGCCTTGTAGTATCGCCCGATGAGACCTTCGCCGATGGCCTGTCCGCGTTTTCCGGAAAGGCCGATGTTGACCTCCCACCCCGGTTCGAGGTTCAGTTCGTAAGCGGCGGGATCAGCGAGGTGATAAATGAGTTCGTGGATGAAAGGAAGAAAGGACTGGCGGGTCACGAGATTTCCCGAAGAAAGATCGAGCGGGGCGCTGAGAAGAACGACTTGCCCTTTCCCAATCTGTCGCGACGAGAGAAAAACATCACCGTTGTTGAGTCGTGCCCCGACCGACGTCTCGCGGGTGAGCTGATCGGGAATCGTTTGTTTGCGGTAGCTGGAAAACACGGTCGTCGCAAAATCGCTTTTCGCAGGGTCGGCGATTTTCGTGAGCGCGGGATGAGTGAGGGTTTGAGTCGATGGGCTGAAGCCGCCGTCGGAAGAGGCGACTTCGGGGGCTTCACTCAAGGTGGCAGGAAGAAAGGGGCGCTCGTCTTCCAGTTTCCAATCGTTGTAAAAGTCTGCCTGAGTTTTGTTGCCGGCGGTGACGAGAAGCCCTCCTCCATTTTGTGCAAAACGAATCAGGGCTGCCGCCGTCTCCGAAGGAAGGCGGGGCACGTCACCTAACATCACAACATCGAAGCTGTCGAAGTCAGTCATTGTGCCAATTTTCGGAGCTTCGATGACGAGGGGTTCGACGAGAAACTGAATCGGATCCAGAGTCGGATCATAATCCATGTTGAAATCATCGGAGGCTTCGTCGCTCACGCCTGGCGTGTTCGCGTCGAGCGAGGGGTCGAGGGTAAGTGACGACGGGGCGAGAGCCACGGCGGCGAAGGCCGAAGCACGATCAAAGGGTCGCGCTGAGGGGCGACCATCGACAATGAGGACTTTCAATCCGGCGGCGACATTTGTTGCAAAGTAGCCGGTGTTGTCGGTCGCGATGTCGTCCTCCACCTCGAGTTGGGCGGAGAGGGAGTGGGCACCGGCTTCTGAAAACTGATGATCGAAGGTGACGGTCTGCTTTTCTCCGGGCTGGAGTTGCGCAATGGACTGATCACGATACTCGCGGCCGTCGTCGACTTTTAAAGTGAGCGCGCCGGGGGTGACGGCCTCGTTCCCGGTATTCTCGACGACCACGGTGACTTCGACGGGGCGATCAACGCCGACGATCTCCCGCGAGAGAGTCACCTCGACCACGGCGAGGTTTCGGATGAACTCAGGCAAGGGCAATTTGCGCAGCATGATCTGTGGCTCAGAGGGCAGATTCTTAAAGGCGTCGCGAAGAAAGTTCCATCGACCGCTTTTCCCGATCTCCCAGCCGATGTTTTGTTCGTCGGTCAGGATGACGATTTGTTTCGCGGGGTTGTCGCCCCGGGCGAGGCTGAGAGAGGCGAGGGTGAAGGCTTCGTAAGTCGCCGTGGCCCCGTCGAGCGGAGCGAGATCATCGAGGGCGGCGGCGAGTTCGGTGCGGTCCGTTGTCGGATCAAGAATGATGCCGGACGGAGAAGGGCCTCCCAGGATGAGGCTGAAGGCATGGCCTCGCGGCGCGCGCTTGATGAGAGTCCGCGCCTCTTCGACGGCGCGGTAGAAGTTTGTCTCGCCATTGCTGACGATTGACATGGAGGTGGAACTGTCAATAATCACCGCAATATCCTGCCGTGCCCCCGGGGAGAACCGTGAGAGGTTGAGGTGCTTCTCAAAAGCAATCAAGGCAACGCAGAGGAGGAGCAGGGCAATCGAACCCAGTCCAATGAGGCGTCGCCATTTGGGTTCATCATGAAGGACCACGGCGACGCCGATGCCGACAATCGCGAGGAGCAAGAGCGGGAGAATAATGATCCAGGGAATCGAGGATCCCGGCGGAATGAACGGTCGTGCGAGGGCGAGTGCGAGCATCCCGACGAGGAGGCAGCGGCAGGCCATGAGGAGTGCTTCTTCAAGCTGGATCCTGCGGTTCCGGATCGCGAGAGATTCAAGGAGAAAATTCATCGCGCCCCATTCGACAATCCGGTTGGAGCGTCGGTTCAGCAGATGGATCACGATCGGAATCGAGATTCCGAGGGCGCCGAGGAGTAATGCTGTGTTGAGGAAGAGCAATTGGTTGAGAAGTAGAGGAGGGAAGGCGGTGGGAAGAAAAGAATCTGATTAGGTTTTCCTTTGCGAGAAATAGGAGAAGAGAGCTTCGGGAACGGGAGTTTTTGTGTTCACGGGGACGTAGTCGGCCTGCATTTGGCCGCAGGCGAGTTCGATTGATTTGAGGTGTGCCTTGACCCGGTCGAGATAAGAAGCCCGGATCGTGGAAGGGTCGATGTTCAGTCTCCGCCCCTCGACTTCGAGACATTTGAAGTCATCAAATTTCTCGAACGGGAAAGTGATTTCCTCCTCCGCCATGAGGTGAAAAACGACGAGTTCGTGATTCTTGTAGCGGAAGTGATGCAGCGCATTTTTGATCGCTTCGGCATCGTCAAAAAGATCGCTGATGACGATGACAAGCCCGCGGGCAGGGATGCGCTCGGCAATTTCGTGAAAGGTCTCAGCACAGCGGGTGTCTTTGCCGGGTTTGGTCGCGCTAAGCTCTTCAAGGATCGCCCGGACTTGACTTGGTTTTGCGGCGGGGCGCATGTATTTTCGGATTTCCTCGTCAAAGGTGACGAGGCCGACGGCATCCTGCTGTCGGATGAGAAGGTAGCTGAGAGCCGCCGCGAGGTAGCGGGCGTATTCGAACTTAGAGAGATGCTCTTTTCCGCTCAGAGAAGTTGAGGAATCTCCGGTGTAGTTCATCGATCCAGATGCATCGACGAGGACGGTGACGCGCATGTTCGTCTCTTCGATGTACTGCTTAATATAATACCGGTCGCTCTTTCCGTAGACCCGCCAGTCGAGATTGCGAAGGTCATCTCCGGGGACATACTGGCGATGCTCTGCGAACTCGACGGAGAAGCCTTTGTGAGGGCTGGTGTGGCGCCCGTTGATGGAGCCTTCCTTCGCGGAGCGGGCCAGGAACTCAAGCCGTCCGATCATTTGAATGATCTCGGGCGGGAGGAGTTGAGAAAAGGTGGTGGCGTCGCTTTCCGGCATCGCAGGAGGTCGGGAAGAGATCAGATGTCGAGATCAGCTTTCGGCTGAAATTTTTCGACGAGCATGGCGACGATTTCATCGCTCGTGACCCCGGCGGCTTCAGCGTTGAAGGTCGTGAGAATACGGTGACGGAGGACCGGTGCGGCGATGGCACGAACGTCGGCAGTCGTCGCGTGGTAGCGGCCTTGCAGGATGGCGCGGGCTTTCGCGGCGAGGACGAGATAAATCCCGGCGCGCGGACCTGCTCCCCAGCTCACCATTTCGCGAACAAAATCGGGGGCTTCCTCCGTCTTCGGGCGCGAGGCGCGGGCGATCTGGGCGGCGTAGGAAACGACATGATCTGCAACGGGGACGCGACGGACGACTTTTTGCAATTTCAGGACGGTCTCGCCGGTGATCTGGGTGGTAATGTCAGCTTTATAAGTTCCGGTGACGCGCTTGATGATCGCCTCTTCCTCCGAAGCGGTCGGGTAATCGACGCGGATGTTGAACATGAAGCGGTCAAGTTGGGCTTCGGGGAGAGGATAGGTGCCTTCCTGCTCAATCGGGTTCTGGGTCGCGAGCACGAAAAACGGCTCGGGGAGCGGATAGGTTTCCTCGCCGATGGTGACGTGGTGTTCCTGCATCGCCTCGAGGAGAGCGGCCTGCGTTTTCGGCGGGGTCCGGTTGATTTCGTCGGCAAGGATCATGTTGGCAAAGATCGGGCCCTTCACGAATTTGAAGATCCGTTTTCCGGTGCTCATGTCCTCTTCCAGAACTTCCGTGCCGGTGATGTCGGCAGGCATGAGGTCGGGGGTGAACTGGATGCGTTTGAAGGAGAGGTCGAGCACTTCTGAGAGCGTCGAAACAAGGAGGGTTTTCGCGAGGCCGGGGACCCCGACGAGGAGCGCGTGGGAGCGGCAGAAAATCGAAATGAGCAACTGCTCGATGACGTCGTCCTGTCCGACGATGACGAGTTCGAGTTGCTTTCGCATCGACTCGTAGGCCGTCTTTAGTTCTTCGATGACTTCCTTATCGGAACTCCCGAGTTCCGCGTCTGATTGAGTTGCCGTTTCCGCCATGGATTTTGAGATAAAGTGCTGAGTAAAGGAGCCGTTGTTTCCGGCCTCCGGAGCATGCTGAGCATAAGCGTGTCCGAATCCGACTGTAAAATGTGATTTTCGCGTATTAGCGGGCCGGGATTCGCCCAAAAGAGCTATTTCCGGCCCGATCAGGTGACCCGATGGGGCCAATTTCGAGCGTGGGAGGAGAGGCGCTACTCTCCCGGGACGACTTCCAACTCGAGGCTCTTGATTTCGACGGTGAAGGTGGCTCCGGAATCATCCCCGTCAGCGAGCAGCCAGAGACCGACGGTATCGAGCGGCGTGTCGAGTTCGATTCTGATCTCAAACTCCCCATCCTCCCTAGGCGTCGCGGAGAAAGTCTCCTCGAATAAACCGGCGTTGGGATTTTTTCTCTTCTCTCCGAGCCATTGACCGCCCGGCATAAGGTGAAAGCAGTGGATCTTTCCAACCCCGTCAGCGGTGCCCGTGGATTGCGACTCGATTTCTTTGATCCAGTCTGGTGCCGCGATTCGTTCGAGAGTGCCAAGGCGCTTTGTCCCGTTTTCAATCAGGCCAATCCGGAGGAGAGCATCGTCCGGACTATCCATCCCTCTGGATCTGCGAGGGAGATCACGGTGGTGAGGATGAGAGGCATGGGAAAGAGGTTTGGTGAATGATCAAAGAAGAGTAGGTCTCTCAGAGCCGGGGTCAGCAATTCTGAACAAAAAAGTAAGTTCCTCTCGGAAGTTGTCGTCAATGGGGGAATGCGAAAGACTTTTTATTCCAGTTTGCTTTTCGTCGGCATGATCTCGCTTTTTGTTCGCCTGCACTCGGCGGAAGTCGAGGTGGGAGAGGTGAATTGGGGCCGCGATCTGAATGCCTCACTGAAATCCTCCGGTGAATCGGGAAGGCCCGTTCTCATCTTTTTTCAAGAAGTGCCGGGGTGAGCAGGGTGTCAACGTTTCGGTCGAGACGTTCTCAGTCATCCTCAGATTGTCGAAGCAATCGAATCAGAATTTGAACCGGTCCTTGTCTACAACAATCGGAAAGGGAAAGATGCCGAGTTGCTCAAGGAATTTGGAGAGCCGTCGTGGAATTACCAGGTGATTCGCTTCTTCGATGAGAAGAAAAGAGAAGTTATCCCGCGGAAAGATCGTGTCTGGACCGTCGAAGCGCTCGCGAAAAGAATGACTGAGGCTCTTGCCGCGGCGGACCGCCCCGTCCCGCTCTATCTCAAGGCTCTTGCCGGAGTTGCGGCGGCAAACGAGCCGGCTCAGGCCGCTTTTGCGACGCACTGTTTCTGGACCGGGGAGTTCCGACTCGGCGGGCTTGCCGGAGTCCTCATGACTGAAGCCGGATGGTTCGACGGTCGCGAGGTGACCCGCGTGACCTGGGACAGATCTGTCCTCGCCTTTGATCAACTGCTGACTCAGGCCACGAAATTCGACTGCGCTGATAAGGTTTTTGTCGGCAGTGAGGATGACCGGAAAGCGGCTTCATCAGGGCGGTTCAGCGTGCGAACACTCGACGAAAGCTATCGCCGTGCTAAGTTATCGGATCAGAAACGTCAGATTTCCGGAACTCCTTTTGAAAGATTGAACCTCTCACCCGTTCAAGCGACGAAGATAAATGCGTTGGCTCGAACAAACCCCGAATCCGCATTGAATTGGCTCACCCCGCTTCAACGTTCCTCTTTAATTAACTCTTAAAACTCAGATGAAACAGCTATTCTTCCTCACCCTTCTTGGACTTTGTGCCTCAGTTTACGTGTTTGTCAGTGCCCAGTCGGGACCGGCAACGAATCTGGAACTCAATCCGGACAGCGAAGACTTTCCTGAAAACGTGCAGGAAGTCACTTTCGGGGCGGGCTGCTTTTGGTGCGTCGAAGAATTTTTTCATCAAACTCCCGGCGTGGTTTCAACCCTCTCCGGTTACATGGGCGGAACGAAGGAAACCGCGACCTACGATCATGTGAAGACCGGACGCACCGATCACGTCGAGGTCGTTCATGTCTACTTTGACCCGGCGAAAATCTCCTTCGATCAGCTCCTCGATCGATTCTTTGAATTGCATGATCCAACGACGCTGAACCGACAGGGCGCGGATCGCGGGACCCAGTATCGGTCCGTGATTTTCTACCGGGGTGAAGAACAAAAGGCGGCTTCCGAGAAAAAGATCGCAGAACTCACCGCCGCTGAGAAGTTCGAAGACCCGATCGTGACCGCGCTCGAAGAAGCTCCTGAGTTTTATCTCGCGGAGGAGTATCATCAGAATTATGCACGGCTTAATCCGGACAATCCGTATTTGAAGAATGTGCTTTATCCGAAGCTGAAAAAGGTCGGCTTGGAGATTCCAAAAGCGGGCGGTGAGTAGATCACCGGGTTCGTTGAGAGGGCAGGCAGCGCGCCTGCCCTTTTTTATGCCCGTTCACAAAAGATTCACTAACTTTTCTTGAAGCGTTCATCAAGCGTTCACCCTGATTTGAAAGAGTCGGGGCATGACTGCTTACCACCCTGCGCTTTCAAGCGGACCGATCGCCTTTCGTGAGCTGCTCTGGTTCGGGAAAACACAGATTCTCGCCTGTCTCTTCGGCCTCCTCTTACTCGGCGGATTAATGCTGAGCCGCTATTGGCTTCCTGATGTTCCGCTATCCCGTTCCGATCTGCTTTTTTTCTACGCGCTTTCGCTGCAGATTGCTCTGATCGCCTTTCGGCTCGAACACAAGGAAGAGGTCGTGGTGATTCTCGCCTTTCATTTGCTCGCCACCTTCATGGAGTGGTTTAAGACTTCGCCGGCGATCGGGTCGTGGGCTTACCCGGACGAAGGAGTCATTTTTCGCGTCTATCAGGTCCCGCTTTTTGCCGGCTTTCTCTATTCCTCGGTCGGGAGCTACATCGCCCGCTCGTGGCGACTCTTCGATTTTCAGTTTCGTCACTACCCGCCGGTTTGGTTAACCATCGTTCTCGCGGTCCTCGCCTACGGGAATTTTTTCACGCACCACTTCATCGTCGATATTCGATGGTATCTGATCGGAGCTTCATTTCTCATGTTTGGCCGGACCAGTATCATCTTCCGCACCGGGGCGCGGTATCGGCGCATGCCTCTGCTCGTCGGGCTTGGCTTTTTGGCCCTCGCGATCTGGGGGGCGGAAAATATCGGGACCTATGCCCGGGCCTGGATCTACCCGGGGCAGGAAGACGGATGGGAGATGGTTTCCCTCCAGAAATTCTGGGCCTGGTATCTGCTCATGTTGCTGAGTTTAGTTCTCGTTTCCCTGGTGCGTTTTCGCGAGCAGGAGCCCGCTTGAGAATTCGCGTCGCGGGGGATTCGGTGATAGCGTTTCGGAGGAGTAATGATGAAAGCAAACACCAGTGGGACTCTATTTTCGGGCCTTTGCCTCATGCTTTCCACCCTGGCTTCGGGCTTCGATTACGAGTCGCTTGATGAAGCGATCCAGAGCAAGCTTCTTAAGGGCGAAGTGGCTCATCTCACGATGCGCCCGGATGAGACCACCGATCCGGACAAACGCTTCGTCACTCTCGCTCAGTTGCTCGAAGGTACGCAGCGGGAGATCTGGGACGTGATCCATGACAAAGAGGATGCCGAGCTGTTTGTCGATGGAGTGCTCGAATCGAAAGTCATCGAGTCGAGCGAGACGGAAATCCTCGTCGAGCAGAAAACCCATGTGGGAGGGCCGAAGGGCTCCTACTATTATCAACTTCGGCACACCCTGACGCCTTATTCCCAATCCGATTTCAAATTCGTGACCGGTGAAATGCGGAACGTGATCGGAAGTTGGTTCATTTTCGCCGGGCCGGATGAAAAGCGATGCCTTGTCGTTTACTCTCTCCACATCGATCCGGGAAGATTCGCTCCCCAGATCGTGGTGAAGCGCGGCATGAAAAAATCCATGCCCGGCACCTTGAAATCCATGCAAAGCGAGGTGCTGAAGCGGAGGGAAACGAGCCGTAACGAAACGGAGTGAATCTGTTATCTCGCTGTGTGAAAGTCTCCCTGTTCATTTTTTCGCTCGCCCTTCCGGCGCCTCTTTTAAGTCTCGACTACGAAAAGGACATCATGCCGATTTTCGTCGCGAAGTGCGCCGAGTGTCACAGCAATGAGTCGGGAAAGGCGAAGGGTGGCTTTAAGGTTGATGATCCGGCGCATCTCCTCGGGCGATTGACGAAGAATAATCTCGTCGTTCCCGGCGACTGGGACGCGAGCTATTTGTTCATCACGCTTTATCGTCCGCCGGAGCATGAAGACGCGATGCCTCCGGAGGGGGAAGGGGAACGACTCACGCCTGAGGAAGTGGAACTCGTGCAGCGCTGGATCACCGAGGGTGCCCCGATCGATGGCGTCACCGGAGAAAAAGGGGAGATGACGGAGTCCACGCCCGTCGAGCCTGAGGGCATGACTTCGATGGCTCCGCTTCCGACGGAATGGATCAACAAAGAAGGTAAAACGATCGTCGCCACCTTGTTGAAAGTGGAAGACGGAAAAGCTTTTCTCCGGATGCCAAACGGAGTCGTTCATCCCTATCCGGTCGAGAATTTGTCCGACGAGAGCCGGGCTGCGCTGGGGGAGTGATTCCAAAAACGCTTGCTCTTAATCCTACCCTTGATCCTGATCCCCGACGGTAACGTGGGGCTGGGAGCAAGATCAAGAAGGGCGGCTACTCGCGCGTAAGCTCTTTAACCTTGCTGAAGACAGCGGAGGAGCCTTCGGCGAGGTGCTTGCCGGCGGCATCGACGAGGACGTAGTGAGGAACGCTGTTCGCGACTTTGTAATCAACAAGGTCACTGCGATCGACATCTTTAGGAAGAACGGTGAGCCATGGGAACCCTTCGGCGGCGGCCCACTCCTCGGCGGAATCTTCGTCGCGATCATGAGAAATGTGGATCAATTCCACTTTAGGGTTTTCAGCGATGTCTGTCTTGTATTGCCCCACCAACTGTGGGACGGATGCACGACAAGGGGGTCACCACGAAGCTGAGTAGTAGAGAATGTAATATTCCGGAGCCTTGTCGAGCTCCGCCTTTTTGTAGCGATCACCGTCGAGGCGGTTCAGCTTCGCTTTCACGACCTGAGCTCCCACGACCGTTTCGGCGGCCGCTTCTGCGGGGTCCACTTTGACGGTGGCGTCCTCTTCGAGAAACTTGATGTCAGCTGCGGAAAGCATCGCTTTTTCAAAACTGAGCGGTCTTCCGTTCACGACGACGGTCACCATACCCGTTTCGGCGTTGTAAGAACGAAGCGTTCCCTCAAAGGTTTTGGCGCCGTCCGAGCTCGTCCACATCCGGGCCTGGGCACTGGAGATGAGAATCAGCGCGGCGAGAGTTGAAATCAGAATGCTCTTCTTCATGGACCATCACTATCGGCAAATTGTCGAAATGTCTATCCTATTGATTAGTTCTTTCGGGCCCAACTTGCTGGATCAAGCCGGTAAAATTCCTTCAACTGCTCGTAGAGATCGGGATGCTCTTCGGCGAGGGCCGCTGCTTCTTCAAAAAAGGTCTCGGAAGCAACCGCGAAAAATTCGGCGGGATTGGTCGCTCCGTAGGGATCGATGAGAGGCTCGGGACCTTTGCCTTCATTGACTTCCTCGACGAGTTCTTCGTAATTTCGTTCGAAGACTTTGGCCCACTGCCGATAGGCCTCGCGGCTCGCGAGGATGGGCACGCCGTCAGTGCCGTTGATCTGGTCGAGCTGATGGGCGAACTCATGGATCGTGACGTTCATGCCGTCGTCGGCATTGCGGCCTCCCGCGACGACGCTTTCCCAGGAGAGAATGATCGATCCGGTCTGCCAGGATTCTCCTAACAAAACACCGCGATCCTCTTCTTCGTGAAGTCCGAAGCGGCGATGCCCGCCGTCACGGAAGGCAGTGGGATAGACGAGGATCGATTTCAGTTCCGGGTAGTAACGATGATTGGGCAGGTGAACGATCGGGAGCGCGGCTTGAATGCAAATGATCGCGCGCATTTCCCCGGTGACTTCTTCGAGGCCGCCGCAAGCTTCGAAGTTTTTCTCTGAGGCTAAGACTTGTGCGACTCCTCCGAGAGCTTGCTGCAAATCTCCAGGCAGTTCGAAAAAACGTGGGAAGTCCTTTTTAAAAGCCTCAACCCAGGAATCGGGCAGGGCGGAATGCAGGAGCGTGCGGCGGCGTCTCGCCCGCTTCGACGCAAGGTGGATCGCGAATGAAAAGATCACGATTGAAGCAAGGACGAGAACGAAGCCGGTCATGCCCTTAGATGTCGAAAGGGCTCGGGCTGAACTCCAGCGGCTCGTTTCGATCGTGAAGAATGCTGATCAGGTAATCGGCAGGGAGCAATACCATCCACTGTCCGTCCTGATCGCGGGCGATCGATGAGCCCGAGGGCAGGGTGACCGAGGGAGGATCGAGAGGGCTTCGGCTCATGTCAGGCTCTTTTTCGCGAACCCACTGCGCGACGTTCCACGGCGAAATCTCGAGGCGGCAATCAACGTTGTATTCGTTTTCGAGGCGGGCCTTCATGACCTCGAACTGGAGGGGGCCGACGGCTCCTAACAAGGGTACACGCTGCGAGCTGTTGTGAACCTCGTAGGCCTGGGCGACGCCTTCTTTGAGGAGTTGCTCGATCCCGGAACGGTAGCGTTTGATCCCGGCGGTGTCGTTGTTGTAAAGATAGGAAAAGCACTCCGGCTTGAAACGCGGCATTTCGTGGTAAACGATTTTGTTGTCGCTCGTGAGGGTGTCGCCGATGAGGAAATCGTAGTTTCCGACGAGGGCGAGAATGTCTCCCGCGTAGGCTTCGTCGAGCGTTTCACGATCCTGGCCGAACAGCTTCTGGGCATTTCCGAGGCGGACTTTTTTGCCGGACTTCACATCGATGACCTGCATGTCGCGCTCAAAGACGCCGGAGACGATGCGAACGAAGACGGCCCTGTCACGGTGACGCGGGTTCATGTTCGCCTGAATTTTGAAGACAAAGCCGGAGAAGTCTTTGTGATGAGGATCGACAGGGCCGTTCTCCGAATTCCTCGGGGCGGGGCCGGGGGCGAGCTCAAGGAAGCGCTTCAGCATCAGTTCGACGCCGAAGTTGTTCATCGCACTGCCGAAGAAGATCGGCATTTGTTTTCCGGCGAGGACCCGCTCCATGTCGAGTTCTTCGGTGACTCCATCGAGGAGGTCGATTTCCTGCTTCGCGGTTTCGTGAATCTCTTCGTCGATGGATTCTTTGATCTTTTCGTCGTCAATACCGCCGACGGAGAGGGGGGCCTTGAAGGCACCATGCGGGGTCCGCTCGAAGAGGTTCACCTCGTTGGTTTCGCGATTGAAGATTCCGCGAAAGCGAGGTCCGTCGCCGAGGGGCCAGTTGATCGGGACCGGAGGCAGGCCGAGGACGCGCTCGAGCTCGTCGATGAGTTCCAGCGGCGGGCGCGAGGGGCGGTCCAGCTTATTCACGAAGACAAAAATCGGGACGCCGCGTTTCCGACAGACCTCGAAGAGCTTCAGCGTTTGCGCCTCGATTCCTTTACCGGCGTCGATGACCATGACGGCGGAGTCGACGGCGGAAAGAACGCGATAAGTGTCTTCGGAAAAGTCGTGGTGACCGGGCGTGTCGAGGAGATTCACGCAGGCCCCTTCGTATTCGAACTGCAAAACGGTCGAGGAGACGGAGATTCCGCGCTCTTTTTCCATGTCCATCCAGTCGCTCGCGGTTGAGTTCTGGTTTTTCCGCGCGGTGACGCTGCCGGCGAGATGGATTGCCCCACCGTAGAGAAGCAATTTTTCGGTCAGCGTGGTTTTGCCGGCGTCGGGGTGGGAAATAATCGCGAAAGTCCGGCGGCGGTCGATTTCCCGGGCGATTTCAGGGGTAACGGTCTGAGTGGAAGCGGTCAAAATGAGGCGAAAAGGGGGCTTTGAAGGGTTATCTAGCCTGTTAGATCTCCCGTCGCAACGGGGGATTTCGGGGGATTCATGATCCTTGCAAAGGGAAACACCGCAATCAAGTGGGGACGGAATCAAGTGATCCGCTTAAGCGCCATTGTTAGGGTGGAGAATAGGGCGGACGTTTAGGGTGTTCCAAACACCGCGCCGATGAACTTCCCTTCAATAACCGCAGCTCTCTCCGTCATTCTCGCTTTTTCTCTTCTTCCCTCTGAGATGAGGGCGGAAAAAGAGGTGAAAGAGCGAATTAAGGTAGCCTCGATTAATCCCAACCTCATGAAGTCTCGCGGAATTCCTGATTCCGGCTGGACCTTGCGTGATGACGAGGGCCGTGAGATTCAGGCGATGCTGCTCTCCGCTCACGGTGACATGGTGAAAATCCAGCGGGTCGATAATGAGCAGGAGTTCGATGTCCCGATTTCCATGTTCGATCCCGAAACGGAAGGCCGCATTCGCTATTGGATCGAGGAAGACCCTGCGGCGGTCGATTTCTCCGTCGGTGTCAGTGCCTCGCGCGAGATGGCGGACTCGTCAACGGTCGAACTCTCAGGGCGCTCCTACACGAAGAAGGAGTGGACTTACAAGGTGGTCGTTCACAACGCGACGCGAAATGATCTCAATGATGCGGTCGTCGAGTTTCGGGTGATCTATGACGACAACGTGAACTTTCTGAGGACGACACCGGTGCCGGGTGAGGGCGCGAATCAACAGGATGGTCAAGCGGTCGATCTCCCGCTCATGCAATTCAATGACGAGATCGAATTCAACACGCCGGTGGTGGAGACCGATACCTATGAGTATGAGCCGAGTCGTGGTGATCGTGAATTTCTCAAGGACGAGATCAAAGGGATCTGGATTCGCGTTCTCCGTCACGATGAAATCATCGCGGAGTACAAGAGTAATGAAGCGGCGATGGGCAGCCTCAGTTGGGACAACGAGGAAGAGGTCGAGATCAAGATCACGAATCGTTTCAAGGAGTCCTTCGGCGAAGAAACGGAGGAGTAAGTTGGGCTTGAACGTCGCGGAAGACGTCAATCTTCCGACGGGGAGAAGTTGGTCGTTTCCTCCGCTCTATTTGAGGGGTCAGGGAATCTGCCCTATTTCAACCCTAACAAATACGCGACAAGGTCCTGCAGTTCCTGCGGGGTGAGGGTGTGCTCCAATCCCGCCGGCATCAGCGAGAGCGGAATTTCGCTGATCGATTCGATAGAGGCTGCCGGGATTCGCGCCTCTTGTCCGGCGGGATCGATCACGATGACGGTCGTGGAAGTTCGACTTTCGATGAGGCCTACGATGTCGGCATTGCCATCGTTTCGTTTCACTTCGTAGGTATTGAAATCGCGGGCGATGGATTCGTTTGGGTAAAGCACTGATTCGAAGAGATCACGGGGGGAGCGAATTCGGCCAATCGTGGAAAGGTCCGGGCCGACGACGCCTCCTGTTTCTCCGATCCGGTGACAGACGAGACAGGAGCCTTTGCCGCTTTCAAAGACGATCCGTCCGGCCTCAGGGTCGGCTCCCCCGAGATCGTTGAGCAAGGTTTCGATCTTGCCGGCACGCTGTGATACCTCGTCACGGATTGCTTTTATTTTTGACTGCAATTCGGCGCTGAACGCATCGGGGAAAGGGCGGAAAAGTTGCTCGAGACGCTCCATCTCATAGCTGGCAAACGCAGGGGAGCGGACGAGGGCTTCTGCGAAGGCTCCTGCTTCCTCTTCGCTTCGGAGGACTCGCAGCAGTTGCATCAAAGCGGGCACTTCGACGGGGCTGAACAGATCAGCGAGTTTGGCGACTTCGATCCTTCGCGCGGCGGTGAGCCGGGCTCCTGTGAGGATGGCGATCGCTTCCGCCCGTGTCGTGGTGTCACGCTCTTCCTTCAGGATTTCGATGAGGAGTTGGAATGAGGCGTCGCTGAGGAGAGCGTCCGGTGAGGCCAGCGCCCGGGTCGCACGGAGGCGGGTGAGCCGGGGGAGGCTTTCTTCCTGCACGAGGGAAGTGAGTTCAGATTCGAAGCGTTTCCCCGGGTCTGCCGCGAGAATTTTCAGCGATAGCTCGCGGAACTCCCGGGGGGCATCAAGAGTGAGAAAGGGCGCCAGAGCGGTTTCCCAGTCGCTCACCACTTCGAGGTTGGGAGCCTCCGCCATGAGCCTGAGCGCGAGCTCCTTCCGGACGACGCCTTCACTTGTGATCAGCGAGGTGAGAAAGTCACGGATCGGTGGATGGTTCGCGAGGGTCGCGACGACGCTTTCCATCGTGAGGCGTCGCGGTTCATTGAATTCTTCCCACTCAAAAAAGCGATTCGCGATCGCGGCATCCCATTTCGAATTACCGACCGCGAGATCGGCGGCGGTTTTTCGTAGAACCGGGTCCCCGGAGTCGAGATGGGGGAGGAGGCTGAAAATTTCGAGTTCACCCGAGGGCATTTCATGAAGCGCTCTTAAGACACCGCTGATGACTCTCGGATTTTCCGATTCGAGACCGGCACGGGTCGCCTCAGGGTCATCGATTTCGATGAGCGCGTAGATCAACGAATGCTCTAACATGCGATCATTTTCGACGCGGCCAAGTCGTCCGAGGATCGCCCCGACGGCGCGATACTCCGCCATGCGGCCGAGCGCGACCGCGGCCTGCCTCGCCACTTGCGGCTCATCTCCGCGCACGATCGAAGCGAGGGCTCCGCTCAGGGTGCGGTTTCGCTCCAGCTCGAATTCCCGTTCCGCGGGTTCGTTCGCGGCGATTGATTGCCAGGTGCGGGTCACGCTGATCGCGTTGGCGGCAGTCTGCCGGACTCCGGGATCGGGATCTTTCAGCGCTTCGAGAATGAGATCGGTGGACTCAGAGAAACGGAGCTTCGCGAGGGTCCAGACAGCGTTTCTTTTCGCAGTCGGAGAGGACGAGGGAGTCTCAAGAATGCGCTTCAGCTCAGGGATCGCAGGATCTCCCCGCCCCGCCAGTTCAAGGCCGGCGCGGTCACGGATCCAGGGCTCTTCGTCATCAAGAAATCCGGAGGCCGCTTCACTCGTCATGTTTTCCCACGCGGGATAGACTGGTGCGCGGTAGGCTGTGTCCGCTCGTGAAAGGCGGTAGATCCCCCCGGCGACGTCCGGTTTCGCAAGGTGGGAAGTCGGGCAGCCGATGCGGAACCAACCGCCGGTATCGATTGCAAGAAGATCTCCGTTGTGATCTTCAAGGACATCGGTGAGATGCGAATCGGGCCTCGTGACTTTGAGGATTTCCTCTGTTTCTGCGGCAACAAATCCTGACCCTTCCCGAACAAGTCGGGTCCGGGTGAGGCGGGAGGTGTTAAAGTGAGAAACGATCCATTGATCGGTCCAGTCAGAATTCAGTTTTCCGCTGCGATAACGGAACATTCCTGAAACCGCGACATGTCCAAAATCGTGAACTTCGGGGAGAAGGTCGCCGGTGCGGGGGAGGTCTTCGATGGCCTGTTCCTGATCAAAGCGGGGATAGACGCCGCCATGAACCCAGTGCGTCAGCGTGTCTCCCCGAGGACGTCCGTAAAAAAGGTTCACCGTCCCGATGATTTCACCTTCGTCGGTGAAGTCGATCTCGACGGGGTTATCCATCCCACCCCCGGCAAAGGCTTCGACCTCGCCGCCGCTCAGCTGTGAGGACCAGATCCGCGCTCCTTTTCCGGTCTCGAGGATTTCCCCGGTGTCATGGTCAGGGATCGCATACCCCTTTCTTCCGTGGCACCAGAAGAGCCGCCCGTTGGGATGCAAAAAAGGACCATGAACATCAGCCGCGTTGCCGGTGAAATCGAATCCGGTCGCGAGTTCCTCCCGCTCCTCCGCGACGCCGTCACCGTCTTTGTCCGTAAACTTCCAGAGGCTGGGAGGTGACATCACGTAGAGTGATTCGTAGATCCAGAGGGCTCCCTGAGGGAAGGTGAGGCCGTCGGCAAAGGTGGTCGCCTTGTCAAAAATGCCGTCCTTATCCGTGTCGATGAGGAGCCGGATCGAGTTCGGTTTTTGGGTCAGGAGCTCTTCTTTGTTCAGATTAAGGCCCGCATTCTCGGCGACAAAAAGGCGACCCTGATCGTCGAGGGCGGCCATGACCGGATGTTTGACGAGGCCCGGCTTTACCGCCGACGTGACTTGAAACTCGTCGGAAACGATAAAGTCCTCCGCTCTTGTCGTTTCGGAAACGTAAACGCTGAGTGAAAAAATGAGAAGGAGAGAGCGGATCATGAACGTCGTCAAAATGCCAGAGATCACCGCGCCCCGCAAGGCCACATCAACGCCTCAAAACGGAGTCTTGAAACCCATTGCCCGCATCGCGCACCAGCCTTTGATCCCTTCGAAGATCCCGAAAGCTCCAAGCGTGCAAAGCCCGGTCCCCCAGAAGGCACTGTCTATCGCAAGGATCAGGTAGATGCCCGCCGCGAGGAGGAGAAGCCCGATGCAAATCCTGACGACACGACCGGTCCGTGAAATGTTGCAGGACCACGTGCTCACCAGCCGGCCCCTTTCGTCTTCGTCTGAATTCGGCAGAGATACATGTCGGCGGTGAGATAAAGGGTGGAGCCGTCATTTCCCCATCCGCAGTTGGCGGTCTTTTCTCCGGTGGAGATCCGTCCGAGAAGTTTACCTTCCGGCGAGAAGACATAGACACCGCCCGGACCGGTTGCCCAGATGTTTCCTGATGCATCGACTTTGAGCCCGTCCGGGAGACCGGGGAGGCCTTCTTTGAATGCTTCCGTGGCATCGTGAAGGATCCGGCTTTCGCCCAGGGTTCCGTCTTCGTTCACGGGAAAGGCTTTCCAGATCGCCGCTTCGGGATCTGACTGCGCGACGTAGAGGGTTTTGAAATCGGGTGAAAATGCGAGACCATTCGGGCGGGTCATTTCATCGGTCATGAGCGTCACTTCGCCGGAGGGATCGAGGCGATAGACTCCGCAAAAATCGAGTTCACGGAGCGGGCTTTCCCAACGATCAGGGAGACCGTAGGGAGGATCCGTGAAGTAGATTGTTTCTCCGTCTTCGCCGAGGCAGACATCATTCGGGCTGTTGAGGCGTTTCCCTTTATAATTATCGACGAGGGTTCGTTTGCCGCCGCCTTCCGTCATGAGTGAAAGTCGGCGATCCCCGTGCTCGCAGGAAATGAGCTGGCCTTTCCTGTCGAGAGCGAGGCCGTTACTGCCTGGCTCACCACCGTATTTCGCGACCCCGGTGTAGCCGGCGGGTTTCAGCCAGGTTTCGGCTCCTTTTCCTTCATCCCAGCGGACGACGCGGTTGTTGGGAATGTCCGAGAAGAGAATGTAACCTCCGAATTCGTGTCCATCTTCCGGGACCCAGACAGGGCCTTCCGCCCAGAGGAACCCCGATGAAAGGACTTCGATCTTGGCAGAGTCGTCGATCAGTTCGTCGAAAGCGGGGTCGAATTTGAGGACCTCACCGATTGTCGGGAAGTTGATCGAATCCTGAGCCGAAAGATGGAAAGACCCACCGAATCCGGCGAGAATGAGGAAAAAAGCAGGGGGAAGGATCAGTTTGCGTATCATGTTGAAGGGTTGAATATACTTCGAACCGAATGGTTAACAGACCAATGAGTGATAAGGCAAGCGGTAACGGCGCAGAGAAACGTGATCCCGGAAAGAGTGCGGACGAATTGTCCGGCCCTGAAGGAGAGGAAATTTCACTCGATCCCGAGTCCGGTGATCTTCTCGATCCTGTCGAAAGATGGTGGAATGAGGAAAGCGAAGAGGAAAAGGAGGAGCGCCAAAATCGCAAGGTCGGGGCGGGTGAAAAGAGGATTCCCCGTGAAGTGCCACCTGCTTTGATGGAAGCGCCCGCGCAGGAAGAGACCAGCGCGGTGGTCGTTCCTTTAACGGATATCAAACCGCTGACACCGATTTTGGAGGAGGTTGAGGAGCTTGAGGAGAAAGAAGTTGAGGAGGTTGAGGAGAAAGAAGTTGGGGAGGTTGAGGATGAGAGTGCTCCGGTTGATGAGCTTGATGAAATTTTTGGCTCTGCGAGAAAGGTAGAGAAGGCAGACGAAGCAGACGATGCAGACGAGGCAGACGAGGCAGACGAGGCAGACGAGGCAGACGAGGCAGACGAGGCAGACGAGG
>CAZOUP010000022.1:0-45252 GCA_964583035.1 uncultured Akkermansia sp.
GCCACACAAGAAGAAGACGGTCCCGCATCGCCCCCGGCATCTCGCGGAGCGCCGCGACATCTAATCCGTTTTCCTTTCGCGGCAGTTCCCCCATCGCCTGCGACATCCACGCCTCGTCGCGCGACGCCAGCTCCGCCGCCCGAAGCACCGCGCCGCTGACATCGCGCGCAAAGACCTCATTCAGCTTTGGGATTAAGGTGCTCCGGACACGGTTTCGCAGGGCGAAGTCTTCAAAATTCGACTCATCCTGGCGATACTCGACGCCATGCTCTTCCGCGTATCGCGCGAGCTCCGTGCGAGGCAGAGGAAGAAGCGGGCGGTAGATTTCAAGATCACCGCTGCTTCGCTTCGAAATCGGATCCATCCCCGCGAGGCCCTTTCCTCCGCTGCCGCGGAAAAAATTAATGAGCACCGTTTCCACCTGATCATCAGCATGGTGAGCCGTCACGACCCGAACACAACCGCGCCTTCCACCGATCTCAGACAGGCTCCGATACCTCAGCTCGCGAGCCGCCAGCTCGATCGAAATTTTCTCCGCCACCGCATAGGCCGAGACATCGACCTCGACCCGCTCGCTTTCGAGATCGAGGACCGATGCTACTTCCGAAACAAAATCCGCATCTTCCGTAGACTCAGCCCCGCGCAATTGGTGATCGACATGACAAACCACGAGCGATTCATAGCCCGCCGCCTGCAGAAAATGCAGCAGCACCATCGAATCAAGCCCTCCCGAAACCGCCACGAGGAAGGTGTCCGATTTCGGCATCCAATCCTCCAGCGAAGCAGCAAAGGCCTCGTTCAGCTTTGTATTCAAGGGCATAGGACTCTCTCTCACTACTCAACAGAGTTGCCTGAGAGAGTCAACCCCGTTAGATCCGGCCCCGTTTCCCCGCTTGCATTCCGGCATTTCGAGTGGTCATTCCCGCGATATGTCAGAAATCGCCATCACACCGGATCGCATCCGCAACATCGCCATCATCGCTCACGTTGATCATGGCAAAACCACGCTCGTGGACGAGATGCTCAAACAGGCCGGATCTTTCCGCGACAACCAGAACGTCGATGAGCGCGCGATGGACTCGATGGACCAGGAACGCGAGCGCGGCATCACGATTAAGGCAAAGAACACCTCCGTCCGCTGGGGTGAGAACCTCGTCAACATCGTCGACACTCCCGGCCACGCCGACTTCGGCGGTGAAGTGGAGCGCATCATGAAAATGGTCGATGGCGTCATGCTCGTCGTCGACGCCTATGAAGGCCCCCAGGCGCAGACTCGATTCGTGCTTAAGAAAGCGCTCGCCGCCGGACTGACCCCGATTGTTTTCGTCAACAAGATCGACCGCCCGAATGCCGAGCCGCTCGAAATGCACGACCGCGTGCTCGAACTTTTCCTCGAACTCGAAGCCAGCGAAGAGCAATTCGAAGCTCCTTTCCTCTATGGCAGCGCGAAGAACGGATACGCTTCAAAAACACCGGACCAGAACGCTCCGGACATGACTCCTCTTTTCGAGACGATCATGGAGAACATTCCGGCCCCTCAAGTCGATCTCGATGCCAGTTTTCAGATGCTCGTTTCCAACATCGACTGGTCGGATTACGTAGGCCGCATCGCGATCGGTAAAATCCTCTCCGGCCGCGTTAAGCTCGGCGACACCGTCTGGCGTCTCATGAAGGACCAGAAGCCACAACGGGCCAAGATCAGCAAAATCTTCGAATACAGCGCTCTCGCTACGACCGAAGCTGCCGATGCCGTCGCTGGAAACATCGTCGGCCTGGCGGGATTCGAAGATGTCGACATCGGAGAAACCATCGCCGCCGATGGAGAGTCCGAGCCGGTGCCATTCGTCGAAATCGATCCGCCTACCGTCATGATGTCTTTCTCCGTCAACGATGGACCGTTTGCCGGTCTTGAAGGCGACCGTGTTACCTCACGCGAAATTCGGGATCGCCTCATCCGCGAAGGCCGGACCAACGTGTCCATCAAAGTCGAAGAAACCGATTCCGCAGGAACCTTTAAAGTAAGCGCCCGCGGTGCGATGCAGGTCGCCGTCGTTGTTGAGCAAATGCGCCGCGAAGGCTACGAAGTCCTCGTCTCCCGCCCCACCGTCATCAAAAAGGAAATCGACGGCAGATGGCACGAGCCTTTCGAAACCCTCTATCTTGAAGTCCCCGACGACGCCGTCGGCGGCTGCATGCAGTCCCTCGCGAATCGTAAGGGAAAAGTCGAGGCAATGAACGCTAAAAACGGCCGCACGACCATGGAAATCGACATCCCGACCCGTGGACTGATCGGTTTTGAATTCGAATTGCTCAACCTCACGAGCGGGGAAGGCATTATGTCTCACCTCTTTAAAGAGTATCGCCCCGACTCCGGAGACATTCGGACGCGCCAGACCGGCACACTCGTCTCCATGGAGAAAGGCGAGGCCATGACCTATTCGCTCCTCAACATCGAGACCCGCGGTAAACTTTTCGTCGGCCCCGGCGAACAGGTCTATGAAGGCATGATCATCGGCGAGAATCCGCGAACCGACGACCTTCCGGTGAACCCTACCAAGGCGAAGCAGCTCACGAACCACCGTGCCTCTGGAAGCGACAAGACTGTTACCCTGACTCCGGCCCTCCGTTTCTCACTTGAGCGTGCCATCGAGTACATCGCCCCCGACGAACTCGTCGAAGCGACCCCGAAGAACATTCGTCTCCGCAAGCGTATCCTCGACAGCAACGCCCGAAAGCGTTCCGCGAAGTCGGGGGCGGCGGAGAACTAAGTCGCTGCGGCAGCCCAAGCAGGGCGCCTCGCTCTCCGTGGAACGGAGAGCGAGCCTACTTCAAAAAGACTGAATCTTGGCATTTTCACCAATTTTCATGTGAATCGGCCCTGTTCTCGGGGCTCTAAGACAAGTTTGTCTAAAAAATTGAGTCCCGAAACGTTGATATTGTTTTGTTGGTACTGCCCGGCAGTCATATGGCAGAGTGTTAGAGAAAGGCCTCAGAATTGCCCCGTGCCCTTTTGAATCAAGGCATTTGATCAGGAATGACAATGGGTAGGCCCGTCCGTTTTGTGTCAATCAGGCCATCCGCTTAATTAAGTCACTGATTCGTAGCGCGTTGCAGCCATTCACTCCCCTCCTGATTGCACGTTTTCACTTGATAGCTGGCCGCATTGGAATCTATTTAGGGCGTTGCGGTTCTGCCGCGACACCTACATTCATACTTGTTTGACACATGAAAAAAATCACCTTGATCGCAATCATTTCCGGGCTCGCTCTCGGACTTCACGCAGGTGACTGGGGCAAGGCTCCGGTTCCTGATAAGACTCCAATCGAAGAGTGCGTCGACATCGGCGGATCTATTAGCTCCGGTTACATGTCTGACTTCATCTTCCAGGGATCACGTCACGCACGTGACACGATCTGGACCGATGCGAAATACACTTTCGATTCCATCGTCCCAGTCACGATTGGAGCGACTTACTACAATTTCACTGGCGGTAATTTCGAGAACGGTGTTTTCGACGATTTCCTTCACACCTATGCAAGCTTCAATCTTGGCAACATCGCTGGTTTTGACACTGCTCTCGGTTACAACCACGTCTTCCTCCCTGAGGGAACTGGAAATGTCGTGAATGCAACTTCACAGGCGGTCCTCACTTTGGGTCTCAGCCGTGACCTAGGATTCGCCACTCTTCTCCTCGGCACCGCATACTCCCTCGGTGGAGACGGAACACTCGTGAACAACGACTTCTCCGGCGGATGGTATCACAACGCCGGACTCCAGAAGTCGTTCGGTCTTACCGACAATGCTTCTCTCGTCCTTGAGACAGGCGTTGGATATAGCGATGACTACTGGGTTCACTACTGGAATTCCGGTTGGGCACACTACTACGCGAAGGCATCTCTTCCAATCAAGCTCAACTGCCGCGCCACTTTGACTCCCTACATCGGCTTCAACGGCGGCATGGATGACAGCATCGGCGGCTTCGAGTCGAGTGACTCTCTTGACCTCACCGGTCAAGGCGCTGGTGGTGGTGATGTCCTCCACAGCGGCATCAGCCTCAGCGTTTCTTTCTAAGAAAGTCCTGCTAAGAAGAACCATTTTACGTTAACTCCTTTCGCCCCGTCTTGTGCTTCGTGCACGAGGCGGGGCGATTTTTTTGTGTCCGGCGGCGCCCTGTAAAACAAGGGAAGGAATGCCCTCGCTACTCGCTCAGCAAAGGATTCGCCATCTTTGCCGGACTCAAGAGATCATCAAGCTGAGCCTTGGAGATCCAACCCTTCTCAAGCACGAGATCGTAGACGCTCGCCCCCGTCGCGAGAGCTTCCTTGGCGATCGACGCCGACTTCTCGTAGCCGAGGACCGGATTCAGGGCGGTGACGATTCCAATCGAGTTTTTGACGTAGTCAGCGCATCGTTCGCGATTTGCCGTAATCCCACTGACACAGCGCGTCGAGAGGACGATGGCCGCGTTCTTCAGCAGCATGAGGCTGCTCAGAAGATTGTAGGTCATGATCGGCTCGGCCATGTTCAGCTCGAACTCGCTCGCTTCAGCAGCCATTGAGACGGTCAAATCCGAGCCGATGATTTGATAACAAATTTGGTTCACGACTTCAGGGATCACCGGATTGACCTTCCCCGGCATGATCGATGACCCCGGCTGCATCGGAGGCAGATTGATTTCGCCAAGCCCGCAGCGAGGTCCCGAAGACCCCCAGCGCAGGTCGTTACAGATTTTCGAAATCTGAATCGCGGTCACTTTAAGGCCACTGCTCATTTCGGCAAAATCCCCGGCGTCCTGCGTCGCCTCGACGAGGTCGTGGGCGAGTTTTACGTGAAGACCGCTCAGTTCGTTGAGCTTGCGCGTGCAGAGCGCGGCGTAGCCGCGCGGGCTGTTAAGACCGGTTCCGATCGCGGTGGCCCCCATATTCACGATGAGAAGCTCTTCTGAAATGCGTTCGAGGCGGCGAATCCCGTCATTTACCATCACGGCGTAGGCGGCAAACTCCTGGCCCAGGGTCATCGGCACCGCATCCTGGTTTTCAGTCCGCCCCATTTTGATGACATCCGCGAATTCCTCCGCCTTTTCCTGAAAAGACTTCCGCAAGACCTTCAGCGCCGAGACCGTTTCGTGAGTCGAAGCCACGACCGCGATCTTCACCGCCGTCGGATAGGCATCATTCGTCGATTGAGAGCAGTTCACGTGGTCATTGGGATGACAATACTGATACTCGCCCTTTTGATGCCCCATGCCCTCCAACGCAATGTTCGCGATGACCTCATTGGCGTTCATGTTCGATGAGGTTCCCGCCCCGCCCTGAACCATATCGACGGTGAAATGCTCGTGAAATTCCCCCGCGAGGATGCGATCACAGGCCGCGCAGATCGCGTCGGCAATTTTCGGATCGAGCACGCCGAGAATAGAATTCGCGATCGCGGCGGCCTTCTTCACATAGGCGAAGGCATTCACGAGATGCTGATAATGCGACAGCTTCACCCCGGAGAAGGTGAAGTTCTCCATCGCCCGCATCGTCTGCACGCCGTAGTAATGCGCGTTGGAGACTTCGCGGTCGCCGAGCGAATCATGCTCGCGCCGGTAGCCGGTGATATGGCTCCGCTGATGCTCGGCGTGCAGGAGCATTTCCGTCGTTTCGCGAAGACGCGCACTGGTGCGGCGGGCGGCCCGACGCACGATGTGGTAGTAGATTTCCGGTTTCTCCTTCCGGAACGTCTCGATCGCCTCTTTCGGGATCACCCAGACATGAGCTTCCGCAAGCGCGAGACCGGAAACGCTGTGATCGAGATCATCGATGAAGAGCGACTCACCAATGACGGCCCCTTCCGTGAGACAGGCAATCGTGATGTTACGCCCGGCAAGACCCCGCTGCAGATTGATTCGTCCCTCGAGGACAATCCCGAACCAACGACGCGGCGCGGATTCGTGAAACAAATAGTCACCCTGGGCAAACATCTTTTCCGCTCCGAGGGAGGCAAATTTCTCCAGCTCCTCAAAGGAGACTTCCATGTCGCCGGCGACCTGTTCGATCAATTCACGGGTGATTTTCATACAAAGAATACGCCGAAAGGCAGTTCAGAATCAGGGGAGTATGGACGGTTTCCCGAGACTGCCGAGTCATTTTTCCGCAGGATCTTTTTTCTAATGCGCCGTTGCTTCACACCGCATCTTTCGCTAAATCCTAGGCTATGGGAAAAACGGGTTACGATTACGCTCCTTCTTCGAAAACACTGCCTCCAGTCGTGGGACCGGGTGAATTTATGTTTTCTGTCACCGGGCTGGACCACGGCCACATCTTCGGGCAGACCAACGGCCTCATCGATGCCGGTGGGACGCTGAAATACGTCTACGATCCCGACCCGAAGAAGCTCGACGATTTCATGGAGCGCTATCCGGATGCGACCCGTGCGGAATCACTCGGGCAAATCCTGAGCGACGACGACACGATTTGCGTCGCCTCCGCCTGCATTCCCTGCGATCGCGGACCACTAGGCGTGAAAGTCCTTGAAGCCGGAAAGCATTACTTTACCGACAAGTCGCCCTTCACGACCCTGGCACAGCTCGAGGACGCGAAAAAAGCCGTCGCCGCTTCGGGCAAGCGCTACATGGTTTACTACTCGGAGCGACTTCACAACGAATCGTCGATGAAGGCGACTGAACTCATCCAGAGTGGCGCCATTGGTGAGGTGCTTCAGGTCATCAACCTCGCCCCGCACCGCATGTCGAAAGACGCGCGTCCTGACTGGTTTTTTGAGAAAGAAAAATACGGCGGCATTTTGACTGATATTGGCTCACACCAGTTCGAACAGTTTCTCGCCTTCACCGGGGCGAAAGACGGAAAAGTGAATTTCGCCCGCGTGGAAAATTTCACCGCTCCGGACAAGCCGGGCCTCGAAGACTTCGGTGAGTGTTCTCTCACGATGGACACCGGCGCTTCCTGCTACTGCCGCATCGACTGGCTCACGCCCGATGGACTGCGAGTCTGGGGCGACGGACGTGCCTTTGTCGTGGGCACCAAAGGCACGATTGAGATTCGCAAATACATCGCCCTCGCCCGCCAGGAGCCGGGTAACAAGCTCTTCCTTGTAAACGGCGATGAAGAGCAGGAAATCGACTGCGACGGATCAACCGGCTTTCCCTTCTTCGGCGAAATGATCCTCGACCTGCTGAACGGCACCGAGAAAGCAATGACCCAGGATCATATTTTCAAGTCCGCCGAGTTGTCGATGGTCGCTCAGGAAATGGCGGATGGGGCGCGCTGAAGCGCGGACATTCAACGTTGAAGGACAAAGCCTGCGGAGTGTTAATCTTTGGGCGAATGAACGCGGATCTGTCCTCGCTCACGCTCGGCCCTACCCTTCTCCACTTGAAAGTTGAGCGTTGGAAGTTCAGCGTTGAACGTTAGGCGGCTCCGCCGCCGCCACTGGCCAAGACCTCGCACGCTTTAATATCGAGCTTGCCGCTTGCGAGAATCGGGATCGCTTCGACATCGATGATCTTCTTCGGAATCCACAGCGCGGGGATTCCTTCTTCGGTCAGCTTGACCCGCAACTCGTGAAGATCGATCTCCGGATCGGCGCTCAGGAGAATCAATGCTTCGCCCTTCGCCTCGTCCGGCACCCCGATGATCGCAATTTTGCGCTCATCGTCTGCGCTCCCGAGGACTTTTGTAATGAGATCTTCCACCGTCTCGTGCGGAACCATTTCGCCGGCAATTTTGGAGAAACGCGAAAGACGCCCTTCAATATAAAGAAAGCCATCTTCATCGACTCTTCCGATATCCCCGGTCATGAACCAACCGTTCTGGATTACCTCTGCAGTCTTGTCAGGCTGACCGAGGTAACCCTCAAATATGTTCGCCCCTTTCAGCCAGATCATGCCTGAAGAATGAACCGGCAATGGCTCCTGTGTGTCGGGATTCTTGATCCTCACTGCAATACCGGGGATGAAGAGCCCCACCGAGCCGAAGCGGTGATTCGGGATCGTCGGATGCCGCTCATCTCCGTCAACGTCAGGCAGGTTAAAATTGGTCACCGGCGAGGTCTCGGTCAGCCCGTAGCCCTCGAGTACCGGCTTTCCAAATCTTGCCTCAAAGCTCTCGGCGACCTTCTTCGGCAGCTTCTCTGCGCCGGTCACGACCAGTTTCACGCTTTTGAGCTGTTCCTTTTTCGCGCGGCGCAGATAGCCTCGCAGGAAGGTCGGAGTGGCGAGGAGGAGACTGACCTGATACTGCTCAATCAACTCCGCGAGTTTTGCCGTTTCGAGAGGGCTCGGATAAGTCACAACACTGACCCCTTCGATCATGGGATACCACATCGTCACCGTGCACCCGAAACTATGGAATAGAGGGAGGCAGCCAAGCACCTTGTCGGTCGATTTCAGATCAACCCGTGAACCGAACTGATTCACGTTCGCGAGCATATTACGGTGCGAAAGGATAACGCCCTTCGGCTCCCCCGAGCTACCACTCGTGAAGAGGAGGACAGCTTCTTCAGCACCACCCTTTTTCGGGACCCCGAGGATCGACGCAAGCATGGACGGCGAGAAGATTTTTGAAAGCCCCAGCCAGAGCACAATCTTCGCCTTCAGCCCTGGAAGGACGCGGTCGAGAAATATCAGATCACGATTTGGAGGCCAGTTAAAAGAGGTAAGTTTCGTGACGAAACGGTCTGCGGTGATGAACTTATCGAGACCCGCCTGGCGAATGCTCGACTCGACAGCTTTGTCACCCGCCGTAAAATTTAGATTCACCGGTATTTTACCGGCCAGCAAAACGGCAACGTTCGCGAGGGCGCCACCCTTTCCCGGAGGAAGTATGATCCCGACTCGTTTCTTCGAAGTTTCCTTTTTGATCACCTTTGAAAGAACAATCGCAGCGGCGAGAAGCTTGTCGAAACGAAGCTCGCTGTCATCCAATCCATCGATGAACTTGCTCGACGTTCCGTTTTTCTTGAGGCCCTTGAGGATCTCGTAGGCAAGATGACTTTGTAGAATAGGGCGATTGGAAAAGGCTTTCTCGGCGGCAATGAGAAGATTCTCGGTGAAATTGGCAAGGTTAGCGGCCTCGCGTTGGAGAGGTTCGCCGAACGAAAGCACAATCCGCTCGACACTTTTCCGTTCCTCCACACTGAGAGCCGAGTCCTCAGGATGATCGACAAAAAGAGGCAGAATAGGAGCACTCGCACTCGTCAAAAACTGGAGAATGTTCGAAGGCACACCCACGACTTGGGCAGGCCTCACCTGAGCGACACCCGGCACGAAAATCACGATACTTCCGTCGGCAAGACATTGGTGGAGTTCTTTTTTGAAAATGTCTTTCGACCCCTCTTCCGAAGAGAACTCGATCGCGGCGACATCTTCCTTATCCAGATGCGCCTGCAAGAGCGGATCGTAGTCGAGACCGCGCTCGATGAGATAGACCAGCTTTCGGCCTTCGAGGAGCTTTTCGAGGTGAAGCAGGTCTTCAAAAGAAAGCCGGTTCGTGATCACGAGCACGCCATCATCAGGGATTTGCCCCTCGCCGTGAAGTTCGAGTTTGTCGCTTTGTCTGGCCATGATCGCAAATTGTCGCGTCTTTTTATCGGAATTCGACCAGTTTAGCGATTTTACCCTTCAAAAACATTCCCCTTTTCTCTTAAGTGACTGGCTCAATCACGGATTCGCCGCATGGTGCGATCCGCGTTACCGGAATCTTCGACAAAAACCTATGGCTGACGATCAAACTGCTTCCAACCGCGCCTACTGGCGCGCCAACCTGAAATGGGTCGGCATTCTCATGACAATCTGGTTCATCGTCTCCTACGGCTGCGGGATCCTCTTCGTCAAACAGCTCAATGCGATCGAAATGGGTGGCTTCAAGCTCGGCTTCTGGTTCGCCCAGCAAGGCAGCATTTACGTCTTCGTCATTCTCATCGCCATCTACGTCAAAGTCATGAACGGCCTCGACAAAAAATACGGAGCGAAGAAGTCCTGATCCGGATTCTCTCCTTCATCACTCCTCTACTCCTTTTATTCTTCCCAAAATGGACGTTCAAACCTGGACCTATCTTCTCGTCGGCCTCACTTTCGCGCTCTACATCGGCATCGCGATCTGGGCCCGCGCCGGCTCGACCGGCGAATTCTACGTTGCCGGAGGCGGAGTCCCCGCTCTCGCCAACGGCATGGCCACCGCCGCTGACTGGATGTCAGCCGCATCCTTTATCTCCATGGCCGGGATCATTTCCTTCACCGGCTACGACGGCTCCGTTTATCTCATGGGCTGGACCGGCGGCTACGTCCTCCTCGCGCTTCTCCTCGCGCCCTACCTGCGGAAGTTTGGAAAATTCACGGTCCCGGATTTTGTTGGCGACCGCTATTACTCGAAGACAGCCCGCCTTGTCGCCCTCATCTGCGCGATCTTTATCTCCTTCACCTACGTCTGTGGCCAAATGCGCGGCGTCGGCGTTGTTTTCTCCCGTTTCCTCAGCGTCGAGATCGAATTGGGCGTCATCATCGGGATGACGATTGTTTTTTTCTACGCCGTCCTCGGGGGAATGAAGGGCATCACCTACACGCAGGTCGCGCAGTACTGCGTCCTCATCTTCGCCTTCATGGTTCCCGCGATCTTCATCTCCCTGATGATGACCGGCAATCCCATCCCACAGATCGGCTTCGGCTCGGAAGTGACCGGAGAGGGCGTCTTCCTTCTCGACAAACTCGATGGCCTCAGTCAGGAACTGGGCTTTGCCCCCTACACCGACGGATCGAAAGGGATGGTGGATATATTTTTCATCACGATGGCCCTCATGGTCGGAACCGCCGGCCTTCCCCATGTCATTATTCGTTTCTACACCGTGAAAAAAGTGAGCGCCGCCCGTGTCTCCGCTTTCTGGGCCCTGCTCTTCATCGCGATCCTCTACACCACCGCCCCGGCCGTCGCCGTCTTTGCCCGCACCAACCTCCTTGAGAACGTGCCGAACAAGCCCTACGCCGAAGCGCCCGCCTGGATCAAATCATGGGAAGACGCCGGCCTCATCGCCTGGCTCGACAAAAACGACGATGGTAAAATCCAATACGCCCCCGGCAAAGTGTTCGAGGGAAATCCCTCTTTCGACGAAAAGAAGCGCGGTGAAAATGGTGAGCGCCTCATCACGAACACCCCGACCGAGGGACCCAATGAGCTCTATGTCGATCGCGACATCATGGTCCTCGCCAATCCGGAAATTGCGAATCTACCGAACTGGGTCGTCGCCCTCGTCGCCGCCGGAGGTCTCGCCGCCGCCCTTTCGACCGCAGCCGGGCTGCTCCTCGTGATCTCGACCTCGGTCGCTCATGACCTCGTCAAAAAGACCTTCGCTCCCGGAATCGATGAGAAAAAAGAACTCCTCATCGCGCGGTGCGCCGCCGGCTTCGCCGTCGTCATTGCCGGCTACTTCGGGATCAATCCGCCCGGCTTCGTCGCCGAAGTCGTCGCCTTTGCCTTCGGTCTCGCCGCCTCCAGTTTCTTCCCCGTCATCATCCTCGGCATCTTCAGCACCCGCATGAACCGCGAGGGCGCGATCTCCGGGATGATCACCGGCATCGTTTTCACGACCGCCTACATCGTTTACTTCAAGTTCATTAACCCCGGCGCGAACTCCGTCGAAAACTGGTGGTTCGGGATTTCACCCGAAGGCATCGGAACCCTCGGGATGCTCATCAACTTCGCGGTCGCCTTCCTCGTCAGCGGATTCACAAAAAGCCCGCCGCAGGACGTCGTCGACATGGTCGAAAGCATCCGCGAGCCGGAAGCTGAGGGTGAGGAATTGGCAGTGTCGGATCACTGAGTAAACAGGGTTAGGTCAGTGACTCAACCCTGTTGGATCCACTCTTCTTCCTACTCTTAATCTTCTTCTTACTCTCTCCCCTGCAACCCGCGCACAGCACAAGAAGAAGATTAAGATGAGGAGTAGGAAGAAGAGAGAAATGAGCCATTCCCCCACGTTCGAATAACCTGCCGCCATGTTCCACGTCATCGATCACCCCATCATCCGCGAGCGGCTCACCCACATCCGCTCGGTTGACTCGGACACGGCAGCTTTCCGTCACGCGCTTCATGACATCGCCCGGCTCATGTGCTTTGAGGTGACCTGGGAGATTGCAACCACCCCGATCGAAGTGGAAACCCCACTCAAGAAGACGGAGGGCCACAAACTCACGCTCCCCATCATTCTCGTCCCCATCCTCCGCGCCGGAGTCGGGCTCATGAACGGCTTCGCCGAAATTCTCACCGAGGCCTCAGTCGGTTACATCGGCCTCTATCGCGACGAAGAAACTCACCAGCCGCACAGCTACTATTGCAAGCTTCCACCACACATCGCGGACAGCGAGGTCATTCTCATCGACCCGATGTTAGCGACCGGCGGGAGCGCTGCGGATGCAGCGGACGAGCTCAAGAAGGCCGGAGCGAGCCGCATCCGTTTTGCCTGTCTCATCGCCGCGCCCGAGGGAGTCGCTGCTTTCGAAGCCCGTCACCCTGACATTCCCATTTTCGCCGCGTCACTGGACGAGAAGCTGAATGAGGATGCCTACATCGTGCCCGGCCTCGGCGATGCGGGAGATCGCTATTTCGGGACCTGAGTCTCACCCCTTCAGCGACTGCAGAAACGCCATGACGTCGCGGAGTTCGTCTTTTTTCAGGATGAATCCCATCGGCGGCATCGTGGAAATGACGGGACTACGCTCCGCGATGTCTTCGACTTTGATCTTCGTCTCGACATTCTCGGCGTCGCGGAGAATGACCTTCCCGTCTTTCTCCTCGCGGAACTGCCCTGCGACATTGGAGCCATCCTTCAAGGTGATCGAAATCATTCCATACCCCTTCGCGACGACTTTCTGCGGATTGATCAAACTTTCCAGAATGTAGGCCGCCTCCTTTTTCTTTCCGATTTCCTTCAGGTTCGGCCCGACGTTACTGCCCTTGCCATCCTCGACCTTGTGGCACTGGACACACTGGGCGGCAGCATGATTCATGAACACGGAGCGGCCCCGCTCGACATCGCCTCCTGAGATCGCGACACGGAAGGGCGCCTCCATGTCGGTCGCCATCGCCGCGGTCCATTCCCCTTCAAGTTTTTGGATCGGGCCGGTGATCGCCGCGACTTCGGCAAAGGCCGGTGCTTTCGCGGTTTCGAGCACATCCAGTTGCAGCGCGGCAGCGAGCGAGCCATCGACGAGAGCGGAGACAAGTTTCTCCATTGCGGCGGCTCCACCCATTGCGGGCAGCAGGGAAATCGCGTGCTGCTGTTCGCTCACCTCTCCAGACGCGATCACTTCGCCCGCCCGTGCGACCGCTTTTCCGACATCTTCGCCCACGAGAAGATCCAGCCCTGCCATTCGCACAACGACTGAATTATCCGTCAGCGCTTTCGTGATTTCCTCCCCCACCGAAGTCGCTTTCTGCGCGGCGAGAGAGCGCAGGGCCTGAGAACGCAATCCTTCACTGGCGTCCTTGTTATCGAAAACGGCGACGAGAGTTTCATTCGCGAGGGTGAGGTCATTTTCCGTCGCGAGGGCCATGGCGCGCTGACGCACGATCGGGAACTTCGAAAGCAGCATCGCGTCGAGATGCTCTTGCACGGCATCGGCGATGATAGCCGGGTCACGCTCTTCGATGGGACGAT
Organism: uncultured Akkermansia sp.; assembly: GCA_964583035.1. Classification (GTDB taxonomy): domain Bacteria; phylum Verrucomicrobiota; class Verrucomicrobiia; order Verrucomicrobiales; family DEV007; genus Arctic95D-9. The sequence goes on from CAZOUP010000022.1 coordinate 13,651, forward strand.
AACGCCCCACGACGAGGTCTAAGACCGGCGGCTCAGTCCAGTTCTCAAGGGCTTCGAGACCGGCCTCGATGATGATCTCATTGGATTCCCCCGAAGCAACAAAGGCGGCGACCCGCTCCGCCGCTTCCGACGTTCCGATCCGAACATTGGCATTGATAGCCCGGCGGGCAAACGGCTCATTCCCGGCCTGACTCCCCAGGGCTTCGGCCAGTGCCGGGATCGCCGATGGAATCATCCAGTCATCGTGAATCGCCCGCGCCGCATCGGCCGCAATCACCGGATCTTCGTCCGCAAGAAACACGGCCACCGCTGCGTCCCCGCGACGGCGAAGGGCAATCACCGCGCAGGTCCGGACAACCGGCGAAGCATGAGCACTGAGGGCTGCGATCTCATCGATCTCAGCAGCGCCCGCAAGGGACATCACCCCGGCATGGCGAAGGTAAGTCATCGCGAGGGTGTGCTCCTCCGCAGCGAGAAACTCGACTATCGCTTCGGTCGCGGCAGGATCTCCGATCCGGCCCAGCCCAAGCAACGCTTGCATCTGGACGCGTTGCTCAGAGTCATTCAGCCGCTCGACGAGGGCATTCGTCAAGGGATGCACCGCTCCGACCGGTCCGGAAATTCGGTCAAGCCCGAGACGTCGACCATAGCTGTCCGTGACCGTCTTGATCGCCTGCGCCCGCACTTCGGAATCCACCACGGAAAACAAATTGACGAGAGCCGAATCATCAAGTTTCTCCGCGCGAATGAGTTGCCCAAGACCCCAGATCGCGTGCAGCCGTGCCAACTGATCAGCGGCGTCATTTCCCGCGACTTCCGACAAAGGGCATGCCTCTCCACGCCCCGCCAACTCCCACTGCGCCTTGAGTCGAATTCGCTGATCACCGGAGGCGAGCAACGTCACCAATTCCTCGGTGCCCTTCTCCGAAAAATCCGCCGCAACGAGGCCTTTCGTCACGCCCCGATCCGGATGCGCCATCTTCTCCGGCACATCAATTTTCCAAACCGCTCCGCTCTGATTGAGAGGATATCCTCCGCCCCAATCGACGCCGTAGAGGGCACCGTCAGGCGCGAAATTCAGGCCGACGAGGGCAACCCCTTCGCCAATTTTGTGATCGTTCACCATTTCAAACGCGTCGCCCTTCGGCTTCACTTGAAAGGCCCACTGCTCGCCTTTTGGGGCACTTGTCAGGAAGAAGTAGTTTTGATAGTCCAGCCCGAGAGCCGTCCCGGGATTGTATTTGAATCCGGCCGGACCGTTTTCGTAATTCGCGAGCGGCGGGGTGAACCAGCGCGGCTGCCCGTCGAAATAAGGCACATGCATGAGGTCGTCGTTCCAGGGATTGTAACCCTCGCGGAGATACTGCCAGTTCGAGCGCCAGCCGCAGTCCATGTATTGCTCGATGTAAACGAGACGCTCCCGCTCGCCTTCGAAGTCGGCGTCATTATCAACCCCGAAAAAGTTCCCGTATTGATCGAAGGAAATCTCCTGAATGTTGCGCTGACCGTGGGCGAAGACTTCAAAATTCGACCCGTCGAGTTCACAGCGCATGAGACCGCCCTGGCTCGGAAAGCGGTAGTCGAGACCGTCTCCTGTTTTCACACGAATCCCTTTGTCGCCGATCGACCAGTAGAGGCGGCCATCAGGTCCGATGAACAATCCATGCATGTCGTGACCGGCATAGGCAAGGTGCACGCCGAAACCGGAGGCGATCACTTCCCGACTGTCAGCCGCATTGTCGCTATTCGTGTCGCGAAATTTGATCACCTCAGGCACGGGACTGACATAAACATCTCCTTCGTGAAAGAGGACCCCACCCGCGACTCCACCGATGAGATGATCGAGCTGCTCGGCGTAGAGATAAATACTGTCCGCAAAACCATCGCCATCTTCGTCGGCAATAAGATGAATCCGCTCTGACAAAACCGTCAAATCCTTGAGGTCGTGAACCCCGTCACCATTCAAATCCTCAACCCGCTTTGCATTTGCCGCGCTGTTCTCCAGGGTAAACTGCTCGCGATAGAAGTTCTCTTTGTCTTCGGTGGAGGTGAAACTCAAGTCATTCGGAATCCAGTCAGAGTTCGGCCGGATATCGAGGTCATTTGCCTTGCGCCGCTGCGTCTGCGTGACATAGGCCCGCCCCTGCGGATCAAAGGAAATCGCCACCGGATCCGGAACCTGAAAATCCGGCGTCCACTTCGTGAATTTCAGTTGCTTAGGGTCAGGATGCCCGGCCTGAAGAGAAGAGGCCAGAACAGCAAAGCTCAGAATGAGCAGGGGGAGTTTTCGCATGCGCGTAGCTTCTCACATTTCCTGACAGGAATCCAGCCGCCGACGGTCCGCGAAGCTCTGCGCAAACGGGCATGGGGAAATCGGGCTTCAACGCGATAGCCGTGCGGGAAGGACTCTCTTTTCAGGGTCGCAAAGAAGCTTTCAATCTTCGGGTTGTCGTAGCAGTTGTCTTTCCGGCTCATGCTTTGAGTGATTCCCAGTTCCCGCAGTCGACACTGCATTCGCTCAGAGGGGTATTGGCAGCCTTGGTCAGAGTGGAAGAATGCTTAAGTCCCTGGTGGCGAGCTGCTGACAGCCTCGTCGAGAGCCCGAGTCACCAATGATGTTTCCAGGTGCTCATCAAGTGCCCATCCGGCAATCTGACGGCTGTAAAGATCCATCACCACGGCCAAGTAAAGCCAACCCTCCCCGGTTGCGACATAGGTGATGTCACTGAACGGGTGCTGTGGGATCTTCTGCCTGACAGAGACGATTAGGCATTGGTAACTTGTCCTCATCCCTGAACGTGGCCTGCGGACGAAGGGCCGCCTTCTGGCGCGCGTTGATCCCATGCTCATTCGTGATTTAGCGACGCGGTTCTCGGAACAGGGCAGCCCCGCCTCAAGAAGTTCACGAGTCATTCGTGGACTGCCGTAGCAGCGGGTACGGCGATGGGGGTGGATCTCTTTTATCTCTGAGACGAGAATCTGATTTTCCTTTTCACGCTTCCCGGGACCGCGCTGCATCCCTGCATAATAACCGCTCCTAGAGACCCCAAAGGCTTCGCAGAGTTCGCTCACCGTGTAGGACTCAAAATCGCACTGTGTTTGTTTTTCCCTCATCTGATCGATCAACGCATATCCAGCTGAGGGTCTTCCGCTAGGATGCTGGCCGCTTTTTTAAAGATGTCCCGCTACCGCTTGCGATGAGCGACTTCGAGCCGAAGGCGATGATTCTCGTCGAGAAGTTCCTGACCGCTCGCGCCGCCTTCGGACCGGTCGCCTGCGGCTCCCTGGTCCTTGGCGTTGATCTCGTTCAGGAACTTCTGATTCCAGATGCAGAGGGTCGAATGCCCGATCCCCAGCTCTTTGGCGATCTCGATGATCGGCTTGTCGATGGCTCTTAACAGTGCGACTACATCCGCTTTGAATTGCGCCGTGAAGCGTCATTTCTTCTTTGACATGATAGTTCGGTCTTTCTGTCTCAGATTCGCTTCCTCGTGTCCACCTTTTCGGGGGAAGCTCACTCATCCTTCCGATGAAAAACCGGATAAACCATGATGCCATCAAAGACGACCCGCGTCCCCCCGATCCCGATGACGAGGGCGGCACTTCCTTTCTTCACCTTCTTAAAAAAGCTATCGTAGAAAATTCTCATCACGAAGAGCAGCGCAACAACCGCCGCAATCACGACCACGATAACGGATGCCCCAAACATCGAGGAGGAGGCAGCTATGAATTCTGTGATCATGTTAGTTTAGCAGGTTTAGGTAGCAAAAAAATTAGAGAGCGTGGACGAGATAGACATCCTCGTCGGTGACTTTTGAAACAACGAGAATCGGTAATCCTTTCGTGAGGACGGCATCCCCATCTGAGATCCGGGCACGCAGGATGAGATTTTTCTCCGAGGTTTCGACTTCAACCTCACCAAACTTGGCATCGAGGCAGGCGGATCGAAGCGTCCCACTGGATCCCAGGATCTCAGCGGTTTTCTCCGAGGTGCGGATCACATTCATGCGCGGCCGCAGCGGCACGACAAGGACACGGGTCAGGGAAGCGGCTCCCACGACGACGGGGAGAAGGAGAAATGTCGCGCGGCCTCCGTCGAAATCGGGATTGAAGTATAGTTCCCCGTCACATCGAGCGCCCAGAGAAAGACGGAAAACAGAGAAATCACAAAAATGAGCGGTGCATCTGACGCGCCGATGATCTTCATGATCACGTGAAAGACCGAACCGCCCGCAGATTGACTGCCCTCGTCACCACACCCGCCGTCGAGCCCGTCGGACTCGCCCACTCCAATACTGTCGAGGCTGTCCAGATTGACAAGCCCAATTAATCCAATAAGCAGCCACAGCGCCAAGAAGGACCGTGAAAAGCAGGTTAATCGGCAGAAGGGATTCACGGATGAGTTCAATCATTTTCTCAGGGCTGGAGAGGAAGCATGGGCGGGGCGCAAGGCGCGGCTCAAGCCGAAAAGCAACTTTTGCCTCCTCCTTGAGAAATTCATCATGCTAGACGTTTTTTTGCAATCCCTCGATTACAATAGCGGCGTTGATTTATAACTACTTCTGGTTGCACTCATCACTTGTCATTCATCCACGAATCGACCACTATGCCCAAGCATGGAGTCGCACGAAGTTCTGAAAAAAGCGTTCGATCAGTCGAACACGAGTCCCAAAGAGATTGCCTCTGATCTGGGGGTGTCTCTTTCTCTGGTCTACAAGTGGGCACAACCGAACTCGGAAAGCGGTTCGGGAAGTCGGAACCCACTCGACCGCATTGAGAAGGTGATCGAGCTGACGCAGGACCCTGAAATCGTCGAATGGCTCTGCCAGAAAGCGGGAGGCTATTTTGTGAGGAATCCCAAGAGCTCCTGCGAGCAGGGCTACGAAGTGGTTCCCGCGACCCATCTCATCGTGCAGCAGTTCGCGGGCCTTCTCGACGTTGTTTCGAAAGCGGCTCAGGACAACACGATCGATCCCGACGAGTCCGCGCAGATCAGGATCGTCTGGGACAAGCTAAAGGCTTATTGCGAAGGATTCGTTCGCTGCTGCGAAGAAGGGGATTTCGAGCAAATCCAGAAAGATCTCAAGGTGAAGTAGCGTAGCGACTGCATGACTTTGTCGTCTTCTGACGTGCTTGAGCTCCGCTGCTGGGCGGAGATTGATCTGGAAGCCCTTCGTGAAAATGCGAGAGCCTGCAGCCTTGTCGCGGGCGGAAACTGCCGCCTCATGGCCATCGTCAAAGCCGATGCCTACGGCCACGGACTAGAGCGAGTCGTCACCGCGCTCGCCAACGAAGTGGATTGGTTCGGCGTTGCGAATGTGAGAGAAGCGCAACGCACGCGCATCGCGGCAGGGAGTGAGATCCCGATCCTGATTCTCAGCCCCCCAACTCCGAATGAAATCGAGGCGATTGTCGCTGGTCGCTTTTCCGCTTCTGTCTCAAGCCTCGAAGAAGTCTCAGCCTTCGCCGAAGCCTCAGCACTGCTCGGCATCGATGCCAAACTCCACGCTGTCGCCGACACCGGGATGGGCCGAATGGGTGCTCAGGGACAGGCGTTCCTGCAACTCGCTCGAAAAATCACGGCAACTCCCGGATGTCTCCTCGAAGGACTCGAAACGCATTTCCCTTCCGCTGACGAAGAACCTGAATTCACCGCAGAGCAGATTCAGTCCTTCCAGAAATTGATCGCGAGGATTGAAGGGGCTTCTGATTGTGAGATTCATCTCGGAAACAGTGCCGGTTTGTTAGGGTTCAATGACATGACTCCTTTTGCGACCCTGACCCGTCCCGGTATCGCCCTGTATGGGATCTCCCCGCTTGCGGAAGCGGGAGCACCGCTGCGGCCCGCCCTCTCATTAAAATCGCGCATCACTCTCATCCGTGACATTCCCGTCGGCACGAGCATCAGCTACGGGCGAACCTTCGTTGCCGACCGTGAGATGAAAGTCGCGACGCTCGGCCTCGGTTACGGGGACGGCTACCCACGACACCTTTCCGGAGCGGGGATGGAGGTCCTCATTCAAGGCCAACGCTGCCCGCTTCTCGGCCGGGTCACGATGGATCAAATCGTCGTCGACATTTCCCACCTCGACGAAGCGCCAGCCTGCGGCGAAGAGGTCATTCTCATCGGTCGGCAGGGCGAGGAAACGATCACCGCCGAAGAAATGGCGGCAAAAGCGGGAACGATTCCCTGGGAAATCCTGACCGGAATCACGAGCCGGGTCGAGCGGGTCTATCGCGGGAGCTAGCTCACCGTCGCCCCGTCAACGTGGAGGCGCATCGCGGAATCGAAACGATCGTCGAGCCAGTCGAGGTGAGTTGTCGTGATCAACTTTTGTGATGTATCAGGCCATGCGGCCATGAGCGCGTTGCGGCGGGCGGGATCAAGCTCGCCAAAGACATCATCGATCAGCAGAATGGGAGGCTGCTCGCGAGTTTCGAGAAAGAGATGGGTCTGCCCTAACTTTAATGCCAAAGCCACCGTCCGCTGCTGGCCTTCGCTCGCAAACTTCGAAGCGGGCATTCCGTTGAGATTCAAACTGAGGTCATCGCGATGAGGGCCTGCGATCGTTTGCCGTTTGCGGAATTCCTCCTCTCGCTGGTCGAAGAGATATTGAAAGAGATCCGGTGCCCCGGCAGATCCGCATTCGTAGTTGATTTCGAGACTTTCATCGCTCCCGCTAATCTCGCGCTGCGCTTCCGCCGTTTTCGGGCGAAGCCGTTCGACCAACTCGCGACGCTGCGAGCTCAGCAACTGCCCCTGCTCACTGAGGATGCGGGTGTAGGCATCGATTTGCGGCCACTGCGGACTCGCGTCCCGCTTCAGCAGATAATTCCGTGTCCGGAGCGCTTTGTCGTAAGTCCTCAGCGATTGCAGGTAACCGGGATAAAGCTGGGACGCCATGAAGTCGAGATAGCGCCGACGGCTCTCCCCTCCCCCGCGCACGAGAATGAGATCGTCGTTCGCCATCCAGACCACGAGCGAACTGTGACGCAGGTAATCTCCACCGCGCTTCTGGGTTTCTCCATCGACGATGAGACGACGCCCTGACTCACGATATTGAAACCGCAGCTCAGAGGAGTCGCCGCCCTCCAGCTTCCCACCAATCGCAAAAGCCTTCTCCGAAAAGCGAATGCAGTCCGCAAGCTTCGAAGCACGCGGACTCTGGAGACGCAGCAAAACACAGGCCGCTTCAAGGATCGAAGTCTTCCCCTGCGCGTTGTTCCCATGGAAAAGCGTAATCCCCGGCGAGACCTCGACCTGTGCCGTTTCAAAGCAGCGGAACTGATTCAGATTAAGGGAGCGGAGAAACATGGAATAAGCGACCGTACTCAACAGGGTTTAGTCGATGATTCAACAGGGTTTGTCCGCCCTCTTGATCCTACTCTTGATCTTGATCTTGCTCCCGCCTCGTTGCACAGGGAAGGAGGAAACCACTAATGGACACTGATCCCTTCCTCCGACTATGATTTAGCCCACCCCTAAAACACCGGCTCGATCATCTCTTTATCCAAGGCCTCCCAATCCTCAACGAGGTCTTCAAGAATTTCCCCTTCCTCATCCGCCAAATTATTGGCTTCCCCGATATCCTCTTTCAGATTATACAGCTCCCACGGCCCGGGTTGTCCGCGCTGGCGATCCCTGACAATCTTCCAATCGCCTTTGCGGAGCGCGGCACGATCCCCGACCCGCCAGAAAAGTGACTCATGCGGTGTGCCTGCCTCTTCTCCCTTAAGGTAAGGAATCAAATCGACGCCGTCGGTCTCGCCTTTCACCTTCAGTCCGGCCATTTTCAGACTCGTCGGAAACAGGTCGAGCGAGGTGATCGGCTTTTCATAAATCTGGCCACCTTCAATAACCGCGGGATACTGGAGCAAAAAAGGCACCCGGATGCCTCCCTCATTGAGGCGCCCCTTTTCGCCGCGAAGCGGAAGGTTGCTACTCGTGAGTTCGCGAGTGGGCCCTCCGTTGTCGCTCAGAAAAACGATCATCGTATTATCCCAAATCCCCTCGGCTTTAACGGCGTCGAGAAGGAGCCCGACTCCGTCGTCGAGATGCCCTAACATCGCCGCAAAAATTTGGCGCTGCACGTCTTCGATCCCGGCGTATTTTTCCATGTAGCGAGCTTCTCCCTGAAGCGGGCTGTGCACTGCATTGTAGGCAAGATAGAGAAAGAAGGGGCGCTCATCGCCACACCGTTCGACGAAGCTGACCGCCTCACGCGTGATTGCATCGGTGAGATTTTCTCGCTCGTCGATGGGCTGCCCATTTCGATAGACAGGGTTGTCAGCATCGTAGTCAGGCTCGTTACCCCCCATGTGAGTCGAGTAGATGAGAGTCCCGTCTTCGGAGGTCCAGCGTCCCGTTTTCCCGCCGGGAAGGACTTTGCGACGCAGCCAGGTCGTCATGCCCTCGTAGGGCAGCGGGCGGAAGTAGCGTCCCTCGTGGAGAAAGCCGTAGAATTCATCAAAGCCGCGGCGCAGCGGATTGAAGTGAGCCGTTCCGCCAAGGTGCCATTTCCCGATCATCGCAGTGCTGTAACCTGCTTCATCGCGGAGGAGATCGGCGAGGGTCACCTCCCTGGGCGGGAGACCCGCGTCGGGATCTTCGTTGCGCGGGCCGATGGGATTGAACTCAAAACCAAAGCGTGTCTGATACCGCCCGGTGATGAGGCCCGCCCGGGATGCTGCGCAAAACGGGGCCGAAACATAGCCGTCGGTGAACTGCACTCCGTTCGTCGCGATCGAATCAATGTGCGGGGTCGGCACATTCGTGTCCGGATCCTGAACGCTCAGCTCCCCATAGCCGAGGTCATCGGCGATAATGAAAATAATGTTCGGCAATTCAGCAGCGCGCGCTGAGGTCAGGCAGAACAACACCGAACAGATCAGGAAGATTCTTTGGCTCATGCAGGCATGTTCACTCGGAACTTGGAAGATGTCTTGTTACGAACCGACATTCTTTGGTGTTTTTCGGACGCTCGACATTCATCCATTACCCGATAACACAGCTATCGGAGGCATTTACCCACCCCATTGAAGTATCTATCAGACGCTTACCGCCACGCCGGAGAGAGGTCCGGCAGGGTTTCAGAGAGGATCTCCAAAATATGCTCGCGCTCCGAGCCGCTGAGATGCGCGAAATCCGGATGGGCGGACGGTTCAGTTAAAATGCCGTGAAGCTGATCGAGGATGATCGTCCGCACCTCATCCGGCAACATCGCAAAGGCATCACTGTAAATGAGGTGGCTGCAGCGATATTTCATGAGCCGCTCATAGAGCCGGAAGTCCTTGAGCGAACGCCCGCTTTCACTTTTCCGCTCATTGCGCTGAAAGCCTTTCTGGAAAGACTCACTTCCCTCGACTCCTCCGGGAAGGATGAACTCATCGACATAGAGCACCTCCTTGAGAACCCGTTCCGCGACGTTAGCGAGAATCCGCTGATTCGTGTCGGAAAGCGGGTCATCGAGCGCTTCGCCGAACGCCTTTTTCATTTCAACATGCCGGTGCAGCGTTGTTTGCGTCGTGAGATTCGCTTCGATCAGCGCGTTGTGAACTCCGACCTGGTGTTCGAGCATCATGAGCGCGACGACGTCACTCTCGCCACCGTGCAAATAGGGTTCGGCATTGATGACCTCATCGAGTGTGGTGAAAGCGCCCTCGACGATCGGGTGCACCGTCACTTCGTTTCCGGTGCGATCCCCTTTCGCCAACAAATTCCCAAGATGGGTGCTCTCATCGACCGAACCGGTCACATACCAACCGCCCCAGCGCTCTTCGATCGGGCTGTCCTGGCGCGTGTGAAAGGTCCCGGCCTGAAACAAGGGTAAACCTGTCTCGCCGGGGTAGACGGAACGGACCATGAGACCGGGCAGATTCTGATTCGAAGAACCGGCGTGGCAGTTTAGGCAGGATCGCTCACGGGCGAGCTTCGGCGGCTGGTTTTCCTTCCGCGAACTCAGCTTCACGAGGTGAAAGACCATGCCGAGTTTTTCATCAAAGCTTGCGACCTCAATTTCCCCACCCTGCACCCAGCCGACGTAGATATTATCGGAAAAATAGAGTGCCCGCGGGGTGCGTGGCGAGATCCGGCTGTTCTGGGCGCTCGTCTTGGAAAAGACGAGGACCTGCGACTCAATCGGAACCTCAAGGGCGGCGAGAAGGTTTTCGAGGATCTCCTGATCCGTTCCTATCGCGAGAGGACCACCCGGCTCGGCTGACGCGATTAACCTTGTCAGGATCGTGTCCTCTTCGGTTTCGTTGTAATGGATCGGAGCGCGCTCATACAGCGGTTCGAAGGCTGAAAGCGGCACCCTGACGAAGAGGATCAAGAAAAGAAAAATGGTAGAAAATCGGCTCATGAGACGTCGTCAGAGTCTCACGTTCAACGATTTCCAGCAAATCGCCACGCCCGCATTGCGAGCTCTTGCGCATATTTTAAGGGACGCATTCGTCAAATTTTTCTCTGTGATTACAAAGCATCCATCCGTTTATAATCGATGAACAGGCGAAGTCGTGGTGTCATGTCATCGTCTCAATTTGACCCCTCAATATCTCATGGAAGTCCTCGAAACACTCGCCGTCGCCCTCGGTTTCGCCACTCTGGCAGGCCTGAATCTTTATCTCGTCGTTCTCGTGACCGGCCTCGCCATCAATCAGGGCTGGGTCGATGTTGCGGGAACCTATCCGGAACTCATGGTCCTCGGTGATCCTGCCGTCGTCACCGTCGCGGGTATCTTTTTCTGCATGGAGTTTTTCTCCGACAAAATTCCCTGGGTCGATTCGCTCTGGGACACGGTTCACACGCTCGTGCGCCCTGTTGGTGGTTCACTTCTCGCGATCCAAACCCTCGGGCCGACCGAACCCGCCTTCGAGGTGATCATTGCCCTCCTTGCCGGTGGCACGACCATGATCGCTCATGGTTTTAAATCGGGGACTCGTCTCGCGATCAATGCCTCGCCCGAACCATTTTCCAACGTCGCCGCCAGCGTCACCGAGGACATCGCCGTGCTTGGCGGACTCGCCCTCCTCAGTGTCAATCCACTCCTCGCGGCCGGGTTCTGTCTCGTTTTCCTCGGCATCAGCGCCTGGCTCACGCCGAAGTTGTTTCGCCGCATCAAGGCTTTTGTCTGGCTTGTAAGCAGCAAGCTCTCCGCGCTCGTCTCGCCGCCGAATGAGGAGCGTTTGCTCAATGCGGGACTCTCCGCTTCGGAAAATCAGATGCTCGGCGCTGTCATCGGCGGGCGTCAGCCTGATCCGGTCTGGTCGGCGAAAGTGCTCGTTGGTAAAGCGAAGCTCATGCCCGGGTTTATTCCGATGACCTTCGGCCGTCTCATCGCCGAGACCGACTCGCTTGGCTCACTTCATTTTGTCGGAAAACGCTTCTTCCGAAACTACTACACCTACCTGAATCTCGACGGCCTTGAGATCGGTCAGGAGTCCCGCCTCTTCAGCGAAGACATCGTCCTTTATGACATGATGGGATCCCGGAAGCTCATCCTCCGCCTTCCCTCCGGTCATCGTGAAATGGCAAACCGCCTCGTCGAGAGCCTCAAGGCGATTCGGAATCGGAACATCACCCACATGCCAAGCGATCGGGTCATGATGGCTTAAAATTTGAAACCACTAATGGACACTAATTTTCACTAATCCATATTAGTGATCATCAGCGTCGCTTAGTGGTTTTCTTCCATCCCCAAACTCCTCGTGAAAGGCTCCTCTACAGAGAAGCACACGAAGCGAGATCGATCATCTTGCTGCCGATCTGAATATTACCCGAGCTGGTCGGGATGGTTTGCTTCTGCACATCGACAACCCTTCCGGCGTCGATAATGACGAAAGTCACCCGCGATTTCTCACCGTCACGATTCACGAAAGTCCAAAGATCGAGAACCGAACTGGTCCCCTTTGAGAGCTTTCCTCACCTCGGTCGCGGAATCTGCTCTTTGTGCACCGGCTGCCCGAGTTCAACCTGAAGCGTGCTAACGCTCTGCCCCATGACCTGCGGAGTCGAGGGCATTTCCCGCTTCACCACAAAAACGATGGCGAAGACGATTAAGAAAAACCCAAGTTTTCCCGAAAAAAAGCCACGCTCGCGATGCCTGGCGGAAGGTGTGTGTTTCATGATGCTGATAATATAATTTTCATAATTTTTATATCAACAGGAAAATCAGGGCTTTTACCTGAAATACCGGGAACAGGACTCGAACCTGCACACCTTGCGGCACCTGAACCTAAATCAGGCGTGTCTACCAATTCCACCATCCCGGCATGTGAGAACGGGAGTCTGCCATGCGCCCTCACAAAACTCAAGTAAACCAAACAGCAAAAACAGGGCGGTGATCACGGTCCAACATCGATCAACGCTCCGTCTGTGGTAGACTTCCTCCCATGAAAACCGTCTCCGTCTCTGAGTTTGCAAAAGCGCACGGCATTCCGTTTCAGAAGTCCATCGACCGCGCTCCCGACTCGGGGCGGCGCCTCACTCTGAAATTTCTCGGCACCGCAGGATTTATCCTCGAGACCGAAGGCCGGACTCTTGTGATGGATCCTTATGTGAGCCGTCCCAATTTTCTTCAACACGTCTTTGGTCGCCTCACTCCGAATCGCGATCTCGTCCTCAAGACAATTCCGCGATGCCACGAAGTGCTTATTGGTCACTCCCACAGCGATCACCTGCTCGACGCCCCAACTCTCGCGATCGAATATGGGGCGCGGATCATCGGCACCGAAACCACGAGCGCCATTGCCGGAGCAGCGGCGAGAGCAGCCGGGGTCGAAATCGAAACACTCGTCACAAATGGCGGCGAAGATATTCAATGTGGTCCGGTCACGATCCGTGGCATCCCGTCAGCGCACGCCCCCGTGGTCCCGAATATCAATCTCGGTAAATTCCTCGGCAACGGCGTTCCTTTTCCCGGCAAAATTACGGAAGACGAAGGTCGCTCGCTCAAATGGCCCCTCAACGTTTCCGCCTTCAAAGAGGGAGGTGTCCTCGACTGGCTCATCACTGCCTCCGGCTTGCGCATTCTCCACATCGACTCGGCGAAATTCATCGAATCCGAACTCGACGCGCTCGAGATCGAGTCCGTCGATGTCCTCTGCCTTTGTGCGATCGGATGGCAAAAGGGCAACGACAATTATCTTCCCTATCTATTGAAACGCTTTCGCCCCCGCATCGTCGTTCCCTGCCACTGGGATGTCCTCTTCGATCCCTATCGCCACCCTCAGGACCAGGAAACGCGGGTCTGGGGATTGAGCCAGCTAGATCTTTTTCTCAAAGAAATCGCCGTGCATGTCGAGGGCAGTGAAGTGATTCTCCTCGATTTCGATGGCGTTCTCACGCTTTGAACGAGGGTCAGATCCTTGTAAAAAAACGCTGAAATCCTCCCGGCGAGGCCTTACTGCTTCCGCCCAGATTTCAATGAGCAACCCGATCGAACTCAGCCGCAAATTCCTCGCCGAAACCGGTGGGTGGAAGGAAATGAAAGAGGCGCGCTCGATTCACGCGGCGGGCCGGATTTCTGAGGCCTTCTATAAAAATGGAATGCTGGAAGGCATGGTGCGGACCGGGGAGAAAACGCTCAAGGTGCGGATGGAAGTTCAGTCACGCATCGATGTCATCAATCATTGCCCCTGCTTTCGGACGCGGCGCGACGGGATCATTTGTGCGCACGCCCTCGCGGTCGGGCTGGAAGTTCTGGAACCGACCGTGAAAGCTGAGCCCGCGAAAGCGAAGGCGTTGGAAAAAAAGGAAACGCCGATCAGCCCCGATTGGCCCGCCCACACTGAGATTCCAATCGAAACAGCCGTCGCCGCGAGTCTCCACCTCGTCCTCGCACCCAACCTCGCCGATGCCTGGTATAAAGGACGAGTCACCGCGGGAATCGAAGTGGAAATTGAAGGCAAGCGACAACTCCTCACGGCGGTTAGCGCGGGACTTCAGCTCTTTCTCTCCTCTTCCGACGCAGCTCTTTACCAGATTCTTCAGCGCATTTCCCCCGAGTCTGTGCCGGGGATGCTTTCCCTCTCGACCGAGGACCTCGCGCGGATTTTTGCGACGATTCCCGGGCACGATCGCATCACCCTGGGGAAAAAGACCTCGCTTCGACTTTCTCATCTCCCCTATCGCCCGAGCTTGAGTCGGGGAAAGGGACTGCATTTCAAAGTCAATTGGAGCGGCGAGGTGACGCCTCTGATTTCGTCCCGCGGCGTCTGGGCGATGACCGAATCGGATCTCATCCAACCTGTCGCACCGGGCCTCGAGAGTCGTTGGCAATCCGTCATGGTGAGTGGAATCACTTTGGAATCCACTGAATTCACCTCCGCTTTTTCCGCCTTTCAAAATCACTTCGACACGGAAGAAATCGAGGTGACGCGACCCAGCGCCGAAGTCCGCCTTGAGATTGAAGGATCGCTCAATCACCTCGATGCCGATCTCCGCTTCGCCTACGGCAGCAAGGTCGTCCCCGCCTCTGTGAATCGCTCTTCCGTGGTGGAATCCGGCGGCACCTTGCAGCTATCTGACACCGCGACTGAGTCAGCAGCAATCCGCGATCTTGAAGAGGCTGGTTTTACAAGACGGGGCAACGAGGGCCGATGGATCCTCAAAGACAAGGCGGCCATTTTGCAGTTCCTCGGTCACGGCTACACGAGCCTCAACGAAGATTGGCAAACGCGGACCGGGGAGCGTTTTGACCATGCCCTCGACCAGGTCGAGCCGATCGAAACCCGCCTCGATTTCCGCAGCAGTGGCGAGGACTGGTTTGCGATGGAGGTCGGCTTTGGGACGGACTCCGGCGAAACGATCCCGCGGCAGGAGATCGAGCGCCTTCTCCAGATGGGCCAGACGAGTAAAAGACTCGCGAATGGAAAAGTCGCAGTCCTCAATACCGAAGTCGCGGATCACTTCGGCGAAATCATCAGCGATTGTGAGCCCGAGCAGATGCAGAGCGGGGTCTATCGTATCGACCAATCACAGGCCGGCTACCTGAAGGAAACCGCGCACGACTTCGCTTTCCAAACCTCAGGCGCAGTGCCTTGGCAGACCTCTGAGGGAGGCATCGAATTTTACGATTTGTCGGAGAGCCTCAACAAGACGCTGCGCCCCTACCAGCGCGAGGGATTTGCCTGGATGCAGCACCTCGCCTCTCAGGGAATGGGCGGCATCCTCGCCGATGACATGGGACTCGGAAAAACGCTCCAGACGCTCTCGTTTCTTTACTCCGTCGGCGGCACTGCGCTCGTGATCTGCCCCTCCTCGCTCGTCTTCAACTGGGTCGCGGAAGCCGAAAAGTTCACCTCGGATCTGAAGGCGGTCGCAATTGAAGGCCCGAACCGCGCCAAGGTTCTCAAGGAAAATGAGGACGCCGATATTTTCGTAACGAGCTATGCCCTCCTCCGGCGTGACGAAGCGATCTGGCAGGCCCGCGAGTTCGACGTCGTCATTCTCGACGAAGCCCAACAAATCAAGAATCCCGATGCGCAGGTCAGCAAAGTCGCGCATCGCCTGCAGGGCACCTATCGCTTCGCCCTGACAGGCACACCGATCGAGAACTCGGTCCGTGATCTCTGGTCTATTTCGCGCTTCGCGTTGCCCGGCTATCTGGGGAGCCGAAAAGATTTTGCGGACCGCTTCGAGAAGCCACTCGCGACGAATCAGCCAGACGACTCCGTGCGCGAACGCCTTTCGCGTCGCCTCAAACCGGTTCTCTTACGCCGTCTCAAAAAGGAGGTCGCGAAAGACCTCCCTGATAAAATCGAGCAGGTCGTCTACTGCGATCTCAAACCAAAGCAAAAAGAGGTCTACGAAAAACTCCTCCGCGAAAGCAAAGCATCCCTCCTCGAAGCCGAAGGCGGCAAGCAGCGCATGCTCGCTCTCACGGCCTTACTTCGCCTTCGCCAGACCTGCTGTGATCTGCGTTTGTTAGGATTACAGGACATCAAAGACGAAGACGCTTCGGTCAAGGCCGACACGCTCAATGAACTCCTCGACGAAGCGATCGAAGGCGGACACCGTGTTCTCATTTTCAGCCAATTCGTCGAGATGCTCCAAGTCCTCGTCCCGGACCTCGCGGCGAAGAAAATAGATTTCTGCTACCTCGATGGACAGACCAAAAATCGCGGCGATGTCGTGAAGCGATTTCAGGAGAAAGAGGTCCCTGTTTTTCTCATCAGTCTCAAGGCCGGTGGAGTCGGGCTGAACCTCACCGCCGCCGACACCGTGATCCACATTGACCCGTGGTGGAACCCCGCCGTCGAAGCCCAGGCCACCGACCGGGCCCACCGGATCGGTCAGGAAAATGTCGTCACGAGCTACAAATTGATCACACGGGGAACGGTCGAGGAAAAAATCCTCTCCCTTCAGAATAAGAAACGCGCCATGACCGAGTCTCTGCTCTCCGAAGCCGGGGATTCGGGCCTGAGTGGCGATGAATTGATGAGCCTCCTCGAGTAGCTCTGCCAGAGTTTGCGGAATTACTGCTGCGCCACAGTCTCACGATACTGACTCGGCGTTAGTCCCATCGCAGAGCGAAAGGCCCGCGTGAAGGCACTGTGATCGCAGTAGCCACACTCCAGCGCCACCTCCGCGACCGAACGCCCGCCATCATTCAGCAACTCCGCTGCGAGTTGAATCCGAGCTCTTGTGATGTGCTGCGAGGGCGTGACGCCGAAGACTTTTTTCATCATGCGGGAAAACCGCGTCGTCGTCATCCCGGCCCGCGCGGCGAGCTCCGACGGAGAAACAGGATCACCGGGCGCCTTCTCGAACGCCCCGAGAACTCCGGCAACCTCCTCCGGAATCGTCTCGACAGGAACGCGTTCCCGCAGGTCACTGGAGAAACCAATCAGGCCCGCAATCTCACCATTTTCATCCCGAAGCGGCAGTTTCGTGGTGAGACACCAGCACGGACGGTGGGGACGCAGCCACTGCATCTCGAGATGATTCCGGATCGGATCTCCCGTTTTCAAAACTCGCGCATCCTGCTCTGAAGGCACTTCTCCAAACGGTCCCGAACAAAGATCTGAAGGCTTTTTCCCCATCAGTTTCTGACGGTCAGAAATTCCGTGACGCTCCGCGAGAGATCGATTCGCAACAAGATAACGCCCCTCGCGATCCTTGATGAAAAAAGCCACGTCGAAAACTTCATCGAAGAGAGCCTCCAAGACTTCGGTATTGAGCGCGAGCGATCCGTTCTCCTGGATCAGGTCGGGAAAGGCCGTTGTGCACAAATTCATCAGAATTCGTCGATTCGAATCAAGACAAGTCTAGGGACAATCGCCTATCATCGAAAGTACCGATTTAGGAATCGAGCAGCAACCTCATGAGAATCCGCCCAGACATCTTTCTTATTCCTCTCTTTCTCGGAGCCGTCATTTCCGAAGCCGCCGAGGACACGCGCCCCAATATCCTCTTCATCTCGATGGATGACCTGAACGACTGGATCGGATGTCTCGGCGGGCACCCGCAAACGCTCACGCCCAATCTCGACCGGCTCGCCGAGAGCGGTGTCCTTTTCACCAACGCCCACTGTCCGGGAGCCGCCTGCAATCCCTCGCGGACCGCGATCATGACCGGAATTTCCCCTCATGTCTCCGGCCTCTACGAGAATCGGCAGAACATGCGCGAGATTCTCCCCGATGCGGAACTTATCCCGCAGCACTTCCGAAATCACGGCTACCGCTCGATCGGATCTGGAAAAATTCTTCATTATTTCATCGATGCCCGATCCTGGGATGACTATTTCCCGGAGAAAGAATCCGAAAACCCGTTTCCCCGCACCCTCTACCCTGACAAGCGCCCCGTCAGTCTTCCCCGCAGCGGTCCGTGGCAGTATGTCGAAACCGACTGGGCAGCGCTCGATGCGACCGACGAAGAATACGGCGGCGACTGGCTTGTTTCAAAATGGGTCGGCAAGCAACTGGCCAAAAAACACGACCAGCCTTTCTTTCTCGCCTGCGGCATTTACCGCCCCCACGAACCCTGGTTCGTTCCTGCGAAATACTACGAGCCCTTTCCCTTAGAGGACATCCAACTCCCTCCCGGTTACAAGGAAGACGATCTCGACGACCTCCCGCCCGCCGGAAAGAAGCGCGGACCCAATCGATACTTCGCCCACATTCTCGAACATGATCAATGGAAGAAGGGAGTCCAGGGCTACCTCGCTTCGATCCACTTCGCCGACGCCATGCTTGGTCGAGTTCTCGATGCGCTCGATAATGGCCCTAACAAAGACAACACCATCGTTGTCCTCTGGAGCGACCACGGATGGCATCTCGGCGAAAAACAGCATTGGCAGAAATTCACCGCCTGGCGCGCCGTGACTCGGGTTCCCCTCATGGTGCGAGTTCCGGAGAACGCAGCACCCGGCCTTCCCGCAGGAACGAAACCCGGATCCATCAGTGATGAGCCCGTGAATCTCCTCAGCCTTTTCCCAACTCTCACCGATCTCTCCGGCATTCCGACGAAGGCGGGTAACGATGGCCCCAGCCTTGTTCCGCTCCTGAGCGATCCCGAGAGCAAATGGGATTACGTTTCCCTCACCCATCTCGGCGAGCCCGGCAGCTATGGACTCAGCGCGAAAGATTGGCGCTACATCCACTACGCGAACGGTGACGAAGAACTCTATCACATCGCCAAAGATCCCTACGAATGGACCAACCTCGCGAACAATCCTGGTCACCAAAGCAAGCTTGCAGAACTTCGAGCCCTCGCGCCCACTTCCTTCGTCCCGCTGAAACAGCCAAACGACGCTTCACTGCCAAAGCTGAAATGGCATCCCGCCGCTAAGGGCAGTGCCCCGGCTTCCACGCCAAAGGGAAATCCTTTCCCTGTTTCCTTCACCAACAAACGCTCCGCCACGGTCGAGCTCTTTTGGATGGACCAGAAGGGAGTTCCCAAATCCTACGGCATTGTTGAGCCCGGAAAATCGAAAGGACAACAGGTTCGCCCTGGCGCTATCTGGAAAATTATCGAGACAGAATCAGGCAAAGAAATCGGCCATTTCAAAATCGGGAAGAGCAAGGCGAAAGCGATCATCCCCGCCAACTAATCTCAAAAAGTAATTCCGCCATGTCATCGACCGAACCCAATATCTTTCAGGGCTGTATTCCGGCTCTCATGACGCCGTGCGACGCAGCCGGCAACCCCGACGTTGCCTCGCTCGTTCGAACCGCGACCGGACTGATCGAAGCCGGCATGCGCGGAGTCGTCTACTGCGGCTCAATGGGAGATTGGCCACTCCTGACAGATACCCAACGGCAGAAAGGTGTCGCCGCGCTCGTCGAAGCCGGTATTCCTGTCGTCGTCGGGACCGGCGCGCAGAACCCGCGACTCGCCGCCGCCCATGCCGCCCACGCCCGCGAAGTTGGCGCCGCCGGTCTCATGGTCATTCCCCGCGTCATGTCACGAGGGTCATCCCCCACCGCGCAGCGAGCCCACTTCGCGGACATTCTCAACGCCGGAGGCCATCTCCCTGCCGTGATCTACAACAGCCCCTACTACGGATTCGAGACGAAGGCCGATCTCTTTTTTGATCTTCGGAAGGATCACGCGAATCTCATTGGCTTCAAGGAATTCGGCGGAGCCAAATCCCTCAGCTACGCCGCCGAGCACATCACGAGTGGCGATCCCGATCTCACCCTCATGGTCGGCGTCGACACGCAGGTGTTCCATGGTTTCGTCCACTGCGGTGCGATCGGAGCGATCGGAGCGATCACCGGTGTTGGCAATGCCCTTCCAAAAGAGGTCCTCCACCTCGTCGTACTTTGCACAGCCGCTGCCGCGGGTAATCCCGCTGCGACCCGGTTCGCGAAAGAACTGGACGACGCCATCCACGTCCTCTCCACCTTCGACGAAGGACCGGACCTCGTTCTCTACTACAAAGAACTCATGGTCCTCGAGGGCCACGCCGAATACACGCATCATATCCACCCCACCGACCAACTGAGCGCGAGCCAGCGCCAATTCCTTCACGCCCAGTGGAAGCAATTCCGCGCCTGGTGGGATCAATGGGAGGGGAAACCCTGACATGAAATCAAAGCTCAACCCAACCTTCACGTTCAATAGGGTATGGTCAGCGACCCAACCCTGTTTACTCCTCCTTCTTTGCCTGCTCACATTCTCTCACGCGGCAGAGCGACCGAACATTCTCTTCATCGCGATTGACGATCTCCGGCCCGAACTAGGTTGCTACGGATCGGAGGTCGCAATCTCACCGCACATCGACGAACTCGCCGCGAAGGGCGTCCGATTCGACAGCGCCCACTGCCAGCTCGCGGTTTGCAATCCTTCACGCGTCAGCCTCCTTACCGGACTGCGTCCTGATTCGACGAAAGTTTGGACGCTCGACGTCCGCTTCCGCGAAACCATCCCCGATGTGGTGACGCTCCCTCAGCACTTCAAGCAGAGTGGTTATCACACCGTCGGCTACGGCAAAGTGTTTCACAATCCATGGCCCGACAACGTCTCGTGGAGTGAACCTCATTCCTGGCCAAAGAATTCTAGGCTTTGGTCGGAGGAAGCGAAAGAGGAGCTGAAGGATTTCAAAACCAAGCTCAAGGCCGAAGGCACTCCACAGCAGAAGATCGACCGGCTCCGCGCCACCGCCACCGAGCGCGTGGACATTCCTGACCATGAACACATCGACGGAGCCATCGCGATGCAGGCGATCAAAGCAATGAATCGCATGGCGAAGCAGGACAAGCCCTTCTTCCTCGCCACTGGATTCGTCCGCCCGCACCTCCCCTTTGTCGTTCCTGAAAAATACTGGGACCTCTACGAGCGTGAAAATATCCCTCTTTCTGCGAACTCAGGGCTACCGGAAAAATCGCCGCGTTTCGCGATGAATACGATGTATGAACTCCGCGATTATTTCGACTACCTCGGCACGCCCGATCCTCATTCCGGGTCACTCACCAAAGCGCAACAGCTTGACTTAAAACACGGCTACCTTGCCTCGATCAGTTTCATCGACGCCCAAGTTGGCCTACTTCTCAGCGAACTGGAGAAACTCGGTCTTGCCGAGGACACCGTCGTCGTTCTCTGGAGCGATCACGGATTCAAACTGGGGGAACACAACAGCTGGTGCAAGCAGAGCAATTACGAAATCGACACACGCGTCCCTTTCATCGTTTACGACCCAAGTGCCGCCGGGAACGGGGAGGCGACCGAATCACTCGTCGAATTGGTCGATGTCTACCCCACCCTCTGTGACCTTGCCGGTCTTGAGATTCCGAAATCGCTCGAGGGCGTCAGCCTCAAACCAATCCTCGAAAACCCCGACGCGACTGTCAAAAAGGCCGCCGTGAGTCAATTCCTCCGGCGCATCGGCAAACAGGAACTCATGGGCTATGCCTATCGAACTGACCGCTGGCGCTACATCGAATGGATCGACCGAGAGTCAGGGGAGACAATCGATCGTGAACTCTACGATCATGCCGTGGACTCGACCGAAAGCATCAGCCTTGCCGGAAATCCGAAGCACAGCCCGCTCATGATCCGCCTCGCAAAAGAACTCCGTGCAACGCTTCCGTTACCGCTCGCCGTAAAAGGCCATGAACCCGAGACGCGCCCCGGCATCTCCTTCAAAAATGAGAGCCAAAAGACGGTCACCGTCTTCTGGTTACCGGAAGGGGGTCCGCCGCGCGAAGTCAGCAAGATCAAACCGGGGCGGTCTATCACGCAGGGAACCTCGATGGGGCATCGCTTCCGGGTCCATGGTCCGGGCATCGAACAGGTAATCACCGTAACGAAGGCGAAAGA
Organism: uncultured Akkermansia sp.; assembly: GCA_964583035.1. Taxonomy (GTDB): domain Bacteria; phylum Verrucomicrobiota; class Verrucomicrobiia; order Verrucomicrobiales; family DEV007; genus Arctic95D-9. The sequence goes on from CAZOUP010000022.1 coordinate 35,414, forward strand.
AACGGTTCTCGTTGGAAACGATAAGAAGGTTCTGGCCGCACCCGGCGCACCGAACATCGTCGTCATCATGGGCGACGACTGGTCATGGCCTCATGCTTCGATCCTGGGTGACAAGACAGTCAAGACCCCGAACTTCGACCGCATCGCCCGCGAAGGAGTTCTCTTCGAGAATGCCTTCGTCTCAGCGCCATCGTGTACGCCCTCCCGCTTTGCCGTCGCCACAGGACAATACCACTGGCGTCTCGACGAAGGCGTGAATCTCGGCGGATCACTCGCCGACGATGTCGCGGTCTATCCCGACCTCCTCGCAGATTTCGGCTATCGCACCGGTTACTGCCGTAAAGGGGCCGGCCCCAGCAAGCACGAATATCGCGGGACGGATCCCTTCGGTGATCGTTTCAGAGACTTCGCTGACTTTTTTGACAAACAGGAAAACGAACAGCCTTTCTGTTTCTGGTACGGCGCCGGAGAACCCCATCGCCCCTACGACTGGCAGGCGAGCCTCGACAGTAATCTTGATCTCAGCACGATCGAAATCCCGCCCTACCTCCCTGACAATGACACGACACGGACCGATCTCGGCGACTACTACCTGAAGGTGCAGAAGCTCGATCTCTTCGCAGGGGAAATTCTGAAGCGGCTCGAGAAATCAGGCGAACTGGAGAACACCATCGTCGTCATGACCGGCGACAACGGAATGCCCTTTCCGCGCGCCAAGGCAACCCTCTTCGATTCCGGAACCCGCGTTCCTCTCGCGATTCGCTGGGGAGCAAAAGTAGAAGGAGGACGACAGATCAGTGACTTCGTCAACCTGACCGATCTCGCGCCCACCTTTCTTGAAGCGAGCGGACTGCCAGTGCCCAAGGTCATGACAGGCAAGTCCCTCCTCCCGATTTTGACTTCGGAAAAAGGCGGACAAATCGAAGCCGATCGCACCCACGTTCTTACCGGGATGGAACGGCATGTTTTCCCGTATCCGTCCCGCGCGATCCGCACGGAAGACTTTCTCTACATCCGTAATTTCGCTCCTGAGAGTTGGCCGACCGGCGAAGCGAAAGGCGATCATCCAGTCTTCGACTTCAAGAAGACTCCGTGGCCGACTGTCGCAGGAGCCTTCTCTCACAACACTGATCCCGGGCCCACAAAGCAATGGATGCGCCTCAACGAATCGTCGAAAAACGCGCAGGCCTTCGGGCGAAAGCCGATGGAAGAACTGTACGACCTTCGGAAGGATCCTCACCAACTCACCAACCTTCTCGTTTCAAACGAAATTCCCGAGGCTCTTAAGAAGAAACGAAAGGCGCTCGCCACTCAACTTGCGAGCGAACTCCGCGCCAGTGGCGACCCCCGTTTTGCGGAGCCGGAACACGCGACCTTCGAGGTGCTTGGCTGGACCGTCCATCTCAATGATCAGCTTGTCGCTAATTCACCGCGACCTACGAAGCGAATACTGGAACTTCTCCACGTCCAACTCCAACGCGTCGTCGATGTTGTGCCCCAACGTGCCCTCACTCATCTGCGTCAGGTTCCTATCTGGATCAATCCTCCATACGAAGGAAAACGCGGCACTGCTGAGTATCACCCGCAGGCAAGTTGGCTTGTCAGGAACGGCCGAAACCCCGCGATGGGACGCGCCATCGAAATCACAAACGTAAATAACTTCCCCTTTGAAAATCGCCGCATGCCCTACGTGCTTCTGCACGAACTTGCCCATGGCTACCATCACCGCGTCATCAAAGATGGCTACGGCAACACCGAACTTCGCGCCGCCTACGAACGAGCCCGCGACTCCGGCAGCTACGATGACGTGCCCCGCTTCAACGGGAACAAAACCGTCCGCGACAAAGCCTACGGGATGTCGAATCCGATGGAATACTTTGCGGAATCGACCGAAGCCTATTTCGGAAAAAACGACTTTTTCCCATTCAACCGTGAGGAGCTAAAGAAGCACGATCCACAAATCCACACCTTAGTCAGGGAGCTGTGGGAAGTCCCCACTCCCTGAAGATTCTGTGAACCCCTTCCATTTTAAAGCATGAAAATCACCAAATTCACCGTCTATCAGGTCGATCTCCCGCTCAAAGAAGGATCCTATCATTGGTCCGGAGGCAAGAGCGTCTCCGTCTTCGACAGCACCATCGTTCGAGTCGACACCGATGCCGGTATCACCGGATGGGGTGAGGTGTGTCCGTTAGGGCCCTTCTACCTTCCCGCCTTCGGCCAGGGCGCCCGCGCCGGAATCTATGAACTTGCTCCGCACCTCATCGGCGAATCACCGCTCGAACTGACGAAGCTGAACCGGCGCATGGACGCCGCCCTCAAAGGCCACGCCTACGTGAAATCCGCGATCGACATGGCCTGCTGGGATATTCTCGGCAAAGCAACGAAGATGCCGGTCTGCGAACTACTCGGTGGGCGCTACGGAGAATCGGTCCAGCTCTATCGGGCCATCTCGCAGGAATCCCCGGCCGAAATGGCGATGAAGGTCGCGGTCTACCGGGCCGAAGGCTATCGTCGTTTTCAACTCAAAGTCGGTTCTCACGACGTAGATCTCGACATCAATCGAATCCACGCCGTCGCCGCTGAATTGAAACCCGGAGACATCCTCGTCGCCGATGCCAACACTGGATGGCTCAAGCACGAAGCGCTGCGCGTTTGTCGTGGCGTCAGGGACATTGATGTGTACATCGAGCAGCCCTGCGCGAGCTACGAGGAATGCCTCGCGGTTCGCGCACGATGGGATGGCCCGTTCATTCTCGACGAGAACATCGACGGACTCGACCCGCTCCTCCGCGGCCATGCCGATCAGGCGATGGATAACGTGAACATTAAGATCAGCAAATTCGGAGGCCTCACTAAAGCACGACAGGCTCGTGACCTCTGTGCCGATCTTGGACTCGCGATGACGATCGAAGACAGTTGGGGCGGCGACATCATCACCGCCGCGATCGCCCACCTCGCCCACAGCACACCGGAGGAAATGCGATTCACTTCAACCGATTTCAACAGCTACGTGACCGTCAGCAATGCCACCGGAGCACCGCAGCGGGAGAAGGGCGTCATGCAAGCCTCAACCGAGCCGGGACTCGGCATCGAACCCCGGATGGATGTGCTGGATGAACCCCTCTTCGAAATCGTCTCCTGATAGACAACGATTCGAGAACGGGGGCAGGCTTAAGGACGAGGCCGTGAAGGGACCGGAGCAGGTTTCGGAGCCGCTTTAACAGCGTCTTCCGAATTACTCGGCACGACCGGCTTCACGGATTTGAGATACTTAAACAAGTCGCTGTCCGTCGAAAGAACCACGGTGCTGTCGGCAAGGACATCTCCATACAATTCCAACGTTCTCGTGAACTCATAGAACTCTGCCGCTTCTGCAGACTGATTGAAGGCTTTCGCGTAAATCTCTGTCGCCTTCGCGTCGGCCTCACCCATCGTGACCTGAACCGTCTTGTAGGCTTCCGACTCGATCTTTCTCAAGTCGCGCTCCATATCACCGAGGATCTTCGCGGCTTCACCGGCACCCTCGGAACGGAAACGCTCCGCGATTTGCTGACGCTCGGAAATCATCCGGTCGTAGATGCGCTCCTGCACCGACTGGTTGTAGTTGATCCGCTTAAAACGGGCATCGAGGAGCTCGATTCCAAATTCACTCAACTTCGCCTTTGCGGTCGTGTAGATGTCATTTTCGAGGGCACTTCGTCCCCGGCGAATCGGAATCAGTTTTCCGAGAGAACCGGTGAGATCCGCTTCCACGAGGTCCTCGTCGACCGTCTCTTTGCGATCTTTCGTCGTTCGGATCACCTCGATCAACTCGTGTTTTGCCACCGCATTCCTGATTTCTGATCCGAGAATATCATCAAGACGGGACTGTGCACTTCGCTCGTCGCGCAGCTTCTCGAAGTAGCGCAGAGGGTCCGTGATCATCCAACGCGCGTAAGCGTCGACTATGATGTAGGTCTTATCCTTCGTCGGCATTTCGGTCGGTCTTCCGTCCCACGCAAGAATCCGCTTTTCGAAGCGGTTCACTTTCTGGAGAAACGGAATCTTGAACTTTAACCCCGGTTCTTTGATCGGCTCACCCACCGGGTTTCCGAACTGAGTCACAATCACCTGCTCCGTCTCGAGCACCGTGTAAACGCCGCCAGAGGCGACGAGAAAAATAGCCACGGCAGCTAAGGCGGCGAGGCATCCAAATCCTGTTTTTTTCATATGAAATTAGGGGGGTAAAATTATTTGTCGCGAGGCACTTCGGGAGTGGGGGAAAGTAGGAGGAAGGGCAGCACCTGGCTCGCCCCTTCATCGATCACCACCTTTTTTCCGAGTCGAGGCATGACCTCTTCCATGGTTTCGAGGTAGATTCTCCGTCGGGTCACCTCGGAGGCTTTCTGATACTCGGTGAAAAGAGCATTGAAACGCTCTGCGTCTCCTTCCGCCTCATTGATCCGCATCGTCGCGTAACCCTCCGCTTCGGAAATCGTCTTTTGGGCTTCGCCCCCGGCCATGGGGACAGCCCGGTTGTAATCGCCGTTCGCCACATTGATCGACTTTTCTTTCTCCTGCTGCGCCTGATTCACCTCGTTAAAGGAGGCCTGTACTGGCTGCGGGGGATCGACATTTTTCAGCTGGATCTGATCGATCGTGATCCCGAGTTCATAAAGCGTCACGAGCGCCTTCAGTTTTTCCGTACACTCTGACTCGATTTCCTGACGTCCGATCGTGATGACCTCGTCGACGGTGCGGTCGCCGACCACTTCACGCATCACGGATTCGCTCGCATCGCGCAAGGTCGCGTCTGCGTCCCGAACCCGGAAGAGATACTTGTCCGGTTCGGTGATCCGATACTGGATGACCCACTCGACGAGTGCGGCATTAAGGTCACCGGTCACCATGTTTTTCTCCAACTCCATCTCAGCGGGACTCGACCACTGGCTTTCGTTTGAGTTACCCGAAGTGCCGAAGCCAAATTCCTGCTTCTGCTGCCGACGGACCGGGACCGTGATGACCTGATCAACTCCGAAGGGCAGTTTGAAGTGGAGTCCGGGCTCGACCGTGTCAATGTGTTTCCCAAAGCGGAGGACCAATCCTGCCTCTTCCACCTGGACGGTGTAAAAAGACCCAAGACCTCCGATCACGAGAACCACCGCGGCGATCACTCCGAAAACAGCCTTCGGACTGAAGGAGGGGGGTTTCAGTTCAACAATTTCGTTTCCAACCTGTATGCGCATATGTTGTAGGGTAGTCGGGTATTGAGTCTGATCCAGTTACAATTCGCGTCACATTTTGGATTCACCCAAAGTCCATTTTTTTCGGGCGCGAATCTTGCTCCTACAGGGAAATGCCGCCAACCTGACGGAACAGATAACTTCCTGATTGAGAACGATGTTGTTCATCTCCCCACGAAGCCAAATCATGCGACGCCCCGACCGCGATCACGCCTCCGGACGAGCGGTGGCGTTTTCTCTCGTGGAAATGCTCCTTGTGATGGCCGTGGCGGGTATTCTCCTTGCTCTCGCGGCCCCTGCCCTTCTCGAACTCGGTCCCTCCCGCAAAGCGGCTGCTATGGAGTTGTCCGGAGTTCTTGAGCGGGCCCGGACCCGGGCCGTGACTCGCAGGGAGGATGTCTTTGTCGCTTTCGCCGACGGAAGCCATCCCATCGAATCCCAAAGATTTCGTGCCTACGCCTATTTTACTGCCGATCCCCCGGAAGAGGAACCTCTCGCCCGCAAACCGCTTCGGCAGGTCTCGGAGTGGCTTGAGCTGCCTGAAGGAATTGTTTTCGGAACCTCATCCCTTTTCGAAGTGGAACCTGACTATCCCTTCAGAACACTGCACGACGCTTTGCTGAAAAGGCCTTTCGACGTCAAGTCAGAGTCAGGTTCTACCGTGAGCGCTGAATTCCCTTACCTGGTATTTTCCCCGGAGGGAAATGTCACCTATCCGACGATTATCGACTCTGACGCACTCAACCTTGCCATTGTCGAAGGAACCGTAAACCCGCAGGGCAGCGGTATCACCGCCTACGGAAACGCCGGCGATGATGGAACATCCCGCGCTGAATTGATTCGGATTTCCTACTACACCGGGCGCTCCGCGATCCTGACAGACTGACTATGAATCGCCATTCCATCAGAACTGAGTCAAGTCGCGAGAAGGCCTTTACGCTTTCCGAAGTGACCATCTCTGTCGGAATCGTTTCGGCTATCCTGCTCCCCATTCTTGGCCTGCTCGCGACCGGCACGCGCCTTTCTACCGAATCTCAAGATCAAGCAGCAGCAGCAGTGATTGCTTCGAAAATCGCCGAAAGCTTTCACTCGGAATCGGCCGTGAACGGGCGCAGCCGGTTGCTTCTCAGCAAGGACGAAGAAATCACGATTCAAACCAGTGGCGGTCAGGCGATCTATCTCTCGTTCACCTCCACAGGGGATTTTCTCAGGGTGATCAACGAGGGTGAATATGAAAGCGGCCTTCGAGGCGACGACGCGGCACTCTATCTCGCGAGAACGCACCTTGAACCGCCCCCGATCAGGAAAGGCTCGATTGCCCGGCATTACCCTCTCCTCTCACTGAAAATCGAAGTCGAGCAGCCGGCGATGGCGGCGATGGCCACTCGTTCGAGTCTCGTTTTCACTTCAAGAGTTGGCTCGCCATGAAAGGAAGGAGGAAGTCATCATGGCCCCTCTCAACGGGGAGCAGTCTCATCGAACTGATGGCGGCCATGGCGATCCTGTCAGTCATTCTCATCATGCTGAGTGTGGCGCTCGAAACCTCCCTCGGACAATTTCGCCAGAGCACTGATCGAACTTCAAACCGCAACTCAGGAAGAGCGGCCCTCCAGTGGTTGAAGCAGGATCTCACCACGGCGTTCCATCCGAAACCTGCTGGACACCTGCAACTCCCGACTTCGATCCCCGCAGAACAAAGACAGTTTTTTGAAGCCCGATATTTCCTCCCTTTTGAAATTAACCGGACCGAAAGCTCAGACGACCTCTTTAGTCTCCCCAACTCAGCGACTGAGTTCGCCCGCCTCTGTTTTGTCAGCCATCTGACGGAAGAATTTCTGATCGATCCACGGTCAAATCGCACCGGACCAACACCTGCAAGCCTCCCCTCGGTCATCGGCTACTACGTTGCCTACACGAAGAATTCACCGATGAAAGGAGATCCTTCCGCGAGCATGAAATTGTTCCGACATTTGCGGCCTGCCGGAGCTTTCGATGGCGAACGCTACGCCGGCGGATTTTTACGTCATTGCCACGAAGAGATTAACGATACCCCCTCTCTCTCCCGGCCGCTCAACGAGCAGAATCCTGCGGCGATGAGACAGGGAGCGTTCTCTAATTCAGATCTGCCAACCTTGCTGGGGATGTTCCGTTCAGATGCACCGCAAGCCACTCCGCAGGAGGCCGCGGCAGCATGGCCGAACCTCCCGATTCCAAATCATCTTACGAAACCTCCGGGAAATTTGAAGCCAGATCGAGGGAGCCTCGAAGCCTGGCAAAATCCGGGGAGTCCGATTCACAACACCGTTTTTCCGGACGAGGCGCTCTGCTCAAACGTGGTCCGTTTTGAAATCGAGGCTTCGCGACGAGTCGGCATTTCCCCGAATCGATTCGAAACCCTCGGAGCAGAGGAACTCAACGCACACCTCAGCCTGAATAATGGCGAAGAATGGCCTGTCCTTGTCATTCCCGACTTCGTGAAAGTGACCATCGGCATCGTCAACGAGACGACGGCGCAACGCTTAACCCGCTACGAAGACTGGATCGTCGACTGGAGCATCACCGACCCTTCTCAGTGGACGGAAAACCGAAGGAGAATCGAGAGCGGATTACAGACTTTTGAAATTCGTCTCAAAGTGAGGAGGTCGGCCTCATGAAAAATTTTGAATCCCGCCCACGGGAAGAGGGGGCCGCCCTCATCACCACGCTGGTTCTCGTGACCGCCATCGCCCTCATTGTCATCGGCGTCTTCTCAGTGAGTCGGCAGGAAGTTGAGATTACCGGGTCAGCCCTTTCAAAAACGCGGGCAAACCTCGCAGAGCAGGCTGCCTTTGAAGATGCCGCCAGCCTCCTCAGAAGCATCACCCGCGGCGATCAATATTTTGTCACGGTTGCCACCGAGGGGAGCGGACCGGACCTGACCCGTTTTCACTTCATTTCCCAGCCGCAGACCAACTCCCTCGTCCATGTGCCGCTCTTTGCCGGCGGAGAGATCGACAGCGTCTCGATGCCGGATCTCGACAGCCGACCAACGGAAATGTTGGCTGCCACTCCGATCGGCAGACCGGTCATTAAATTCGGGAACCGTGAAGCGGAAAAACGGCTCAAGCTGCCCCGGCTCACGCACCTGTCAGTCGATGGTAGTACTTTTCAAGAAAATCAGTTTCCGACAACAGGGTTCATCGATTTGGAACCACCTCCTCCCGGAAGCGCGGGAACCCGTTCGAGTGGACCCGGTCTGCGATACACCTACTGGATCGAAGATCTTGAAGGGCTTCCGAATCTCGATACCGTCGCGGCCTCGACCAATCATCACCTTTCGGCGGATGGTGAACCACTCCCCGATTTCTTCCGTGGAGGCTACTCGGAGTTCGACTCGAGGATCAATCTTTCGAATTCAGGCGATCAAGGCTTTCGCCTCAGCGCTACCACGAACCCGACTGTCTTCTACCAGTTCCCCAAAGCGTTTCGGGGCCAGGGCTTAATCAATCAGATTGCACCTGGATTGAGTCCCCGGGATCTCGCGATCGCACCCTGGGCAATCGGCACCACAGGGATCGAATCCCACCCTTTTGCCCAAGTAAAGCAACTCGCTCGTGATCCCTACTTTCGCCCGACCGGAACAGGTGACGACACTGCGCCGGAACTGAACCGGTTTTCCTCCGGCCTTTCCTCCTATCTCAGTCGGCCATTCATCCCCTACGGTCATGGCTACCCTGATGAAGGACTGCCGCGCCACAATCTCAATCGCCTTGTCGCCAATGCTGACATGGAAGTCGCGAACATCATCGAGCGAAACCTTCCGAATTTCGAAGAACGCAAAGGAGGCTTTCCGCTGAATCCCGTTGATGCGTCCGCGAAGGACTACACCGCTACGATTGCCGCCAGCCTCATTGATTATGCGGATGGCGATTCACTCCCTTCGACTCCTTCAAACACCGCCAATGCCGGTAACCGCCAATACCGCGGCGTCGATGCCTACTGCCCTGTGAATGAATTTTTTGTGGAGTTTGAATATCATGGATACCCACCTCCGGAAGACGGGAACTACGTCGTTATCTTCGTAGCGAAGATATATGCCGAATTCTGGAACACTTTTAACCGTCCGATAACAATGGAGAATGTGGCAATCGAATACGAATTTCTCGATATCCCACAGTTTACCTGTTTCAGCTCAACCTGGCGGCTCGATCCCTCAACAAAGAAAGAGAATGCCCCGCGAAGTCAGCCTGTCCCCTCGGTCGCCCTCGCGCCCAACGAGATCAAAGTGGTTCCCTTTGGTGAGATCAAATGGGAAGTCCCGATCGGGAATACAGGGTCTCTTCCGATTGCTTTTCCTATCATCGAAAATTTCAAGGCACAGCCTTCTGCCGGCACGGTGAATCCCCGGGCCAACTACCAACTCTTCATCGACGGCGACCTCGTCGACACCGGAGGTCGCAGCCCGCAAGGATCAGACGACGCCCATGGCTTCTTTTTCTATCAGCAAAGTCGTCTTAATCAAAATGATCCCTTCATGCGCGTCGGCGGCTCCGTCCCACGGATCAAAGCGCATGGATCCGGAACTCAGCTCAATCCGGGCGGCCACGGGATTCAGGGCACGACCCTGGGTGATCC
>CAZOUP010000023.1:0-14548 GCA_964583035.1 uncultured Akkermansia sp.
ACCCTTGCGGCGGCGAGGAAAGCGATGGCGTCGGTTTCTGAAACGGGAGAGCTCATTGTTGTGGATAACAATTCCACGGACAGGACCGCTGCGGTCGCGGTTGAAAACGGAGCGGATCAGGTCGTTTTCGAGCCTCATAATCAGATCGCGCGGGCTCGCAATGCGGGGGCGGAAAACACGAAAACTGAGCTGCTTGTCTTCGTCGATGCCGACACGCAGATCGAAGGGGGGACGCTAAAGACGGCCCTCTCAAATCTCGAATCCGGAAAGATCGCGGCAGGCGGGGCGAGGATCGTGATGGATCAGCCGGTCATCCCGATTGTGGGGTGGCTCACGGACAATTGGAACCGCGTCGGGGCGACTTTCAACTTCGCGGCGGGGAGCTTTTTCTACTGCCGCCGCGATGCTTTTGAAGCGGGCGGGGGATTCGATGAATCAGTCTATGCCGGGGAAGAGGTCTGGCTAGCGAAGCGAATCAAGAAGTGGGCGAAGCCGCTGAAGCTGGGATTTGAAGTGATCCAGAATCCGCCGGTCCTGACTTCGGGGCGAAAGTCGGACTGGTTTTCGACCTGGGACTTTGTCCGGCAGCTCGCGATTATTTTTCTGATCCCCGGTGCCACGAAGAGCAAAAAAATGTGCCAGCTCTGGTATAAACGTCCGGGGTAGCGGCGAGCGGAATGAGCGTTTCAACCGCACCGGAATGGTGGTCGAGGTGGAACTCGCCAATGTGGTTGCGGCTCGCGGGCTGAATCGACTTCCTTCGCGCACGGATCACCGCGCTTTCGCCTTCGGCATCGAGACGCTGAAGAGTCCGTAATTCAGGGAGTGATCATCGACGGCATTCAGTGGGAAAGTGTGGTGCAAATTCTCCGCCGTGGTGTCGGAAATGGTGAGGCGGGTGTGATACTGGCGCCCCACCTTAGCGATCGCTGCGGCGGTCTCGACGATTTGACGCACGCTGTCAAAGTCGAGCTGATCCTGCATTCCGGAGTGCTGAACCATTGCGGTGCCGGTGTGAATTCCCACTTCCAGAAAGACGGGGGCATTGGTCTGGATAGGCCATTCATCGAGGAGCCGGGCGAGGGCGTCTTGCATCGCAAGAGCTGCTTCGATCGCATTTCGCTCCTGGTGAGGATTCTCGCTTTGCGCCCCGAAGATCGCGATCACGCTCTCGTCGCTCGATTTCTCAAGAGAGCCACCGTGTCGAAGCACGACGTCGATCATGGTTGAAAAATACTCATTTAAAAGCGCAAAGACGCGCTCGCTACCAAGCTGTGAGGAAAGCTGACTGAAGCCGCAAAGTTCGGCGACGAGCGCCGTGATTTGTCGCGGCGAAGGGTCCTCATCATTTTCATCCGCTCCACTCACCCTGGCATCGGCGGCCTGTGAGCGAACGTAGTGAACCAGCGCCCCTTTCAGCGACTCGCGTTCTTCGAGGCCTTCCGCCATCTGATTCACGGCGCCGGCGAGCTCACCGAATTCGTCAGAGCCCTGAACTTTCATGCGTGTTGCAAAGTTGCCTTTGCCGATTTCTCTGACGAAATCCGTGAGTTCAGTGAGAGGGCGAGTCACTTTCCGCGAGAGCCAGGCAGCGAGGGCGGAGGCGAGGAGCAGAGCAATGGCCATCGCGATGAGGTCTCCGTAAAGGAGCCTTCGGAGAAGGGTCTGGATCCGGGCCGCGGCGATGTCCACTCCCACGACCGCAACGGGTTCTCCTGCTGAATTTACAATGGGGGAAAAAGCCGAAAGCCAGACCCCGAATGAGTCTTTTGCGTAGGATTCGTCAGCGCGTGACCATTTCAGATCAGGTTTTTCATGATCGTGATCGAACTCGACGAGCGATCCAAAAGGTGAGTGATCTTCGCCTTTCTCTTCGGCATCGACGACGTATTCCCAGTCGCCATTTTCGAGGGGACGGATGATGTAGATAAATCGAACCGGAAGCGCGCCGGTTTTGTTCGCATCACGCACCTCGCGAAGCCCGTCGCGGAGCTCGTTGTATTCGGGAGAGTCTTCCTGGTCAGGGGAGTTGAGACGCGCCACTTTATCCCCGTCGATCCGGGCCGCGGTGCTGACGGCGATGGAGTAGACCTTTTCCTGAATCAGCTCAAAGGCGAGTCGATTTGCCTTCCGGAGGCTCATCCAGAGCAGCAGGCCACAGCTGATTCCGACGAGGAGAATCAGCAGCAGTTGGAGTTTTTGACGAAAACGCAAAGCGGGAAGGTGGATGAAGGATTGGTAACATACCTCAAGTCGGTGAGATCGAAATCAGATTCCCGACTTGAGTGCGGTAACATAAATCAGTGATCGAACGTCCTTCCGCGAGGGCTTTTTCTTCGTAGCGGGTCAGGATACGGGAGGATTGAAACGGCGAGTGCTCGACTTTTTCCCACTGGGATGATGCATCGAAAAGCTGCGCGCAATGCTCAGCGTAATCGCTCATGTCAGTTGTGACGAGGCATTCACCTCCGGGAACTAATGAGCGGTGGAGCAAGTTGAGCATTTCCGGCTGAATGAGGCGGCGACGGGTTTTGCCTTTCTGACTCCACGGTTCGGGAAACTGAATCAATACCGCATCGGAAATGCGAGGTGGCAAATGGTCGGTGAGGACGAGCCTCGCGTCACCGCGGATGAGTCTGACATTCTCTATGTTTTCAGAATGAAGCTTGCCGGTGGTGGTCGCCAACCCCGGGCGGTGTATCTCAATCCCGAGGATGCGATGAGTTGGATGAGACTTCGCGAGATGAATGAGATGATCTCCCATCCCAAAGCCGATTTCGATAAGGATCGGGCCACCTCTTTCGAATTCAGCGTCGAGATCAATCAACTCCCCGTGCTCAAAAACGATACCAAAGTCTTCCCAGTTGTTCCGTAGCGTCCGCTTCTGTCGCTTTGTCAGTTGTCCCTGATTCCGTAAATAGCTGGGCGTCCACCGGAGGCGGCCGTGGCGTTTCAAGTTCGACATGGGATGAGGGGAGAGACTAGATTAGGGGATGAAGATTTCGAAGAGAAAATATGCGGTCATCCTTGCGACCATTGCCGTTTGCAGCCTGTCCGCTTTGGCGGAGGATTCCAGAGACTGGCCTGAGTTCCGGGGCCTTGATCGCGAGGGGAAGTGGTCGGCTCAGGGAGTTCGTCAATCTTTCGAAGGGCTCAGTGATCCACTTCCCAGAGTCTGGTCCACTCCTGTCGGTGCCGGATACAGTGGTCCGACCGTCGCCGGGAACGGGGTCTTTCTCATGGATCGTGGCGCCGCCGGTTCCACTGCGAAGGTGGAGCGGATTGTCTGTGTGGATCGTGAGAGTGGCGCGCCGAAGTGGACTCACGCCTACGAGGCGGTGTATCGGGATGTGGGCTATGCCTTTGGACCACGCTCAAGCGTGACGGTGCGAGACGGGAGAGCCTACGCGCTCGGCATGATGGGTCATTTGCACTGCCTCGATGCCGAAACGGGAGCGGTTATCTGGAAGAGAAGCCTTTCGGAGGATTATCAACTCGACATGCCAATCTGGGGGCTGACCTGCTCACCGCTCGTGGCAGGAGGCAGCGTTATCGTTCAAGTCTCCGCCCCGAAGGATGGGGCGACGATCGTGGCTTTTGATGCGGAAACAGGGACGGAGAAATGGAAAGCGTTTGATGACAGAGGGTCTTACGTGTCGCCCGTCGTGATCGAACAGGCCGGAAAGCGAGTCGTCGTTGCCTGGACCGGACGGCGCATCGCGGGGCTCGACGCGGCGACTGGATCAGTCTATTGGGAAGTTCCGACTCCTCCGAATAAAATGCCGATCAATGTCCCGGGGCCGGCGATTAATGAGGAGGGAACTTTGATGTTTCTCTCCGTGTTTTATGACGGATCGCGTCTCATCCAGCTCGACCAGTCGAGTCTTTCCGCTAAAGAGTTATGGCATCGTCAGGGTATTAACGAGCGGAACACTGATGCTTTGCATTGCATGATCAGCCCCCCGCTTTTCCACGACGGGATGATCTACGGAATCGACAGCTACGGCCAAATGCGTTGTCTCGATCCAGAAACGGGAGGCCGCGTCTGGGAAAATCTCGAAGCCGTTCCGCAGGAGCGATGGGGCACCGGTTTCATGACGCAAAATGGTGAGCAGACCTGGATGCTGACGGAGCGCGGAGAGTTAGTCATCGCCGAACTGACGCCTGAAGGATACAACGAACTGGATCGGGCTGCTTTGATCAAGCCGACGACGCCTTTGAAGCAACGAGTCGAGGGAACGGTCCTCTGGTCGCAGCCCGCCTTCGCTGGAACACGGATCTACGCTCGGAACGACGAAGAATTGATCTGCGTTGAGTTGGCGAAGTAGTGTTCCTCATATTACCGCCGCCGCTTTCTCCAGTTCGATCAGCAACCTACTAAAGGAGCCTGAGGGCTGGTTCGGTTTGTAAACCGCGAGGACTTCGGCATAGATCACCGGCGTCTTGAGACGGACAAAAACGCTTCCGGCGTGGGGAAGTTTCTGACTGTGAGCCGGGAGGATTGCGACCCCGCTTCCTGCGGAAACCGCCCCGAGGAGGAGCGAGAGCGAATCGGATTCCTCCGCCACCTTAGGCTCGAATCCCTGGGACTGGCAGATCGAGCGAAGAAACTGACGCCGTCCCGGAAAGATCGTGTCGGAGAGCGAAACGAACGGCTCCTCGCTGAGTTCACTCAGGACGATCTGTTTCCGCTTCGCGAGCTTATGATCATCGGGCAGGACGGCAGCCATGGGACTCCGCATGATGCATTTCATCTCGTAGCGGGTGCGGTCCTCGTCGCTGAGATTACCGAGGAGGGCGAGGTCCAGCTGATCATCGCGGAGCCGGTCGAGCTGCGCCTTGGGAGATAGCTCATGCAGCGAGATTTCAAACTTGTCCGCTTGCTTGCGCACCGCCTTCACAGCGGGAGCGACGATGTCGTCGAGGAATATGCTGATGAAGCCGAGGCGGATGCTGCGTTTAGCCTCGCCGAATTGCTCCTGCACGAGTTGCACGCTCGTCTCCGCATCACAGAGAATCTGACGGGCGCGGACGAGAAAAAAGCGGCCCGCCTCGGTGAGGTGCATCCGTTTTTTGATCCGATCAAAAAGGGGGACTCCCAATTCGTCCTCCAGCGCCTGGATCTGACGGCTCAGGGCCGGCTGTGAAATGTAGAGGCGTTTTGCGGCGGCGGTGACGCTGAGTTCTTCAGCGGTAGCAACGAAGTAGCGGAGCTGGTGAAATTCCATCGGTCGTCACTCATAACCTCAGTGCATGAACTTGTGAAGGAGGAAGTATTATCAGATCGGCTTGATTCAGGGAAAACTGACTACGTAAACGAAAGGAAACTTATGACAATCACGTCCCCATCCATCACCGTTCGCCAGGCAAATGATCGCGGTCACGCGCAACATGGCTGGCTCGATTCACAGCATACCTTCAGCTTCGGACATTACGTCGACCCTGATCACATGGGATTCCGCTCTCTGCGAGTCATCAATCAGGACCGCGTCGTTCCCGGCGCTGGATTCCCCAAGCATCCTCATCGCGACATGGAGATTTTCAGCTACGTGCTCGAAGGGGCTCTCAGTCACGAGGACAGCATGGGTAACGGTCGCAAGCTCACGCCCGGACAGATTCAACTCATGAGCGCAGGCTCTGGTGTGACGCATAGCGAGTTCAACCCTTCGAAGACTGATCCTCTGCATTTTCTACAAATCTGGATCGAGCCTCGTGAGAAAGGTCTCGAGCCGAGCTACACCGAGTGGCATCCCGGCGAAGCGTCGGATTCGCAGAGCAAGGCTCTCGTGATCTCAAGGGACGGCCGCGACCAGTCGGCGAAGATCCAACAGGACGCCGAAGTCTACCGACTGCGACTTGAGCCGGGAGAGAGCGTCTCTCACGCTCTCGCCGAAGGACGCGGACTCTGGCTGCAAGTCATCAGCGGCTTTGTTGCTTTGAATGAAACGGAGCTTCGCCCCGGCGATGGAGCCAGCTCCGAAGAGGCGGGTGAATTTACGCTGACCGCCGATCCAGAAACACCGGTCGAAGCTTTACTTTTTGATCTCCGATAACCAATCTAATCAACACCCCATCACTGAAATCTTATGAAATATATTCCTACTGCTGCCCGTTATCTCCTAGGCCTCCTCTTTGTCGTTTTCGCGGCAAACTTCTGGTTCAAGTTCCTCCCCGTTCCTTCACCGGAGGAGGGTTCACTCGCCGCCGGCTTCATTGGTGCGCTCTATATGTCAGGGTTCTTGACCGTCGTCAAAGTGCTCGAACTTCTCGGTGGGATCCTTCTTCTCTCCGGACGTTTCGTGAACCTCGCTCTCGCTGTCCTCGGACCGATTGTTGTTGTCATTGGCCTCTATCACCTCTTCCTCGTTAAAGGGGGCTACCCCATGGCAATTGCTCTCGGAGTGTTGGCGATCGTCGCTCTCGCTGGACAGCGTGGATTCCTCAAAGAGCTTCTCGCTCAGAAGTAGTCCTGACAAACTTAGATAGAAAAGAAAGGGGCGGCAGAAATGCCGCCCTTTTTTTGGTAGAGGCTCTCCGTGGTCTTTCCGTTTCCCCGTAGCGGACGGCGTGAGCCTTCCGACTGGCATTGCCCCGGACCGTCGCGGTCGGAACGGTGACCCGTTCCGCTACATTTCCGCAAGGTTCACTTTCTGATCCAGACAACGCGATCCTTCTCAGGCGAGTCGTCTCCGATTTCTCCCGACGCAGGATCGAAGATCGAGCTGCTTCCGCCTTCGAGCGCGAGTTCCGGCATCTCTACCCCGGCCGGAACATAGATGAGATAACACTCACCTTCTTTTGCGAGACACCACGGCTTTTCGGCCTTGCCTTCAGGATTCCCGACGAGTGCGTCGTTCGGTGTCATCTCCCAGAAAGGGATTTCATTTCCGTGAAAGAACTCCAGCGCGATGCGGCAATAATCCCAGCTCTGGTCGCGGCTGCGGAAGTCCTCGCAGATGAGGTCGTTCTGAGGCAGCCGGTAGCCAAAGTAATATTCCACGCCGGCACCGCCTGCCATAAGATTACCCCAGAGCGTTTCATGGCGAATATCGTGGAGGTCGTAGCCGTTCTTTCCGTCCTTGTTCTTAGCGATGCCGTCGAAACCTTTGTAGCCGGGATCGGGTGGAACGCCGAGATCGGCCGGGTTCTGCTCGTCATTAGCGACGACCCATTGATTGCCCGCTTCGGCTGATGCCTTAATCCATTTTGCGGTGAGATGGTGAACCTGCTTCCAACTGTTCTGTAGAGAGGCTCCTGTGAGTACTGACTGGTCGCCCAAGAGAGGCTCGTAAACTTTGTCCTGCTGATCCGGGTAGCTGTGAATCACGATGTGATGATCATAGGGATCGGTCTCGCGGATGAATTCCGCCATTGCCTGGACCTGCTCCGGAGACTGGGTGTTTTCTTCGCCGATATTCCAGTTCAGCGCGAGATGATGACCGTAGCGGGCGATGAGTTCACGAAGGTAAAGCTTTCTCTCGGGGCCGAGATCCCCGCCGTCGAGTGAGGTGGGGATTTCTTCCGTATTCGCTACTTTGTGACCACTTCGATTGTCATCGATCTCGGTTTCTTGAAGCTTGAAGTGCAAATAGAGCCCGTTCGCGGTGGCGTGATCGAAAACGATTCCCCACTGGTCGAGTTTTGAGCAGTCGTAGTGGAACTTCTCGTCGCGGGAGACAAACGGCCAGACGTTGTCGCCGTCACCACCGGCATTGTAGGTGAGAAAAGAGAAAGCGTTGAGCCCTTTCCCGGCGAGGTAATTTAGCGCACCGATGAGAGCCTTGCCCTTGCCGTTCTGCCAAACGGGGTCTCCCTCATTCCAATCCTGAAGATGTGGCTCCCAGGATTTAAGAGGACCCTTTTTTGCATTGTTAGTCACCGTGCCATCGAAGTCAGTGTAGGCGAGAAAAGTCTCCGGGGCATCCGGGCCGGCTTTGAGAAATCGGGTCTTATCACCGGCGAATTGAAGGTATCGCTCGCCGATGTAGGTGAGCCGTCCCCGACTACGGAAGTCACGCCCGCTTTTGTCAGTCTCAGCGATTTCAAAAGCTCCGCTCGCGCCATCACCGGGGAGGGCTTCGCCTCTCGCTGTCTTGAGGCTGACCTGATAGTCCCACTTTCCGGGGAGATCCGGAGAAAGATGAGCACGCCATTTTGTTCCGCTCGTCGCCGAGGTTTCGGCGGCGTTGCCATCCGCCGCGAAGTAGCCGGGCACCGTGTAAGTGAGGTCACCGGATTCATGCGAGAACTGCACCGTGAGGTCGATCCCGGTGAAGGGGTTTGGCTTGGTGTCGGTCTCGTTCGCAAACGGGCCATTCACTGTGAGCGTGACCGCGTGCCAGGTTTTCAGCTCGCCGGTGATTTCGACGGAGCCATTGCCGTCCGCTGCGAAAGCAGGAATGGCAAAGAGGGAAAAGGCGGCGACGGCGAGGAGGGTTTTCATGCGCTTCGTGTAGCGAAATTTGCGACTCTTGTAAATGAAATCCTAAAGAGGCTAAACCAGCTCGCGAAATCCACAAAAGAGCTTTCCATCATCGGCCGGGTCAGCAGGGAAGACGCGATCGTTGTCGAGATGTCGATCACAGATCTTACGAAATTCTGAGAGCGAGGTGGCGCGTCTCAGTTCTGCGTTCAAAGCACCTGCGCTCAGACCGGAGGAAATGTAGTTCGTGAATTTTTTGAGACGATGAACGAGCGAGGTTTCGTTTTCAAAATCACCCTCGGCGCGAATCTCCTCCCCGAGTTCCCGTAGATAGTCACGCAGGTCGCGGAGCGTCGGTTCATGGATTGGAGACTCTGAAAAAGCCTCTTTTGCCTGCCGGAAAAGCCAGGGATTACGAATTCCGCCGCGTCCGATCATGAGGCCCGCCGCGCCTGTCTGCCGATGCATCGCGAGAGCCGTATCGACCGAGACAATGTTCCCATTCGCCGTTACTGGAAAAGGAAGCGATCGCACCGCCCGCGCGATGAGATCCGGATGAACCGGCGTTTGGTATTTTTCCTTCACAGTGCGCCCATGGATCGCGAGCCCGTCGATCGGGAGCGAAGCGAAGAGTTCGAGAAGGCTATCGAACTCGTCAGGCGATTCAAATCCGATGCGAGTCTTCAGCGTGAGTGATCCGCGAACAACAGGCCGCAGGTCGTGGACGATCTGCCGAATCAATTCCGGATCGCGGAGGAGTGCGCCGCCCGCCGCCTTGCCACAGACCTTCGGTGCTGGGCAGCCGAGATTCAGGTCAATGCCTGCGCAATCAGTCGCGTCCTGAATTAGCTTCGTGGTTCGGACAAGATGCTCTGGATCGTTGCCGATCATTTGCGCGATGACCGGTTTCGCGCCTGACATTTCTGTGATCGAACGAAGGATCTTTTTCTCAGGATGAGAATCCCGATGCACGCGGAAATACTCCGTCACGTAGAAATCCGGCCCGCCCCGCCGCTCCAGACAGCGCCACAGCGGCAGGACAGAAACGTCCTGCATCGGTGCCAGAGAGAGGGTGGGGAGAGCGCTCACCTTGAGACCAAACAGGGTTAGGTGAGGGAGTCAACAGGGTTAGATGCGTTGGGACGGGGAGGGATTTCTTTCAATTCTTGCTGAAAGCATCTTGATCGGTAACGGTCTGACTCATGACGAGCGATTTTTCTGTGGCATTGCACATCCTGGGTTTTCTCACTGCCAGTGATGGGAAACCGCTCACGTCGGAGATTCTTGCGGAAACCTATGGAACCAATCCGGTCGTGGTCCGTCGGGTTCTCTCGAAACTGAAGGAAGCTGGATTCGTCTCAACGCAACGGGGAACCGGCGGGGGAAGCGTTCTTGCTCAAGACTCGACAGGGATAACGCTTCGCCAGGTCTTCGAGTCAGTTCATGAGAAGCCCGGGATCCTTCCTCGTCCTCCCGGAGAGACAGGGACCGTTTCGAAAATCCTCTCTGATTACGTCAACGATCTCTTCACTCACGCGGAAGCGGCTTTGCTTGCAGACTTGGATCGGACCACCATTTCAGAAATGGATGAGAAGGTAAGGCCGGAGATTTGTGCCTTTCTTTGTCAGAGAGAAAAATGACAACGCTTGAGGCTTGTATTGTATCAAAAATAGTTACAAAGTGTTTTTGATATGAAAAAATCATCCGTTCTCCTCCTTCGTGTTTCCTCCATTCTCTGGATTATCTGGGGTCTGGTTCACACCCTCGCCGGCGTCCTCGTTTTGTCAGGCGACACGACTTCTGGATTTCAGGCGATCGGAGATGGAGTAGATCCCGCTACGATCGAGATGGATTACCCGGGCATCGTCGGAGGGGTGCTGAATCAGCATGCGTGGAATTTGGCGTGGTTTGGTATCGTGACGATCATCGGAGGCGTCCTGATCTGGCGCAAGAACATGACCGCCATTTGGGTCACGGCCATGGTCGGTGGGCTCGCTGATCTCGGGTACTTTTTCTTTGTCGATCTAGCCGGTTATGCCCGATTCGTTCCGGGAACGGTGATGACAATTGTTTCGGCACTGGCGATTCTGCTCAGCATGAAGGTCTGGTTTTCGCAGCGAAGCGTTAAGTGAGCTTGCCTTGGAATCAATCCCGGACTTGCCCCGTGATTCAAGAGCTAGAGAAACGCTTCGCTAATTTGAGATGTCTGAACCTTGATAGGTTCAGCTACGGCGGAGCACAGGTTCGAAAATATCAGTGTAAATTAGTGCTTCCTAATCCCCGCAGAGTGTTCGAGGAGGCGCCCGGGTTCATCCGGGAAAAAGAAAAGGATTAGGAAAAGGAGTTTTTACTCCGCCATCTCCTTTTTCCGCATCGGCATGGTGTCGATGAGCTTAAACAACTTAACGAGGTCGAAGTCCTTTTTCTGGGCCGCTTTGATGCCGCCGTCTTTGCCGATGAGGATGATCAATGGCAAGTCGGATCGCTCGCCGAGTTTCAGCCTCGTGCGGATTTTCTCACGATCCGTGTCGCTGAGGTCTTCGGCGTAGCGTCGACCGGTTCGTCCGAGATCACCGATGTGGAGGAGGACGAGATCGCGATCGGTGATGTTCTTTTTGCCTCGCTGAATTTGCTTCTCCAACTGCGAGAGGTTGTAACCGGAGCCTTCCGGGAAATCGAGTAGGAGAATGCGCTTCTCTCCTTTTAAATCATTGAGAACATCGGCATTGGCGGAGGAAAAGGCCATGATGAGGAGCAGGGCTGGGAGAATGGCTTTCATGCGGGTGCAAACTTGGAGGCGGGAGGGGAAAGGATCAAGCTGTCAATGATCATCGATTGAAACGATGCGGGGCTCTAAATTAATCGATTCGTCATTTTGAGCAGTTCCCGATAGGCTCCACTCGAACTTTAACTTGTTTGGTATGGAAGGAATTGGATTTTTAGTTGTCGTTGGGGTTTTTGTCTTTGCTCTCGTTGCCCTGGTGAAGATCGGCGGGATCGAGAAGGAATTGGCGTCGTTGAAACGTCAAATGGAGCGCTTGCCGAATCAGATGCGGGAAGTGATCCTCGAAGCATCGAGCCGGAAAAGCGAAACTCCTGAGTCGGTTGATCCGATGGAGGCAGGAGAAACACTCGAAGAAGTGATCGAAGCACTGCCTCAGAAAACGCCGGCAACGCCTCCGCCATTACCGAAGAATGCGCCGGTCACGGAAATTGCGGCCCGCGCCGCGACAACGGCGACCACTCCAACCCCACCACCCGCGCCGGTGCTCGCGAAGGAACCCTCCGCCTTTGAAGCGGCGGCGAAGGAAGCGCTCCAGAAGATTTGGAACTGGCTCATCGTCGGGGAAGAGCATCGTCCGCAGGGAGTCACGAACGAGTTCGCGATTGCGACGACCTGGCTGATTCGCCTCGGCGTCATGATCCTGATCATCGGCATCGGATTCTTTCTCAAATACACGAGTACGAACGAAGCGGTCGGCCCGCTCGTCCGGGTTTGTGTCGCGTCACTGACGGGCCTGGGAATTCTTGCGGGAGGAATCCGCCTCATGAGAGGGCGCTACGAATTGCTGGGGCAGGGACTTTCCGGGGCGGGGTTTGCGACTTTCTATTTCAGCTTTTTCACGGCGTATCGTCTCGAGGTACTCAACGCTCCGATGGCGTTCGGCTTGATGATTTTCGTGACAATTGCGGCGGGGGTGATCGCGCTCCGCCATCAGTCGCTGCTCATTGCGGTGCTCGGGATGGCAGGCGGCTATTTGACTCCGTTCATGATTGAGACTGATGCGCCGAATCTTGTTTCCCTCTTCAGTTATGTGCTCCTGTTAGGCTGCGGAGTCTTCTTCATGGCGTGGAAGAAAGAGTGGCGAATTTTGAACTATCTGAGCTTTGCCGCGACTTCATTGATCACGCTGCGGGCGGTGGATCAGGGGTTTATCGCGGAGCGGTTCTGGCAGTTCATGCCCTTCCTCATCGCCTTCTTTATTCTCTTTTCGACGGTGACTTTCATCTTCCATCTCGTGCATCGGAAAAAGTCGACGCTGCTGGAGCTGCTTTTCCTCTTTCTCAATGCGGGCGTCTTTTTCTCTTTTGCCTACCACCTCGTCGAGAGCACGTTCTCGAAGGAGGCGATTGCGGCGGTGACGATCGGGCTGGCGGCGTTCTACATTGTTCACATCCGTGTTTTTCTGAAGCGCGGGATTCTCGATCGCGGCTTGCTCATGAGCTTCATCGGGCTGGCCTCGCTCTTCGTTGCGATCACGCTGCCGCTCCTTCTTTCGAGCGGATGGATCACGGTGAGTTGGGCGGTGCAGGGATTTGTGATGCTCTGGATTGCAAGTCGCATGAAAAGCGAGTTTCTCCGCCAGTTGGCCTATGTCCTGTATCTCATTGTCCTCGGGCGCATCGCCTTCCTCGACCTCGCGGTGCAGTTCGATGTCATTGGTCGGGAGGTCACGACGGGAGAATATTGGGCCGGGTTCCTGCGACGCCTCATGGTCTTCGGCGTTCCGATTGCTTCGTTCTTCGCGGCGGGAAGGCTCTTTACGAAAGAAGACGCGGCCTCGTCGGACTGGCTCGTTTCGGAGGGGAATGACATCAAGCCGTGGTTCGGTCAATCGCGACTGGCCCGCTTCTGCTTCTGGGTTGTCGTCGCGCTGACTTTTGTGGTCATGAATGTGGAGGTCTTCTTCAGCATCGGTGCGCATTACGAGCCGCTCATGCGCCCGGCGATGACGCTCGTTTGGATTGCGCTCGGGGCGGTTCTGCTCCGCGAGATGCTTGCGAACCGTGAGACCATCGCGACGCTCTTTTTCTGGATCTTGGTGGTCGCGCTCGTCATCAAGGTTTTCCTTGTCGATGTCTTCTACTGGGATCCGGGTTGGGATCTCGCCTACTCCTTCCGCGAGCCGATTGAAGATGTCGGGATGCGCCTCCTGAACTACGGATCGGTCGCGGTTTTCTTCCTCTTTGTCTGGCAACTGCTCTTTAAGCAGACAAATCGGGCGGGGGTCTCCCGTGCCTTCGGTTACCTTGCGCTTGCCTCGGTCTTTACTTACCTGACGATGGAAATCTGGAGTGGTCTCACCGAATTTCTGCCGGAGTTCCGGATGGGCGGCCTCTCGATATTCTGGGCCGTCTTCGGACTCGCCCTCCTCCTCACGGGGATTTCAAAATCGAAGGCGGTGATGCGCGGACTCGGCTTGGTTCTCATGGGAGTCGTGATCGCGAAGGTCTTCTTTGTGGATCTGGCAGGGCTCGATCAACTTTACCGCATCGTTGCTTTCATCATTCTCGGTGTGGTCATTCTCTTCGGTTCATTCCTTTACCTGAAATACCGCGATCGCTTTCTCATGGAGGAAGTGGACTCAACCCAATCTGATTCATGAAGCTTCCTATCCTGATCGCCCTGGCCCTGCTCACCGTCGCTACCTCAGAGGCGGATGAGACGGGGACCGTGTTCCGCTTTACTCAGCCGATGAAGGGTGAGCTCAAAGAGAAATCCATCGGCGTGGTCCCGCTCTCTCCTAAGGTGTTCCGCGATACGCAACCCAGCTTCGGCGATCTGCGTTTGATGCAGAAAGGGGAAGCCGGGGCGGAGGCGCTGCCCTACCTCATCGTCCCGCGCGAAGTAAGAGGCGCGGTCCGCTCGCAAGAGATCCCCGCGACCGTCGAGCAGTTTGAAGAGCGTGAGGACGGACGCCTCGTCGTGACCGTTCAGCTTAAGGATGAGAGAAAGGCGGCCCGCATCCGGATCGACAACCGTCTTCGGGATTTTGAGAAGAATGTCAGGGTCGAGGGAAGTGTAGATGGAGAATCGTGGAGTGTGCTCGTGGGGGAGGCACTCATTTTTGACTACGCCCGCTTTATCGACTTCCGGCGTGAGACGGTCGAGTTGCCCGAGAATTCCTACCGCTATCTCCGGGTCACGATTGAAGGGGCGACGGATCGCCAGCTTTCGCTCATGTCGACTTGGCGGAGGGAAGTGAGCGATTCCTCCGGCGTCACGGTGGAGACTGAGCGGACTGTGACGCAGCGTGACTTCAAGATCGAAGGTCTCTCCTTTCTCACCGAAGCGCGGGAGGAGGAGGACGAGGAGTCGGCGCTGCGGAGCTATCCCTTGAGCCT
>CAZOUP010000023.1:14648-44170 GCA_964583035.1 uncultured Akkermansia sp.
TCGCGCGCGGAGCGGTATCGGCTTCTGATCTTTCAGGGAGACAATCGCCCCGTGAAACTGAGCGGAGTGACGGGGGAGGGAAGGATTCACGATCTCTATTTCGTGATGCCGACGGAAGGGACCCTGGCGCTGAACTTCGGAGCCGCCGCTGCTGCGGTTGAGAAACCCGACTACGACGTCGCCGCGATCCGCATTGGGATGCGACAAAAGATGGCCCAGTCCGAGTGGGTGCCGGGCGAGGTGGTCGCGAATCCCCATTTTATCGAAGCGAAGGAGCCGGTTCGCTGGTCGGATCAGCGCTGGATTCTCTGGATTGTGATCGCCCTGATCGTCGCGGGGTTGGCGTGGATTCTCGTCGGTTCGGCGAGACAAATGGATGAAGCCAATTTAAAATAACGAGCTAAAAACATATTTTTAGCTTTACGGGTTAAAAATTGAGCTTATAGTGGGGGCCATGAATAAAAGAAGCCCCCGATTCCCATTTGTACTGCTTGAAGAAGCAGTGGAACTCCTGCGAAAGCTGGATGCCTATCAACCCGACCGCAGCAAAGCGTTGAAGCGGCCCGAGATCCTCAAAGCTCTCGATTATGCCAGCCTTCACGGTGCTGCCGTCAAAACCATTGGTGCGATGCGTGCCTACGACCTCCTCGAAAAGACGGGTGACGGGCTCCGCATTTCCCCTGTCGGCGCTGCGATCCTCGACGCCTCCTCCGACGAGGAACGCCGCCCCAACCTGCAGAAGGCCGCCCTGTCTCCGCTCACCTTCCGCAACCTCTGGCGCACCGCGCGTCACAAAACCCGACCCGAGCTGATCGAGCTCCTGCTTTCCCGTGGATTCACGGAGCAGGGCGCGAAACGTGCGAGCCGGACCTACCGGAAGAACGACGAACTCGCCGGAGTCCAGACGCTCGAGGTCGAGCCGGAACTTCCCGAGCGCGGTCAGGCCCAGGTCAAACGTGCCCCCGGAGCGCGGAAACAAGCCCGCAATGTGAACGCCAACGCCCAACCCAATATGCTGCGCCTCCCCCTCAGCACCGGAGTGGCGATCGTTCCCAAAGGCATCACCAAAGAGGAGTTTAAGCTCCTCATGGAAACCCTCCGCGCCTGGCGTGGGCAGTTGGTGGCCGGCTAAGGTTTATAAAGCCTCCGCGCGGTTGTAATCGCCTGATGATCGACCCTCATGCAGACTCCCTGCATGAGGGTTCGTTCGTTTATCGCGTGGCTGTTAATCGGCCTTGGAATTGCCAGTCTTCTCCTCCTCGTTGGCGGAGTCATCTTCGCCGGGGCGGGCGATCCAAAGTCGAGTGGAAGTCTTGTTTTCGCTGGATTCTTTTTGGTAGCAACAGGCTGGGTGATCGGAGAATTTTGATTGAGCCCCCAGCTTCGTGAGAAAGCCGCCCAGTTTGCCCTCGTCCCGAGAGCGCTTGCAGAGTGCCGAACTCTTCAAGAGGCACTCGCTGATGCCAAAATTTTCGAAGCTTCATTTGTCCATGACGAGTCAAGCCGGACTAGATTTGATAAGTGTCCCGGACACTTTTTATGTTCTTCGAGATTGTGGGTCAGCTGGTAGGAGAAGACCCATTCCTCCAGGCGCGGATGAAGACACGCTGCTAAGATTTGGAATTCGCTCGGGCGGTAAAATCGCGAACAGGGGTCATTTTTCGACGCGCGAGTTTTCTGAAAATCCACTCTCACCGTTCCGTCCGCAAGAGTGGTTCGAAGAACGTTTTTACATTCGATGAGAATTGGTTTTGAGCCTTGATAGACGACTTCAAAGTCAGGCATCCCGTCGGCTTCCAATTGCTTGCAAGAGTCGACACCCTCCGTATTGACCAGGGTTTCGTTCAAATGCCTCTCAGCGACCCAGCCTCTGACCGCCATTTTCAGTCTCGGTGCTGCTTCGATGAGATTCAGTATCTCATGCGATGGAATTTGAAATTCCTTTGCGAGGCTGTGAATCTCAGAGGTGTTCGGGGAAGCCATTGTTTGAGGTTTTGGATCGGGGCTACCGATTTCTTTTCTGCCCATGAAACGATCAAGATTTTCGGCCAGGAGAAGCCTGTGGCCCTGAGAAAGACCCAGCGCGGCCTGTTCGAAACGAATAAAGTCGAGGATGCGATCCCGAGTTCCCGCAACCATAACCTCGGTAGGCGTATCTTCTCCGCTGCGCTTTTCGCGTTCCCAATAATGCCAGCCGGTTCTCAGAGCCTCCTCGACGTGAGCTGCTTTAAATTCAATCGAGATAAAGAAGCGCGTATTTTCATGGATTAAGGGATCTACGCCGACAAATAGCCCGCGACTGGTGTCGATGCCGACCATCAGGGTTGTGTAGAGGCCGAACGGGTCTTGCCAAATCTGGTGAAGCTTCCCGTCTTTACTACCGTATTTTACCTGGAAGCGGTGCTCGTCACTCGGTCGATTCTTGGTCGTTTTTGAGTTCGCATAGAAGGCGTAAACAATTACACCACTCCGGATTCCGCTTGGGTCTTCAAACGTAATACGGAAGGGCGCTTCGTTTGCTGGAGAGCAGTTGAGAATCTTGCAGCCTGACTCTGAAAGAGAGTGAAGAACGAAATCGAGAAGCGGCTTTTTGTCCCGCAGGCTGACTGAATATCTTCGGTAGTCCATTTCCTATTCCCGACTTGCACGAATCCTTTCCGCACCGAACCCTTTTCCAGTTCCGGGGTGAGCCGAATGTTCTCCGACAAGACTGAGGAACCTCTCTGGCACGGGCGGACTCGCAGACCGGGGCGGCTGCTTCAGATTCACTTCAGGAACTAAGGTCGGCGTTGCGGTTTCCTGATGAGGCTCGTCAAAAAATCGAGCCCTCATTTTCAGGCCGACCAACTCTCCGAGCGCAGAGGGGACCGCATTCCCGATCTGTTTTTGTGCGTCGCTTCGGCTTCCAATGACCTTGTAGTCATGAGGGAACGTTTGAATGGCCATCATTTCCTCTGCTGAGAGATAGCGATTGTCCCAGTGAAATGGGCCTGTCGCCGGTCCAGGCTGAGCGGTCAGGGTCCACGATGGCTTATCTTTGGAAAGCTTTAAGAGAAAATTCCAAAACCGTCTTCGCCAACCGAAGAGGGGCAATCCATCTCCTCGATCCGTATGGTAGAGATAGTTTTGACCCTCAGGAATCGAGGGAAGAAGATCTGCCCATTTGCCCTTTGTTTCCAGATCGTTCCTGTTTTTAGGTTTCAGGTGGCCAACAGCATCCCAGGCAGTTCTCGCCGGAGGAAGGTCGGGCTGAAGAAGATCTCTTTCTGTCGAGTTACCAACTCGATGGGTCGGCTCGAGGTCGCCAAATGAGAGACCGTCACGATGCGCGATTAGGAGCATCCGCTCGCGAATCTGAGGGACTCCATACTGTGCGGCGTTCACCCTCAGCACTTCCACTTTGTAAGAAGTATTCTGCCTTTGATTAATCTCTTCGGTTCGCTGAAGAATATACTCAAGTCCCTCAGATTTTCCGGAGTAGGCAATTCCAGCGACGTTTTCCAATAGGAAAGCTTCAGGGAGGCAGTCTTCCAGAATACGCAGGTATTCGTCCAGCGTGCTGGCGCGCGGATCGGACAGGCGTTTCGAGTCGCCTGTCGACCAAAAACCGGACTTTGAAAAGGGTTGGCAGGGAGGTCCGCCAATTAGCAACGCCGCTTCTCCCTTTTTTAGATTTGCGCTGGAGAGAATTTTCTCACTTGAGACGTGATGAACATCATCGTGAATGACGGGCCAGGGCCGGTTGAGTCGAAGTGTTTCGACACATAGATCATCCATTTCAACGGCTACCGCAGTCTCGAAACCGGCCGCTTCGAATCCAAGATCAAGCCCACCTGCGCCAGTGAAGAGGCTGATGATCTTGCGCGTATTCCTCATGCCGTTCAATTGAACATAAAATCACCAATTGTCAAAGGTGCGATTCCAGAAAACACCGCAGTTTGTCGTTCCCCGTTCACGCCTCCAACTTCGCCAGCAAATCATCCGTCTCGACCGACTCGCCTTTGCTGACGAGAATCTCGGTGACGGTGCCGTCCTGGCTCGCAGAAATCGTGGTGAGCATTTTCATCGCTTCGAGGGTCACGATGGGATCGCCTTCTTTCACCTTCATGCCGACCTCGGCGTTGACTTGGGTGACCATGCCGGGCATCGGGGCGACGGCCTGGAGGGGATCGTTCTGATTGCCCTTGGGTTTCGTGACGACATTCTTCGGGGCCATCGCCTTGTCGACGACCTGGGCTTCGCGCGGCATCCCGTTGAGCTCGTAAAAGATGTTCCGCTGACCGTCGGAGTCCGCTTCGCTGATGCCAATGAGCTTGATGAAAAGCACCTTGCCCGGCTGAATTTCGACGGAGATTTCTTCGCTCACGGATAAGCCGTAAAAGAAAGACGTCGTGGGAAGCGGGGAGACGCAGTCGAATTCCTTCAGGAAGTTGTCAAAGTCCTCGAACACCTGCGGATACATGAGGTGGCTGTAAAGATCGTCATCGTCTGCGGCCCGACCCAGTTTTTCAGAAAGCTCCTTGCGCGTCGCTTCGAGATCGACCGGCTCAGCGAGGTCGCCGGGACGCAGCGTCGTGGGATTACGATCCCCGAGGACGACTTTCTGAATCTCGGCAGGCCATCCTCCGTCGGGCTGGCCCAGACCGCCCCAGAGCATGTCGATAACCGACTCCGGGAAATCGACGCTGCCGGGCGTGAGGTCTTTCACTTCCGACGGCTTGATCCCGCGGGTGATGAGGAACATGCACATGTCACCGACGACTTTCGAGCTCGGCGTCACTTTGATGATGTCGCCAAAAAGCTGATTTACCTCCGCGTAGGTGCGGGCGATTTCCGGCCAGCGGTGACCAAGGCCCATTGCGTTGGCCTGCTCTTTTAAGTTCGTGAACTGACCGCCCGGCATCTCGTGGATGTAGACCTCGGCGGAACCGGCGCGCGGCGCCGTGTTGAAGGGTTGGTAGAAATCGAGGACCTCTTCCCAGTAATCGGACAGCTCATTGAGCGCCTCGGGATCGAGGCCCGGATCACGATCCCGACCGGTGAGCGCGGCGCAAACGGAGTTCATGTTCGGCTGACTCGTTGACCCTGACATGGATGCAATCGCGAGGTCGGCGATGTCGACGCCGGCGTCAGCAGCGGTCATGACAGAGGAGGCGTTAATGCCGGAACTGTCGTGCGTGTGAAAGTGGATCGGGATTCCGATTTCTTCGCGCAACGCCTTCACCAGCTTCGGTGCAGCGAAGGGACGGCAAAGTCCTGCCATGTCCTTAATCGCCAAAATGTGCGCACCCATTTTCTCGAGCTCTTTCGCCTTCGCGACGTAGTATTTGAGTGAATATTTATCACGCTTCGGATCGTCGATGTCGCCGGTGTAGCAGACTGCCGCTTCGCAAATCGCGTAGGGCTGATCGCGGACCGCTTCCATCGCGACCTGCATGTTCGGCAGGTAGTTGAGCGAGTCGAAAATCCGGAAGATATCCATACCCGAGTCGGCGGCATGTTTTACAAATCCGGTCACGACGTTGTCGGGGTAGTTCGAGTAGCCGACCGCATTCGATCCGCGAAAGAGCATCTGAAAACAGATGTTCGGGATCTTTTCGCGAAGGTCGCGGAGACGATCCCACGGGCTTTCCTTAAGGAAGCGCATTGAGGTGTCGAAAGTCGCGCCGCCCCACATTTCGAGGCTGAAAAGATTCGGCGTCCGCTGTGCGACGTAGCTCGCGATGTTGAGCATGTCGACCGTCCGCATCCTCGTCGCGATGAGTGACTGGTGGGCGTCACGCATCGTCGTGTCAGTGATGAGGAGTGGCTTCTGTTCGCGAATCCACTCCGCAAATTTCTCCGGTCCGAGTTCGCGCAGCTTGTCGCGTGAGCCCGGCTGAATGTCCGCCCGGTGATTGCACTCAGGAACGCGGGCCGGTTCCATGATTTTGCCGGGACGCCAACCTTTCGCGGTGCTGTTTCCGTTCAC
Organism: uncultured Akkermansia sp.; assembly: GCA_964583035.1. GTDB lineage: Bacteria > Verrucomicrobiota > Verrucomicrobiia > Verrucomicrobiales > DEV007 > Arctic95D-9. The sequence goes on from CAZOUP010000023.1 coordinate 20,620, forward strand.
CGTGATGTCGCTGAGGTAGGAGAGCAGCTTGGTGGCACGGTCGCGCTTCGGCTTAAACTTGAAGAGGTCGGGATTTTCGTCAATGAGGCGGGTGGTCGCCATGCCGCTCTTGAAAGTTTCATCAATGATGACGTTTTCGATGAAGGGGATGTTCGTCTTCACGCCACGAATCCGGAATTCACGCAGGGCGCGGTTCATGCGCTGCAGGGCGATGTCGAAGCGCGGCCCGGAAGCGGTCAGTTTCACGAGCATCGAATCGTAATACGGCGTGATGACCGATCCTGCATCACCGGCACCGGCATCGAGACGGATTCCGAAACCGGCCGCGGAGCGGTAGTTGGAAATCTTGCCGTAGTCGGGCGAGAAATTGTTCGCCGGATCTTCCGTCGTGATCCGTGCCTGCACTGCATAGCCGTTGCGCGGGATATTCTCCTGCGTCGGCATGTCGACTTCGTGATCGAACATTTCATGTCCCTTCGCGATGAGAATCTGCGAGCGGACCAGATCGATCCCGGTGATGACCTCAGTCACGGTATGCTCGACCTGAATCCGGGGGTTCATTTCAATGAAGAACCACTCGTTGGTGTCGAGGTCGTAGAGGAATTCGACGGTGCCTGCGTTGTTGTATTTCACGGACTCAGCCACTTTCACGGCGGCGTCACAAAGCTCTTGGCGGATCCGTGGGTCGAGATTCACGGAGGGCGCGATTTCGATGACCTTCTGGTGACGACGCTGCACGGAGCAATCGCGCTCGTGAAGGTGGACGATGTTGCCGTGCTTATCCCCGAGGATCTGGACCTCGATGTGCTTGGCGCGTCTCACGAAACGTTCGAGGAAAACGGCGGGATTGCCAAATGCGTTCTCGGCTTCGTTTTGCGCCTGATCGAGAAGGGAGTCGAGCTCTTCCTCCTTCTGGACGACACGCATCCCGCGTCCGCCACCGCCGAAGGCCGCTTTGATGATGAGGGGAAATCCGACTTCGCGGGCGACTTTGAGTGCTTCGGCTCGATCCGAGACCGGTTCTTCCGTGCCGGGGAGGGTCGCGACGTCGGCAACTTTCGCGAGCGCACGTGCCGAGACTTTGTCGCCCATGGCATCGAGCATTTCGGGATCGGGTCCGATAAAGTTCAATCCCGCCTCACGACAGGCACGGGCAAAGTCAGCATTTTCGGAAAGAAACCCGTAGCCGGGATGGATCAGGGTGACGCCTTTTTCTTTCGCGAGACGAACGATGCCCTCGATGTCGAGATACGCTCCGACGGGTCCTTTTTCTTTGCGGAGCTGGTAGGCTTCGTCGGCTTTGAAACGGTGGCGGGAAAAGCGATCTTCTTCGGCGTAGATCGCGACGGTGCGAAGACCGAGTTCGGTAGCGGCGCGAAAGACCCGGATGGCGATTTCGCCCCGGTTCACGACCATTAATTTTTCCTGCTTAGCGGGTTCCTGAGACATAGCGGGCCAAATATAGACGGTCGCTACGCCACGGAAAGATCGATTTTAGCGAATTCACGCTTCCGAACGACGGGCTTGTGTCGGATCTCGCTGAGACTGATCAAGGTTAGGTCGATGACTTAACCCTCTTGGGGCAGGCTCTTCTTCTTACTCTTAATCTTCTTCTTACTCTTTTGCTTGGGGTGTCATCTCACCACTCCGCGAGAAAAAGATTAAGATTAGGAGTATGAAGAAGACGTAGATTGCGGTCGACGTCAGGATGCTCAGTAATCAAAAATCTCGCTGTCGCTGAAAAAGCGGGCGACTTCGATCTCGCCATTCTCGGGAGAATCGGAGGCGTGGCAGACGTTGACCATCATGTCTTCGCCGAAATCACCGCGGATTGTGCCCTCGGGAGCTTCGACGGAGTTGGTCGGTCCGAGCATGCCGCGCACTTTGGAAATGACATCGTCGCCTTCGAGGATGAGGGCGATGACAGGAGCGGACTGCATGAAGTCGCGAATGTTCGGGAAGAAAGGCTTGTCGGCGACGTGACTATAGTGCTCCGCGAGGATTTCGTTTGAGAGCTTCATCATTTTCGCCCCGCGGATCGTGAATCCTGCTTTCTCATAGCGGGCAAGCACTTCGCCGCAGTGAGATTTTTTAACGCAGTCAGGTTTGAGGAGGATGAGAGAACGTTCGGTAGCCATATTTAAAGTCTGTTAGGGTGTTTTTCGTCGTGAGGGCCTACAATTAGGCGCGATGAGAGGGAAAAAAAGTAAAAATTCAGATGCCGTGTTTGTAGCTTTCGCAGCGATTCATCCATCCGGCGTTCCAGCGGGATTCGCCGCGGTCCGCCGGGGAGTTTTGAATGCGGCGCTGGAGGACCCGCTTGGCCGCTTCGCTGTATTCGTTGGCTGATTCCTGCCCGCCGGAGGTGCGTCCCATTTCGAGAAGAACATCGCGGAGGCCCCAGCCGACGTCTTTGTATTTTTCCTCGGCTTTGACGCCTTCGCCTTTGAAGTTCACATAATCAATGAGCGCGTAAACCCCGGTGCGTGTCTCGGCGACTTTGTAGAAATTTTCTTTCAACCGTTGCTTGTCGCCTGCGTCAGAAGTGGCCTGCTGCATAAGCGGGAGGGCCTGCTCAAGTCGCTGCACGATAAATCCGGTCTGCGCGGGGACGGTGCCGGCGAGGAACGAGCGCATCTCTTTCATTTGCGCGCTGCTCTTCTGGCTTTCGAATTCCGAGCGGGACTTCCAGGGGCTGCCTTTTGCTTCGGCGACCCAGCGGGGGACGGCAACGCCATTCGCCTGCATGTATTTCACGAGGGGCGGGAAGCTTTCTTTGAACGGACCGGAACGACCCTCGACATACCAGATAAAGTGACCGATCCCGAGCGAGGGGAAGTCTTCACCCACATTCCAGGTTGTGAGGCCCTCGATGGTGCCGGCGCATTCGTTTTTCCAAATCTTGCGGCCGATTGCATCTTTATCGGCTTCCGAGAGGGTGATGCCCGAACTTGCGGGTGTTGGTCCGGGTCCGGCAGGAATGTCTGTTGAGACACAACTGGCAAGCAGGGGGAGGGTGAGGAGACAGCAGCGGAGGAGATGCATCGGTAGACTGTCGTTAAGAAAACTAAAAAATCAAACTGCGGTGAAAAACATTTTGATAATTTCCATAATTAACATTAAAATAAGAAAATTAGTTTTGCCAAACCTTGAAATTCTCGATGAATTCTCAAAATACTTCCTTTTCCCAGTCCCCGTCCGCAATCGATCCTGACGAAGCGCGTCGCCGCTTTCTCGCCTCCATGGGGATCGGTGATCCGATGTCTGAAAAGCCGGGAGATGAGATTCAGGAAGAGTCGAAAGCCGAAGAGATCGAAGAAGAGGTGGCTCTTTCTTCATCGCCTGATGATCTCGAACTGACTGGCGCTCCGAAATCTGCTCCATCGCGAAGCCGCGTTATTTCCTACGATGTGAAGCCCAAGACTGTCGTGAAAGAAGCGCCGCCGGTTTCCAGATCGACGGCTCCGGATTCAGTTGCGGTGGAAGCGCCGGCTCAGAAGCGCGAAGAAAAAATCGAAGAGGAAGTGGTGAACGAACCTGCCGCTGAAGAAATCGAAGCGGCCCCTGCCGCAGAGTCCCAGCCCATGAATGAGTTACCTGAGGACAAAAGCGGTCCCTTGCAATTGTCCTGCCCGAAGTGCCAAGGCGACCTCGTCTTAATGCATGAACACATCGGCATCGAAGGTGCCTGTGTCTGGTGCGAAACAAAAATCGTCGCGGCCCGGTCCGGCACCGACGGTGAGGTTCGTGTCTTTCCGCTTTTCCAGCCCGATGCGCTGAAGCCCGTTGTCGAAACCGCGCCGGAGCCTACCCCGGTTGAGCCGAAAACAGAAGCGCCTCAGGAGGTCAGTGACATGGTTTCCAAAGCGGATCTTGAGCCTGCGGCGGCATTTCCGGAGGCCCCTGAAGTGGAAGGGGAGGCTGAGGAAGAAGCATCAGTCGCTGCGGCAATACCTGAATCTGCTCCTGCCGACGGGAGTGGTGGATTCGAGACGCCCCCTGCACCGGAGATGGTTGAGAGAAACGAGGCAACGACTCCTGCTGCTGGATTCGGTGAAATGCCATCTGGATTTGGTGATTCAGCTCCCGCTCCGGAGGCGCAGGTCATTGAGCCTGTCGCTGAGATGCTCAATGGATTCGGAGAGCCGGTCGGATCTTCTTCTGCTCCTGCGAAGCCTGCTGAGTCATCGCCTGAACCGAAGCATGACGCTCCGGAATCAGCGCCTGCCGGATTCGCTGATGAATTTAGCTCTGATCCATTTGCATCGCCGATGCCGACCGATGAGGAGGCCAGGGAGAAGCCTGCTAATGCCGAAGCACCGACTGATTTTTCAGAGGGATGGGGCGAAGCGCCGGCTCCTGTGGCGGTGCCTTCAGGATTCAGTGAGGCTCCGTTTTCGGACGATGTTTCGACTGATGTTGAGACACCGGATTCAGATGTGCGGAAAGAGGACGAGGTTGCCGAAGCGAGTAAGCTTTCCGGTTTCTCTGATGCAGTTGCATGGGGACCACCTGCCAGCCTTGGTTCAAGGGATTCGTCTGATGCTCCAGTGGAGAAAGATGGAGCTCCGAAATCACTCGAGAAGCCTGCGGGGTTTCAATCAGGTTTCGAGGCAGTTTCGCCGAAAGCTGACGAAATCTCCTCTGAAGTGGAAGGCCCCCTGTGGGGCACCACAGATGAAGCTCCCGCAGCGTGGGGGACCGCACCGGAAGCGACAGCACCGGAAGCGACAGCACCGGACGCGACAGCACCGGGTTCCGATTTTCCCGCCGAAGAAGTGATTCCGCCCGTTCTGAAAGATGAGAAACCATCCCCGGCCTCGGAAGAATCCCCATCGGGATTTAGTTCGGGATTCGATTCGGGTTTTGCAATCCCCGCTTCGGAAAGTGGATCTTTCCCCTCCCCGGAAATTGTTTCTCCAGACGAAGATGATTCCATATTTTCTGAAGCCGCTGTCGTTGATGAATCAGGGAGTGACGAGATTGCATCGTGGGGAAGTAGTGCCGAAGGAGCGGATTCAATTCTTGAGCCTGAAGTGAAAGAGGCGACTCCAGCTCCGGAAGCCAAGCCGCAACTGTTCGCGTCTGCTTCGAATTCCAATGGCGGTTCTATGTTTGCTGATCAATCGGCGGCTACATCGGGCCCTCCGCCAATTCCCGGAGCCGCCGCCCCTGCTGTTAAAAACGGAAACGGTTTGTTTGGAGGAACTCCAAACGTGACTTCGCAACCGCTCGGTTCCAAGCCTGCGAAAAAGAAGGGCAAAGGTTTGATCGTCTTCCTCGTGATCCTCCTCGGGCTCGTTTGTGGAGCCGCATTGGCCTCCTTCGTGCTTCCCATGGATGAATATGTTGGGAAGGCAAGGGCATTCATGGAGCAAAAATTGAATATGGAGTCTGAAGTGGATCCCGCTTTGTTTCTTTCTGAAATGATTGCCCCCGGAACCGCAACGGCACCACCGGAAGTCCCTCCCGGCCTTGAGGCTGCGACTGCTTCAGCCGAAATTCAAGCTCCCGCGTCAACTCCAACAGCGGAGCCGGCGCCTGCTCCCACCGCGCCGGCGAGCGCTCCCGCCCAGACCCCTGTTGCACCCTGAATCACCGGAAAACGCTGACACCCCTTTTTTCATGAATTCCAATATCGCCCCCCAGCCGACTCAGGATGACGCCGTCCTCAAGCTTAAGTGCCCTGAGTGCTCCGGTGGACTGAACCTTCGCCGCAAGCATCTCGGGATCAGTGGAAAGTGCGTCCACTGCAAAGCTCCCATCACCGCTGTCGATGAAGCGGGAATAGTGGCTCTCAAGCATTCTGCAGAGGTGCAAGCTGCCGCCGCTACAGCCAAAATCGAGACTGGGGCTGTCCCTGCGCTCGTCGCGACCGATCCGGCTTCTCCGGCTCCAGCTGAAGAGGCGGATTCGCAGTTCTTTCCCCCTCCAATGCCTGCGCCCACGCCAATGCCCACTGCGGGTCCTGAGCTGAAATCGCCTGAAGATGAGGATGGATCGACCTGGGGTTTTCCGAAGCGCGAGGATGACATGGAAGCCGTCATGCCGGCGCTCCCTGAAGAAGAACCGATGGAATTGAGATCCACTTTTGACGTGCCTGACGCGGTGCCTACCACTTTTTCATCGATTGCTCAGACCGCTCCGGGGATGGATGCTGGAGCCGCTGAGCCGCTTAGAGAGGTGGAAGAGTCCGCTCCGGTTTTGCCAGGATCACCGCCCCTGGCGGTACCGATCGGATTCTCTGAAAAGCCTACTCTTGAAGTGGGGGACGAAGTTGCTCCGGTGGAGCCAATTCCGGAGAAAGAGGACCCCGTCCCGGTCTCGGATCCTTCTGATTTGTTCGAGTCGAAAACTGAGGCAATGACTTCTCCTCTATTTTCCAGCGGGGCTTCCAATGGCGAAATGAACTCCGGTTGGGGAGCCAGGGTGCCGAACCAGACCCATGCCAGTATTTCACCGTTTTCTACCGGTTCAGCCGAGCCCGACCCCGGATTTGCCGAGACTCTCTTCCGTGAAAAAGCAGAAGGCGACACTGGAAAAATCCAACCGAAGTCACCCTTCGCCGAATTGGATGGCGGTGAGGACGTTCCTCTCTCTTCGAGTGCACTTTTTGGAAATTCGAGTGCACCTAAGTCTCCCGTGGCAAAGCCGGATGAAGAGGTGGTCCTTGATGGAGACGGGCGACCGATGCGCGAAATGACTCCCGAAGAGAAGGAATCCTTCGCGAAGGACATCATGCATTTCGGGGAATACAACAAACGTTCGCCGTGGTTGAAGCGGATCGTGAAATTTTTCGTCACCATGGCCGTCCTTGGCGGGATCGGGTATGCGGCGTATGTCTTTCTTCCTCAGGAACAGGTCGAAGTTGCCAAGGCGAAGGTATTGAATTGGCTTGAGCCCGGTTCAGTTTTGATGGACTACCTCCCGTTTGAAGTGAGCGAGTCTGAAGACGGGGAAAAGGAAGTGAAAATCAAGGCTCTTGAAGGTCTCGATAGTCTCTCGACGAAGATGGATGCCTATCTCACGACGGCCGAAGACCAGTTAAACGAGACGCTTCCGGAAGGGGCCGAGGGCTACGAGCGCGAACAGCCGATCGACATGCCGCAGATGCCGACGATGCCGAAAATTCCAGGATTGAAATTGCCGACGATGCCCGGTATGTCGGCTGAAAGCGGGGAAGAGTCTGCCGAATAGAAGCTAGACGTACCCGAGCTCGTTGACGGTCGTGGCGATTTCGCCTTCGGCCTCAAGGAGTTCGCCGATGGGATCCCATTTGGCGGAAAGAAACGCATCGCGCGCCGTCGAAGGGATCTCGACGGGAACGGACTCAGTGCCGTAGCGAACGCACTTCGCTTCGACGTCAATCGTGACCTCGATGGTGGGATCCGCATTAATGGCTGCCGCAATTTTCTCAACATCGTCATGGCTCGCGATCGCGCAGGGAATGCCGAGCGTGGCGCAGTTTCCGAAGAAGATTTCCGCAAAGCTCTGCGCGATGACCGCCCGGAAGCCCGCTTTGTAAATCGCCTGAGGCGCGTGCTCGCGGGAACTTCCGCAGCCGAAGTTGATGCCCGAGATGAGGATGCTCGCATCAGCGAAGCGCTCTTCGTTCAGCGGATGATTCTTCTTGGAGCCGTCAGCTTCGTGGCGGACATCGTAGAAGAGATACTGACCAAGGTCGTCAAAGGTGACGCACTTCATGAAACGAGCCGGGATGATCCGGTCAGTGTCGATATCAGAACCGGCGACATAAACGCCTTTACCGGAGACAGAAGTGATCTTTTCGAGAGCCATGGTTTTGGGGAAGTTGAGGTTGGATTCTTCGTTCCAGAGAGGCCCAAACTCAAGCGGAAACTGTTTCGCAGGGTTCGCTTCGGTCACAGTGAAGGAGGGTGGGACAAGATAAAGAAGAGACTTTGAAAGCAACCCGAAGTCCGTTATCATTAAATTATGAAGCTTAAATCAGCAGGATGGATCATCGTTGCGGGCTTGATGTGCCTGCCCGTGACGGGTCAGGCCGACCTTATCGAAAAGCAGTTCGTCCAGCCCGGGGGGACGGGAGCCGCGACGGGAATTGTGTTTCAAGGTTCCCGTAACATGAAGCACCTCGGGAAAAAACGCAGGACGGTTTCGTCGGTGATTGTGCCGTCGCTCAATCCGGTGACGGTGATTCCCGCGCTGCAAAACGAGGAGCTTCAGCCGAGGCCGCGTTTTGGCTACGGGTCGGATTATCAAACTGTTGCCGCATCTCAGCAACGCCCGGCCCCAGCGGCAAGCACTGCCGTCTCCGCGCCCGTCTATCAGTTTCGATACAGCTACCCGGTCAATCGCGATTACTGGATTACTTCTCCCTATCAGCGATATTTCTCGCCGTATCATTCCTGCGGGCATCACGGTGGAAGTTGGTGGGGCGGTGGTTTTACTCGCTTCTCCATTTCCTACGGTTGGTAAAATTCATCCGATCTGCGTCCTTGTCATCGAAGCGGCGAAGCGGCAAACTCCGGCCCTTCGCTCATGAAATTTCATCTCTCAATTCTCTCTTTGTCCTCGCTCGTCGTCCCGGTCTATGCCGCCGATGAAGATTATGTTCCCGGTCCCGAGGCGATGCCGAAAGAGGGAGTGCCGCAGGGCGAGGTTACGCAGGACAGTTGGACGAGTGAGATTTTCACTGGGACGGTGCGGGACTATTGGGTCTACGTCCCCGCCCAGTATGACGGGAAAAAACCCGCCGCATTATTGGTTTGTCAGGACGGTGGGGGGTTCGTCCGCGAGAATGGAGCTTTCCGCGCGCCGACCGTGCTTGACAATCTCATTCACACCGGGGACATCCCCGTGACGATCGGGGTTTTTATCAATCCGGGTGTCGTCCCACCCGCGAAAGAGGGACAGGAGCCACGCAAGAATCGCAGCTTTGAATATGACACTCTGAGCGATCAGTATGCCCGTTTTCTGCTGGAGGAAATCCTTCCCGAAGTCGAAAAATCCTATCAGATCACGAAAAATCCAAGGGACCGCGTCATTTGCGGGAATAGCTCCGGTGCCATCTGTGCCTTCACCGCAGCCTGGGAGCGGCCCGATTCTTTCGGGAAAGTGATCAGTCATATCGGGAGCTTCACCAACATTCGCGGTGGCCATGTTTACCCGGCTCTGATCCGGAAAACCGAGCCGAAGCCGATCCGGGTCTTTTTGCAGGATGGCGAGAACGATCTCGATAACCTCCACGGCAACTGGCCTCTCGCGAATCAGCAAATGGCAGCCGCGTTTGAATATGCGGGGTATGATTATCAGTTCGTGATGGGCACCGGAAAGCACAGCGGACGTCACGGCGGCGCGATCTTTCCTGAGACGCTGCGGTGGATCTGGCGCGATTGGAAAACGGCGGAGCCAAAGAACTGAAACCGCTCATCACCACTTATCTAATCCTATGAAACATCAGTGCCTATTAGCGTTCATTAGTGGTTCCCTCCTTTTCGCCGGGAATGCTATTTGTCAGGACATGCCTCTGAGTCAGGTTCTCATCGAAGGCGAAGGATGGGAAGTCGCGGCCGAGGGATTCGAGTTTGCCGACGGCCTCGCCACCGACGCAGAGGGCAACCTCTACTTCTCCGATGTCAAAGGCGGCACCGCCGTTTACCAAGTCGATCTCGAAGGCAGCATGACCGAGTTCATTGCCGACGCGCCCGGCATCAGCGGTCTCCAGTGGGGCCGCGATGGACGTCTCTACGCCTGTGTCGCCAAAGAGCAGCGCGTTGTCGTCTTTGATGCCGAAGGAAAAGAAACCGAACTCGTCAAAGAGGTGCGCCCGAATGATCTCGTCGTGACCCATGGCGGGAATCTCTATTTCACGATGACCCCGACGCAGGAGATCCGCCGGATCGATCCTGACGGAAACATGACTGTCGTCAGCGAAGGCATCGTCGCGAAGCCGAATGGGATCACGCTTTCCAGAGATCAGGGAACCCTCGCGGTTTCGGATCATGGCGGGAAATTTGTCTGGGCTTTCCGTATTGAAAAAGATGGCAGCCTGAGTCATCCCGGTAACTACATGGAAATGCGCACCCCGGTCGCTGATCCTGAAATCGCACGGGGCGACGGCATGGCGACGGATGTGCATGGTCGCTACTACGTGACGACTGCGGAGGGCTTGCAGATGTTTGACCCGACCGGAAGGATGGGTGGCGTCATCGCAACCCCCGACCCCGAGTCCATGCTTGTGAGCGTTTGCTTCGCCGGTCCGAACCATGCCTATCTTTACGTCGCGAACGGTGGGAAGATTTACCGCCGCAAAACAAAGACGAGCGGTGCTCTCTTTTTTGCAGAGCCGAAGGCGGCGGAAGCGCCGTAGAGAATTGCTGAAATTTCCGACGGCGCGATGCGGGGCAATGCTGTCGGAAGGCTCGCGCCGTCCGCAACGGGCTGAATCAAAACGTAGCGGACGATGTCAATCTTCCGACGGCGGTGCTTTAGCTCTTCAGTTCCGTGATCCTCGCGATGTGCTTCGCGAGCATGTCGAATTCGAGATTCACGCGGGAGCCGACGCGGGCGACTTTCAGGCTCGTGACTTCGTGGGTGTGAGGGATGATCCAGAGGGTGAAGTTATCGGTTTGTAAATCGGCGACGGTGAGGCTGATGCCGTTCACGCAGATCGATCCTTTCGAGACCATGAGGTGGGCGAATGCGGTGGGGAGAGCGACGGTGAATTGGTGATCCTGACCAACCTCCTCATACGCGAGGATTTCGGCGCAGGCATCGACGTGGCCCTGGACGAAGTGACCGGAAAGGCGGTCGCCGATGCGGAGGGAGCGTTCGAGATTGACGGGATCGCCGGGGGCGAGATCGCCGAGGTTGGTGAGACGAAGGGTCTCGTGGAGGAGATCAAAACGCATCGCGTCGTCTTTGACTTCGGTCACGGTGAGACAGGCCCCGTTGTTCGCGACGCTTTCGCCGAGGGCGACCTCGGCGGTGAAGCTGGATTTTACCCAGAGCTCCGCGCCCGTTTCGACTGGCTTCAGCGCGACAACTTTGCCGCATTCTTCGATGATCCCGGTAAACATGGGAGACTCTAGCACAGGTTGAATCCGGTCGCGATGGGGATTGGAAGCATCGGCATTCCGCCGTCGGGATGGATGAGACAAAGACAGGAATGCCCTGCGGTAGCGACGGGATTCCTGCCGTCGTTTCAATGCCCCGGTTCCGTTCCGCCGCTGATTTTCACCTCGTCACTTCACCGCGAACCTTGTATTAATCTCCCCTTGTCCGCTGGACGCGTTTCCCATTTCATGAAATTCTTTCTCCCTCTTCTCTTTGCCGCAAGCTTCTCTCTCGCCACTTCCGCCGAGCGCGAACCATCGATCATTTGGATCAATGAGCTACCGGCAAACAAGTCGCTTCCCGTAAACACGACCCACCAGACTTTCTACTCGGAAGCGGCGGGGACCGACGTGGGATACTGCCTCTATCTCCCACCCGGATACAATGAAGATACCCCCGTCCGCTACCCGGTGATCTACAACCTTCACGGAAACGGCGGGAACGAGTTTCATAGCTTCGAAGACGTCGAGGTTCTTCATGCGGGGATCGTTGCGGGAAAGTGGCCGCCGATGATCATGGCCCTACCGAATGGCGGTCACAGCACTTTTTACAAGGACTCGCATGATGGAAAACTGCCGATTGAAACGATGTTCATCAAAGAGTTCATTCCTCACCTCGACACCACGTATCGAACCGTCGCGGCTCGTGAAGGGCGATGCATCGAGGGCTTTTCGATGGGTGGTCGCGGCTCGCTCCGCCTGACCATGAAGTATCCGGATCTCTTTTGTTCGTTGTTTTGTCAGGCCGGCAATGTTCCGCGGACGCTGGCGAATTTTGAAGCGGCGGAAAACTGGGAGGATGTCATTCAGGGATACCTCGGGCCGGACCGTGAGAACTATGTGAATAACGATGCCTTCCTTCTTTTGGAGAAAAATCTGAAGAAGATCAAAGGCCGACTCCGCATCCAAATGGCCTGTGGAACAAAAGATGGAGGCCATCTCCCGACGGTTCGTGATTTTCACCAGCATCTCGTCGCGAACGGAGTTGATCACACCTACATCGAACTCGAAGGTCTCGCGCATCAGCGAACCGAAATGATCAAGCTTCTCGAGCCGATCTGGTTCGACTACCATGTCGAGTCGATCCGCCTCGCAACGGAAGCGGCGAAGTGATCGGGCGCTGGCTCTTCTCGTGGAAAGCGTTACACTTCCGCTCCGAAGCTCATCATGACCCTGGAGACTCCTGCCATCGCCCCGCCTCAGGCTGTTTTATCAGTCTCGGGACTTCGTCGTTCTTTCGGTCGCTTCACGGCGGTGAATGAACTCGATTTGTCGGTCAATGCCGGCGAGATCTACGGATTTCTCGGAGTCAACGGGGCCGGGAAAACGACGACAATTCGCATGCTCATGGGGATCATCGCGCCTGACAGCGGGACGATCGAGCTGCTCGGGGAAAAAACGAAGCGGACCACGCTGAAGCTGAAGCAGCAGATCGGCTACGTTTCGCAGGATCAAACTTTCTACCCCTGGATGACCGCCGAGATGCTCGGGAAGTTCGTCGGCGGGCTTTACCCGACCTGGGACGCAGACGAGTTTCGACGACTCCTCAATGTCCTCGAGGTGCCGGTGAACCGGAAGGTCTCTCAGTTGTCGGGCGGCATGAGAGTGAAGCTCGCGCTAGCTCTCGCGATCGCGCCAAGGCCTTCGCTCCTGATTCTCGACGAGCCGACCGCAGGGCTCGATCCGGTCGCGCGCCGGGAGTTTCTCGAGATCATCATGCATCAGTCCCGCGAGTATGGACGGACGACTTTTTTCTCGACGCACTTGTTGGATGAAGTTGAGCGCGCCGCCGACCGCGTCGGGATCATTCATCAGGGGCAGAAGCGTTTCGAGGGGCGCCTCGATGATCTTCGTCGCCGTGTTCGGGAAATCACCCTATCGCCGGAGGAGGTTCTTCCGGAGGGCTTCGAACTTTGGCGGGAATTGGAAAAAGCCGAGTCTGATGGCGAGATGAAACGGGTCATCGTCAGTGCCGCGCCGGAGGCCTGGAATCAATTCAACCGAGAGGGGAAACCGCTTTCCCTCGATGATATTTTCATCGCCTGTGTCGGTATTTCGACGACGCGGATCTAGCATGACTGGTGTTCTCCTTCGCAAAGAGTTCCGGCAGCATGGGGTTTGGCTCGCGACGATCCTGCCTCTGACTTGGCTGTTGTTTGCCCTCGTGACCTTCGCGAGTCTCGCGAGTGGACTCGGGGGCGGGGTCTTTTTCGGAATCGGTCAGGGCCTTTCCTATCTCCTCATCATTCCGACTTATCTCCTCTGTCATCTTCTCGTCGCGACCGAGTTCCGGAGCCGGTCGAGGCTCTTTCTGGAGGGCCTGCCTCTGTCGCGGGTCCGACTCATCACGGTGAAGGCGGGGCTTGCCCTCACCGTCGGTGTGGTCATGGCAGTAGGGGCAGTGTTAGTTGGGGTCGCTGCCTCGGCGGGGGCCGAAGCGATCTCGCCCCGCTTTCTCGGGATTCTTCTCGCCTCGGCTTCGATGTGGGCGGCCTTTCTCATCGGCTTCAGTTTCTTTCTCTCTTTTCTCGGTCGCTACAAAATTTTCGTGATCATGACGATTCTGATCGGGCTGACGATTATTTCCACCTCAGCTCCATTTCCCATGAGTGCGTTTCCGCCATTCGGATTGATTCAGCGGTTTGGATTTGAGCGGGATGTCTGGCCGACCGCACCGCTTTGGCAGACCGGAGTGATCACCTTTGGATTTATCGCGGCCGGCTTTGCGATCGGACTGGCAAAGGAAGGTTCCGTCGCCGCGCTCCTCGGCGAGGTCATGAGCTATCGGGAAAAAATGATTCTCGGGGCCGGGTTGGCGGTTGTGTTTTTTGCAATTTCCCCGTTTCTCGAAGAGAAGGCTGAACCGTTCCGCATCCCCGGAGCGGTGGAGGAATCTCACGACGGAGTTCAGGTCTTTGTTTCGTCGGAGGATATTGATCGACCCGTCGATGAGGACATTGAACTCGCCGCGTTCCTCGCGCGAAAGATCGTAGAGAAGCGGGACTGGCTTGGGATCCCGGCGGAGGATTTCCCCCCGGTCTATGTCGTCGAGAATACCGGCCTTGAAGATGAAATGATCGATTGGGAGTCGGTCGAAGGCGACCGGGTTGTGCTCATGTATGCCGGTTACCGTGAGGAGGGTTTTTCAAGAGCGAAGCTCCTCGCCTACACCATGAGTGTGTCTTTGTCAGTGCACACAAACGGCCGGGCCGATCGCGAGCATCGCTGGTGGTTGGTCTGTGGCGTGGAGGGACTTTGGGAAATGGAGATGGCCGATGCAGCATGGATCAAGGAACGGGAGCAAATCGCCTTCGACACGATCAAGGAGCACGGCTTTTCAGCGGAGCGATTGCTGGGGCGTGACCTCTATGCCGACGAAGCCGGTTGGCGGGAAGCGGATGCCGTCGCCTGGATGTCGTTCCGTTATCTGGAGGAAACGGTGGGAATAGAGAAAGTGCAGAATCTCGCCCGCGCGGCCTTGGGTCGAAAAGTGATGCGAAGGGACAGCCGCCCCGTCTGGCGTGAGATGTTCGAAACGGTGCCGCGGACTTTTGCAGCGGAAACCGGACTCAGTTTGGAGGAGTTCGTCGCCGGGGCGAAAGAATACATCGAAGCTCACGGCGAACAATCCGCCGCGCCGGAGCAAGAGGGAGGTGGCTCATGAACGCCTTCCGTGCTGTGCTCTGGAAAGAATGGATGTCGCTGCGGCCCTTCGCGTGGCTTCTCGCCGCGCTCTTTCTCGTGGGGCTGATCCTGATTCAGGCGACGGAGTATTTTGACGAGTATCCTTTCTGGGGAAAAGTCATGAGCGATCCGGCCACGGTCGCGAGCGTGACTTTTGTTCTCGCGTTGGTGGTTGCGTTAGGGCTTATGGTTCGTGAAAGCGATGAGGGGACGCTCCTCTATCTCGATGGTCTCCCCGTGCGGAGGCTCATGGTTTATTTTTGCAAATGGCTCGTCGCGGTTTGCCTGATCACCTCGCTCAACCTGCTCTGGTTCGCCGAAGGATTGGTCTACGACTGGCTTTCGCGGACGAGCCTCTCGCCCCCGACGCCGTGGCGTTCCTATGGAATCTTTATCGCCCTCGAATTCTTTCTCAGTATCTACTTCGTGACCGTCCTCGTCTGCTTTTCATTCCTCCGGCGCTGGGCCCTGCTCGCGCTCGGCGGGGTCTTCTGGATTGTGTTCTGGCTCACCTCCCTGCAGGTCCCCTACGCGGAATTGTTGAATCCGTTTCTACTCATTCAAACCCCGGCGGAAATTGACACTCGCTGGGAGTGGCCGGTCCTGCAGCTTGGTCTCATGACGGTCGGCGGCATCGTCGCCTGGTGGACCGGCTTCCTCCTTTTTTCGCTCCGTCTCGGTTGGGCGAAATCGATTCAGCGGATCATGCGCGAAACCTGGTGGGGGAAACTGGGCGGCGGCTGCTCGATTCTGCTCATCATCGTGATGTGGTTCGGATTTCTCCTCGCGACGACCTGGAACGAGGGCCTTGAAGAGGTGGAGGAACTCGTCCGCGAGCAGGAAGAGGAATGGGAGCTTGTCGAATCGGGAAACAATATCCTCACGAGCGAAACCGATCACTTTCGTTTCATCTACCGGGGGAAAGTGGAGAAACGAATGACCCGTGTCCTCGCGAAAGCGGATCCCGTTTTTGTCGAAGTCGCGGACTTTCTGCAAGTCCCGGAAGTGATGCGACGTGACCTTATCACCGTCGATCTCTCAAGCCCGCTCGCGGCGCACAACGCGGGGCAGGCCTACTGGAAAAAGATTCGCATGGCCCTGCCGACGAAGCCGGGAAAAGGAAAGCAGCGCGAGGCGGAGACCTATGCGATCCTTGGACACGAGGTTGCTCATGTTTTCATCGACCAGCTCACGAAGGGGCGACTCGAGGAATCATTCAACTCGGCGCGATGGTTTCACGAAGGACTCGCGAGTTACATCGAGTTCCGGTTTTTTCGCGAAGAGGGAGCCGATCAGAAATATCGCCGCTGGGTCGGGATCGCCTCGAGCTGGGGCGAAATCCATTTCAGCGAAATGGTCGACAACGCCACCTTCTCCCGCGCCCGCGATCCCTTTCTCGCCTACTCCGCCGGCTATCTCTGGGCGGACTCGCTCGTGCGGGTCTACGGAGACGACGCCCCCGCAAGACTACTCGCTGCGATCGGGCGCGAAGACGGTCCTGAGAAACTCGACGGCGTGGCCCTCTGGCGTGATGGCTGCCTTGCCTGCGATTTTGACCTCGAGCGGATTCGCTCCGATTTCCGCAAACAGCTCGCTGACCTTCGCGAAGAGGTCAGCGAGACCCTCGGCGAAATTCCTGAAATCAAAGAAGGCAAAGCGACGGGTGAAAGCGGCAAGTTAGTCGTGACACCGGAGCTATCCGAAGCCTGGATCGCGACGCTTCCCGAAGGGGCCGAAGTCGTCGCCCGCCTCCGCCCGCGACAGGACGCCTCGCCCTCGCAGTGGCGATACAGCGAATTGGGAGAGGAGCGGACGTTTAGCGTCCCCGCATTGAACTTCCTCGCCAAAGAAATCGGCTTTCAAGTCGGCCTCAGATTCGAAGGCGACATGCCCATTTTTGGTGAGTGGGTCAATGTGACGGTGGAGGGCGCGTCTGAGTGATTGGTCGGGTTTGTTGAGAAAACGGGAAACCACGGGCGAAAAGAGGGGTTCTTTCCAGCATGATTCGATCAGCGAATAGAGCAAGCGGACTCACTGTTTTTTCTTTGATCTCCTGCTTTGGCGTTCTGGTATTCAGTCAGGATGCAAAGCCATCAAGTCGGCCGGCGGAAGATCGGCTCGGTGGCATCCTGAATAGATTCCCGGCGAGTGATTCAAACGGCGATGGGACCCTGAGCCGCGGGGAAGCCGCGTCATTTTTCCGTAAGCGACGTGAAGCCATGGACGCAACACCAACTAGATCAAGAACCGCCCACCCGGAACCGAGTCATGCCGATGTCGGCTACGGTAAAGATGAAAGGCAGGTCTTTGACCTTTGGCTGGTTCCGGATGCCACTGAGCCGACGCCTCTTGTGATATTTATTCATGGGGGAGGATTTCGTAGCGGCGACAAAGGAATCGCCTCAGCATCCTTCATCGAAAAGTGTCTGAAGGCCGGGGTTTCCTTCGCGGCGATGAACTACCGGCTTTCCGATGTCGGTCCCTACCCCATGATGATGGAAGATTGTGCTCGTGGTTTGCAAACGATTCGTCATCGTGCTGCAGAGTGGAATCTAAATTCGGAAAAGATCGCCTCCTATGGCGGTTCCGCCGGAGCCGGAATTTCGCTGTGGCTTGGATTCCATGAAGACCTCGCTGATCCTGAAAACGAGGACCCAATTGCCCGTCAATCGACCCGCCTCGTTGCGGTGGGAACGACGAATGGGCAGTCCAGCTATGACATCAACGATTTCCGCAAGTGGTTCGATATTCCTGGGCTACAGCCCGGACCGGCGCTGCCTGCCTTCTACGGCGTCGAGTCTGAATCCGACTGGGAAAGTGACCGGATGAAAAAGCTCATGAAGGAAGCGTCGAGCATCAATCATCTTACCGCTGATGATGTGCCCGTCTACATGATGTATAGTCGACCGAATAGCGTTGTCACCGAAGAGACTGATTCCAGTGTCTGGGTTCACCATGTGAAGCTCGGGCTGAAGCTTCAGGAGAAAATGGAAGCGCTTGGGATTGAATCCATCGTGACAGCCCCGGATGTGATTCCAGAGAGCGATCCCTATGGCTCCTTCGAAGACTTTCTGATCGAGAAAGTGAAAGGCTAGAATTTCTCTCTCAAGGTAATCACTCCAACAAGAAAATAATCGAAAGCAGGCCCAGCAAAATCACGGCGCAGAACGCGGTGATGCCGATAGGGTAGGCACCGCGTTTGGAGCGCTTGAAAATGGATTGCTGAAGGGAGTCGATTTCTTCGGCGTTGTGGCCGTGAAGCATCCAGACTGGAGTCATGAGCCAGGCGGTTGAGCGGGAGGCTCCGGACTCGAAAAAGTTGCAGACGGATTTCACGAAGCCGTCGAGGAAGAGGCGCTTCGCGAGGGCGTTGGCTCCATTGAGGGTTGTGTCGGCGGTACGGTAAAATTGGGCGGCTCCTTTGCGGTAGAACCAATCGAAGTCAAGGGAGAGGCCCGGTTTGGGGGTGAGCCACTTTTTGAGAAAAATGAAAGCGATCCCGGCGGCGAGGATCCACTGGAGGACGATCGTGACTTTCGCGAGGCTGTAAGGGTGATAGTCAATCGCGTGGGGGAGAAGGTCGTAGAGCGGCTGGGGAGCGAGGCCGAAGAAGAGGCAGAAAAATCCTAACAAAGCCATACCTCCGATCATGGTGTGGGGAGCGTCTTGCGGAGTGAGGCCTTTGTCTTTGCCGAAAAAGAGGAAGTAGGGAAGCCGGATCGCGACGGCGAGAAAAATGCCGACGGCGGAGATTTCGAGGAGGAGCCAGGGCCAGAAAAGATGCTCATGCTCGATCGCGTGGATGATGATGTTTTTGCTCGTGAAACCACAGGTGCCGGGCAGAGCCATGGAGAGACAGCCGATCAAGAAAAAGATCGTCGTGACCGGCATGGTGCGGTGCAGTCCGCCGAGGTCGCGCAGGTTGGTCTTCCCAAGCCGATAGAGGACCGCGCCGGTCGTCATCCAGAGAAGAGACTTGTAGAGAATGTGGCAGAAGGCGGCGGCGGTGGCGCCACTGATTGCGTCATTTGTCCCGACACCGGCGGCGCAGACCATGAAGCCGACCTGATTGATGATCGCATAGGCAAGGATGCGCCGGATGTCGCTCTCCATGAGCGCGTAGATGACGCCGTAGACGGCCATGGCGCAGCCGATCCAGATGAGCGGCTCCCATCCTGGATAGCCGCGCAGGAGCGTGTAGACAGCGGTCTTCGTGGTGTAGGCGCTGAGGATGAGTCCTCCGGTGACACTTGCGGCGGGGTAGGAATCCGGGAGCCAGGCGGAGAGCGGTGGAGCGCCGCAGTTCACAAGGATGCCAATGAGAATGAGCCAGGTCCCGGCGTGGTTCGCGGTTTCAAAATCGAAGCCGTCAAAAGCGATGCTCCCGCCCTGTTGAGCGATCGTAAGGATGACCCCGGCGAGGAGGAGAAGTCCTCCGACAAGGTGGATCATGATGTAGCGGAAAGCCGCGCCTTTGGCCTCTTCGGTATTGCGGGCGAGGATGACAAAGGTCGAGCTCACGGCCATGGACTCCCAGAAAACATACATCGTGAGGAGGTCCCCCGCGAAGACGGTTCCGATCGCTCCGCCGATGTAGAAGAGAGCTGCGACATGTTGGGTGCTCTTCTTGTAGTAGAAGGCATAGATGAACGCAGCGACGGCGTTGAGCGAGAAGATGATCCCGAAGGCCCTGGCGAGTTTATCGACCCGCAGGAATTCGAGTGGCTCCTCGGTGAAGGTGAAAAGGTGAAACTGCCATCCCGTGCCGGTCTTCAGTTGCAGGATGTAGAAGAGCGTCGCGAGCGGGAGTAGGATGACGTAGACCGAGCGCCACGAGGGCTTCAGGAACGGAACGAGGAGCGCGCCGAGGAGGAGGATGAGGGCGGGCGGAAAATCAGCGAAGTTGTTCATCGATGTCCTCCGGTAAAGGTTCGTCGTCCTGCGCGTCACCGTAGCGGGATTCGGTAGAATTCCGACCTGCGCTGCCCCGGCCTGTCGCGGTCGGAACTTTACCAAGTCCCGCTACATTTTCTGAGTCGTCACGGCGGATGAGGCCGCTCAGGGCGCGTGCGAGAAAGACCAGCACGGTGCTAGCGGCGAGTCCGAGCACCGCGTAAAATCCGAACCATCCATCGACTTTGAAGTAAGCGTGACGGTCATGAGAAATCAGGAGCGGAATCTCGATGAGGAGAAACAGGGCCATGAGAATCGCGAGCCACTTGAGGGCGCGGTTGGAAAAGTTCATTCGGGATTTGTCAGGATCCTGTTTCATGGTTTCACGCTGCTGACAAAGAGATCGGCGAGTTCAAGGAGGAAGCCGGGGAAGAAAAAGAGTCCGACGGTGAGGGAGGCGGTGACGCAGAGTGGGATGACGCAGGCGAGAGGGGCTTCTTTGACGCAGGACCATTCGAATTTTGTATCAACGAGATCTCCCTCCGATCCTTTTTTCGGAAAGAAAGCCTGGTAGGAAATGGGGAGGAAGTAGGCGGCGTTGAGGATCGTCGAGATGAGGAAGACGACCATGAGCGCGACTTGACCGGCTTCGGCGGCACCGAGGAGAAGGTGGAATTTCGAGATCAAACCGATCGAGGGTGGTAGTCCAATGACGCCGAGTGATCCGAGGAAGAAGGCCGCGAAGGTGAAGGGCATTTTCTTTCCGAGGCCGGCCATTTGGCTGATGTATTTTTTGCCAGTCGCGACAAAGATCGCTCCGGCGCAGAAGAAGAGCGTGATTTTGCCAACGGCGTGGGCCGCGATGTGGAGGACGGATCCTTTGATCGCGAGCTCGTGGAGGAGGGCGACGCCAAGGACGATATAGGAGAGCTGACCGATCGTGGAGAAGGCGAGGCGGCGTTTCAAATTGTCCTGCGAGAGGGCGATGAGCGAGGAGGCAATCACGGTGAAGGCGGCGACCCAGCAGAGGACGAGATTTGCCCCGAGTTTGCTGAGAAGGTCGATCCCGAAGACGCCGGTGACGACGCGGATCACGCAGAAGACGCCCACTTTTACGACCGCGACGGCGTGGAGGAGGGCGGAAACAGGGGTCGGGGCGACCATCGCGCCGGGGAGCCACGAGTGGAAGGGCATGAGACCCGCCTTGGAGAATCCGAAGGCGAAGCCGAGGAGGAGAATCACGGCGGGGAGAAAGCCGAGATCGCTGCCCGCGAGGATCGCGGGTCCGGCGAAGGAGAGGTCGCCGTCCGCTTTGAGGTAGGTGAAGATGATCGCCGGAATCGCAAAGGCGACCGAGGTGCCGAGGAGGTAGGAGAGGTAGGTGCGACCGCCGCCGCGAGCCTCTTTGTCCTGGTGATGCGTCACGAGTGGCCAGGTCGCGAGGGAGAGCATCTCGTAGAAAAGGTAAAGCGTGAGGAGGTTTCCGGCGAAGGCGACGCCGAGGGTGGCGGAGAGGGAGAGCGCGAAGAAAGCGAAGAAGCGCGTTTGCGAATGCTCCTTGAGCCCGCGCATGTAGCCGACCGCGTAGACCGAGGTCGCGATCCAGAGGGAGGAGGCGACGAGGGCAAAGATCATCCCGAGGGCATCGACGCGGAAGATGATCGGCACGCTGAGGCCGGAAATGCCGGGGACGAGTTCGGTCACGATCGTTTTGCCATCGAGAATGATTGGCAGCATCGCGATGACGAAGCCGAGTTTGATGACTCCCGCGAGGAAGGTCGACATTTCGCGGAGGAAGATCTCCTTCCGGAAAATGACGATAAGCGGAACCGCGAGCAAAGAAGCAAGGCAGGCCCAAAGAGGAAGGAAGCTGTTGACCGTGTTTTCCATGCTAAGTGACGGGATTCGGGGTCACTCCGTAGCGGACGGCGTCAGCCTTCCGGAGTGCGGTGGCCGGGTGCTTTGCGGTCGGAACCTTGACAGGTTCCGCTACGGGGTCTTCGCCGGATGAATATGAAAGGAAGAAATTCACGGGAGCGTGGTCAAAAATGAAAGCTGCGAAGCGACCATGGGGAGGTCTTCGAAGAAAGTGCGGATGAGAGCGACGATGGGCCCGTTGAAAATTCCTAACAGAACAATAATGATCGCACTCGCGAAGAGCGGGAGGTTTCCCGACCAGACGGGCGGGGCGCTCTCCGGGGTGGCGATTTCCGGGGTCTCGTCATGATCGTCATGCGCATGATCATGACCCTCGACCGGTTTATTCCCGAAGAACGCGATCTCGAAAATGCGGAAAAAGAGGACCGCGTTGACGAGGCTGGAAATCAAGAGCGCGGCGACATACTCCCAGTGCCCGGCATCGATCCCGCCGCGGATGAGGTAGAACTTACTGAAGAATCCGCAGGTCGGCGGGACCCCGATCATGGCGAGGGCACCGATGACGAACGCGGCCATGACCCAGGGGGCTTTCTTAAACATGCCGTCGAGATCGCTGATCTCACGGGCGCGGTATCGTTTCACGAAAATGCCGGCGGCGAGGAAGAGACAGAGCGTCATCGCAGCATCGGCGAGGATGTGGTAGAGCGCTCCGGTGAGTCCCCAGAGCCCTTCATCGGCGAGCCAGGCTCCGCCGACCATGTAGCCGACTTCGGCGACGATGAGGTAGCAGAGCATTTTTTTGATCTCCCGCTGCGCGAGGGCGAGGACCGATCCCGCAATAATCGCAATGACGGCGAGCCAGACGACGAGGTGGCTCCAGCCGAGGCTGACAAAGACCCATTCCAGCCCGAAGACACTGATCATGACCCGGATCATGATGTAGACCGAAATCTTCGTCATGAGAGGCGCGAGGAAGCAGGCGGTGCTCGACGGGCAGTAGCTGTAAGCATTTGGCAGCCAGCCGTAGAGTGGGAAGAAGGCCATCTTGATCCAGATTCCGACGAGGATAAAAATGAAGGCAATCGTGACCGCTTTTGACTCCGCAATCTCCGGATTGGTCGCGAGGATCATGTGGATGTCCTGCATGTTGAGCGACCCTGTCGTGAGATAGAGATAGCCAACGCCGAGGAGATAGAAAGAGGCCCCGACCGTGCCCATGAGGACGTAGTTGAAAGCGGCGTAGGTTCCCCGTCGGGAGCTGCCCATCGCGATGAGGCCGTAGCTGGTGAGCGACGAAACTTCGACGAGAACGAAGAGGTTAAAGGCGTCTCCGGCGATCGTGATCCCGAAAAGGCCGAGACAGAGGAGGAGGAAGAGGATGTAGAAGTAATGCGTCTTTTCGGCGTTCTTTTCCCCGACCCGTCGGATCGAGAAAAAGGTCACGAGGACCGCGACGGTCGCAATCGCGATGAGGAGGAGCGCGTTGAGCGCGTCGATGCGGAGGTGGATTCCGATACCGAGCGGCTTTTCCCACCCGCCGACGAAGTAGTCCATGGGACCGTGCGCGAAAACGTGCTGCGCGGCGGCAATCGCCCCGATCAGGGTGACGCTGAGTGACGCGAGGGCAATCGGAAAACAGACGCGATGATCGCGGTGTCCGATTAGGGCCACGAGCAAGGCACCGAAGAGCGGCGCGAGGACGAGGAGAGCTGGAATTTGATCAACCATCGGAGGCGCTTGCTTTGATTTCTTCGAGGATTTCGTTCTCCTCGAGGGTACCGAACTCTTTGAAGATCATTTGAGAAATGGCGAGGGCGACCCCGAGAGTCGCGACCCCGACGACGATCGCGGTGAGCATGAGGACGTGCGGGAGCGGGTTCGCGATGAGATCGGGATCGGTGGCGTGTGCTTCGTCGTGGCCGTGGTCTTCGTCGTGATCGGATTTTTCCTCGTGATGAGTGTCGGCTTTGGCGTGATCCAGTTCGCTGCTCGGAAGCGGCTCT
>CAZOUP010000024.1:0-33333 GCA_964583035.1 uncultured Akkermansia sp.
CATCATTTTCACACCCTCAGCCTTGGAGAGGACAAGACGAAGCTGACGCTGTTCAAAGACAAAGAAGTAGTGCTCACCGACGAACCGCTTCTGCCGCTTGGCGAGTGGGCTGAGGTTAAAATCGAGCTGAAGAAGGGCGCCCTACTTTTCACTATCGATGGCACCACACACCGTTTCGAGAGCGAATTGATCGACATGGGCGATCAGCGTCAGATTGATTTCAAAGGCCTCGACTTCGGCACCTGCGAGATCGATTGGGTCCGCGTCTGGGCGGGCGAGTAGAAACGGCAAAGAGGAAAATCGCGGGAAGGCCGTGAGCTTGACCGCGCCCTGTAGCGTATCCTATCATACCTCTGTATGATTGATCGCCGCGCTGCTGTCCAACGAATGTCCCTCATGTTTGGAGGGGCTCTTTCCACCCAACTCACTTCCGCCCTCATGGGCGAGGTCACGAACACCGGCCCGAGCGTCGAGGTGACCGAGGCGATGACGGCCCTCCTCGCTGAGGTCGCCGATGTCATCATTCCCGAGACAGACACCCCCGGCGCAAAGGAAGCCGGAGCGCACGAGTTCATCATCCGCGTGATGCGGGATTGCTACGAGCTCGAGCCGCAGAAAAAATTCTACGCCGGCCTCGCCCGTATCGATGAACGGAGTTTGGCAGCCTATCAGAAGCCCTTTGTCGATCTCGCCCGCCCCGAGCAGATCGCGATCATCACGGAGACCGCGAAGAAGGACAAAGGCTACTTCAAGCAGATCAAGCAGTTCTCCCAAGTCGGCTATTTCACCTCCGAAATCGGCGTGACGCAGAACCTCCAATACATGCCGATCCCCGGTCGCTTCGATGGCGATATCCCGTATGAGAAGGGGCAGAAATGCATCATGAACGCGCGATAGGCGTTTCGCGTAGCATCGCAATAGAAACCGCTGATCAACGCTAATGGCCGCTGATATTCAGAAATGTTCCTAGCAGAGAATCGGATCAGCGAAAATCAGCGCCCATTAGCGGTTTACTTCAATTCAACAGGGTTAAGTCCCCGATCTAACAGGGTTAGATTCTCCACTTCTCTCCTCCTTTACTCCTCAACTCCTTTCCCAAAATGCCCAATCTCAATATCGAAGCCAAGAAAGCCAACACCTACGATGCCATCGTCATCGGCTCAGGTGTCTCCGGTGGATACGCTGCCAAGGAGCTCACTGAAAAGGGGCTCAAGGTCCTCATGCTTGAGCGTGGCAAAATGCTCAATCATATCGCTGACTACGAAGCGGCGATGAAGAACCCCTGGGAGTTCAAATACAACGGTCAGCTCACCGTCGAACAAAAGGAGCGCTCGCCGAAACTGGCGCGGGATTATCCTTACAATGAGATGACGGCGGACTACTGGTTTCGCGATCAGGATTCCATGTATGTCGAGAAGAAGCGCTTCGATTGGTATCGTCCTGATATCGTTGGTGGTAAATCGATCATGTGGGGGCGTCAGTGCTACCGCCTCAGCGACCTCGACTTTGAGGCGAATGCCAAGGACGGCTACGGCGTCGATTGGCCGATCCGCTACGAGGACATCGCGCCGTGGTATTCGTATGTTGAGAAATTCGCCGGGATCTCGGGTGAAGCGCTCGGTCTCCCGCAGCTCCCTGACAGCGATTTCCTTCCGCCGATGGAGATGACTTTCGTCGAGAAAGAAGTCCGCAAGCGCATCGAGAAAAACTTCCCGGGACGTCACATGACGATTGGTCGGGTCGCGAACCTTTCCGCCGCGAAGGAGGAACAACTCGGCGTCGGCCGTGGTCCCTGCCAGCATCGCAACCGCTGCCAGTGGGGTTGTCCTTTCGGTGCCTACTTCAGCACCCAATCCGCGACTTTGCCCGCCGCGACGGCGACGGGGAATCTGACCCTGCGTCCCGACTCGATCGTGCGGGAACTCCTTTTCGACAATGACGCGCAGAAAGCGACCGGCGTCAGCGTGATCGATTCGCAGACGAACGAAGAGCGTGAGTTCTACGCGCAGATCGTCTTTGTCTGCGCGAGCACCGTGGGCTCGACCGCGCTGCTCCTGAACTCCACCTCCGACCGTTTCCCGAATGGATTCGGAAACGACTCCGGTGAGCTGGGCCATAACCTCATGGATCACCACTTCCGCGCCGGTGCTCGCGGCAGCTGGGAGGGTGACCTCGATCGCTACTACCACGGTCATCGTCCGAATGGCATCTACGTGCCGCGCTTTGCCAACATCGGTGACGACAAGCGCGACTTCCTGCGTGGCTTTGGGTATCAGGGCGGCGGCATGAGAGGTGACTGGAGACGCTCCGTCGCGGAATTGAGCTTCGGCGAAGATTTCAAAAACGAACTCACCGAGCCGGGAGAGTGGTCAATGGGACTGGGCGGATTCGGCGAAACGCTTCCCTATCACGAGAACAAAATGTGGCTCGATCGCGACAATCTCGACAAGTGGGGGATGCCCGTTGTCGCCTTCGACGCTGAGTTTAAAGAGAACGAAATGAAGATGCGCGAAGCGATGAAAAACGACGCTGCCGAAATGCTCGAAGCTGCCGGTCTCAAGAACGTCTCGACCCAGGACGGCGAGTCTTTCCCCGGCACCGCGATTCACGAGATGGGCACTGCCCGCATGGGCCGCGATCCCAAGACCTCAGTCTGCAACGGCAACAATCAAGTCCACGCCGCGAAGAATGTCTTCGTCACCGATGGAGCCTGCATGACCTCCGTCTCGTGTGTGAATCCAAGCCTGACCTTCATGGCGCTGACGGCACGAGCGGCGGACTTCGCGGTGGCGGAGATGAAGAAGGGTGATTTGTGAGGGGACTCTCAGGCTGGGGAGCTATCAGATTCTCTTTCGGGCTTCTATGTCTTTCAACACATCTGAATATGTTAAATTTCCGGAACTGATCACTTTTTTGGAGTAATCTTCAAAAAATTGATCAGCTTTCATCGGCGATAAATAAAATCGGCCTGACTTTTTAATGTAGGTGTTTCTTAAAATGCTGGGGACACCTATTGAACTTATACAAAAACTTAAAACGAGGCCACCGACTATGAACGTGTAAGTGGAGTAGCCCTCAAAATCGTGTTTTACCGGCGCAAACCCGGCGGTTTCTACAGAGATGGAATGCTTTTTAAAGATTTCATCGAGTTTTTTTGAGGGCACTAATCGACTGATTGAGCAAAAGTATTCACAATCTTCTCTTGGGTTCTCGTGAAGTAGCATATACCGCAAGAATTCTTTATCGCGGCTTGGAATAGAAATTTCCTCGAAGAATTTACCATTTGCTACAGCAGCGCGCCACAATATCGATAGTAAAAATAATTTCATCTTCGAGTAATCGGCTTCGAAGAATGGGTCTGCTTTTAATGGAATTCTGAATCTAATTGGATCGGTTCCTCCGTAAAAGTAGCGCTTGAAATAATCTTCGTATTTAGAGAGTTTTTGTTCGCAGTGGGAACATAGCAAAAATTCAATCAGCCCGAGTTTCTTCTCATAGAATCCATGTTGTTTTCGTTCAACTTTGTTCCCTGGTTTTGTATTGGTTATGACAGTGAATGGTTGCGCTTGTTGTGACTGTCCCGTCGGATAAGTTGTACCGCTGTGGTCACGGAAAAAATTTGGAATGATGTGCGACCGTTGCAGCTTATGCTTTTCTAAACAGAGTTGACATTCCATTTTTTGCATTGCGGTGATGCTTCGTTTCGATTGAGTTACAATTCTACGAATCTATCCGATTTAGTTCTTCGATGTCGGCAAGGTCCTGAGGTCGACCCGCGGTTTTCTTTGCCTGAATCAAATCGCTCTTTGAGAGGAAGAGTAAGGAGATGCTCGAATCCTCGGCAATGGCCCGGTTCTTCCAACAGGTCTCGAAATCCAGCCCGGGAATCGAGGTGAGGAAGTCGATCATGCTCGGAGGACGTCCGATCGCATATTGAAGGCCCTCGCTTGCGAAATCGGAGGAAGTAACATCACCCAGGAGAGGCAGTCCAAATCGTTGAAAGGTACGCATGACTCGGGCCGCATTCTCTTTGGACGGGCGAAGCCAAAGATCCAGGTCTTTCGTGAATCGGGGTTGGCTGTGGTAAATCACCGCGTAGCCCCCGACGATGAGATACTCAACTTCCTCTTCGGACAACAGTCGCAATAGATCTTTGAAGTCGGAGTTCATCGGGGTCGTTGTTTTTCATTCGCCATGCTTCCTCAACGAGTTCCCAGGCGGCATCCAATCGACTCATGAAAGGTTCTTCCTGCCATTGTTGAACGCGGTGTCGACGCATTTCTTCAAAGGAGGAGCATTTTTTGGTGACCCAATCGGATCGGTCTATGGCAGGCGTTTCCACACCGCAACGTAGGCTTTTGCGGGTGAGAATTCAATCCCGAAGAGGGATGGCCCCCACTACTTACACCGACACAGATAGTAAATCGCGTAACGAGCAGTGTTGGGATCGGTGACGATGGGGATTCGGGTCAGAGGATAGAGGGACAGACCTCCAGCTCCCTCCTACGAGGGACAGGTCACTCCAGTATCCGCTTCTCCATTTCCGGATCCGGAAGCATGCAGAAATCGGCCTTTTTTGAGATCCAATAGCGATGGTCCGCGATCCATTTGTATCCTAGATCACGGATAAAACGCGGGATCAGCGAGATCGGAATGAGGAGCTTCCACCATCCGCCGAGGGCTCGCGCCAGTTCGATCGCTGCGTCGCTGCGAAAAAAAGCCTTTTCGTCCGCTTCCCGCAAAATCACCATGGATCCTCCCCTTGGATCGGCATATTCCGTAAATCCACGTTCCGCAGCCAGTTTACCCTGAAGAGGAGCAAATTTGAGTCTCTGGTGATGATCAAAATGGTATGCCCTTCTCACGCCTGCGGAACAGAAGGCGCAATCGCCATCGAAAAATAGAATCCACCCCATGAGCCAATGTAGCACAGGATATCAAGCATTCGTCGATCACTTCCCCGATCTCTTTTCCGCCGCCCGTCGAATCATCCCCTTCGCCCGCCGCAACCTTTCCGGCCACACAAACGTCGGGGCGGTTTCGGGATCATATCCCTCAAGATGCCCATGCAGCCGTGTCACCGGCTTTGTGTATTTCAGCCCGGTGTCTCCAAACACCTCACGGCACATCGCGGCGAGTCCCGGATCGTAGTCGAGTAACTCTGCTCGCGTGTCGACATGGTTGTGGTCGTGATCGTTTTCGCGGTTGTCGTCGAACCAGCTCTGGACGCCTTCGGCGAAATATTCGTGATGATTCACGGAGGCATACTTTCCTTCCCACAAGCCGGCCTCCATCGCGGAGTCGTAAGCATCCTTGAGTCTCCGGTCAAAGGTCGGGTCCACGTTCGTCATCCCGCGCAGGTGAATGTTGTGCGCGAGCTCGTGGATGAGAATGTTTTCGGTCGAGTAGGGATCGCCGGGATACCCTAACAAGTTCTCCTCGGCGCAGGAGCAGAAGGGGTCGGTGAGGCTGCCGCCCATGCCGCGGGCCCGGGCATCGCGGTAGTCTTTCGTCGAAACGCCGGGGAAGCCGGAGAGGGACCGTGTTTCGAGCCACTTCCACTCGGGTTGGTCGGTCGTGAATTCATCCCACGCAAGAATGCAGAGGCGGGCGCCGCTTTTGATCATGGCGTCGCGGACGTCAGGGCGTTCCGCGAGCATGAGATCGACGAGGTAGGCCGCTTCTTTTAACGCGTAGGGATTGACGGTCGCGGAGGCGACGATGGGGAATCCTCCGGCGTCGATGCGTTGCGTGTAGAAGGCAGGGATACCGTCGGGATCAGGAGGGTCAAAGCGGAAGGCTTGAACCGGCACCTTGCTGGTCACGGATTTTTCAATGCTATCTTCCTGACCGACCACGGCGAAGCGGTGTCCGATTGTTGTCTGAATGACGGTGTTCTCTCCGGACGGAACGGTGCTGTTTGCGACACGGTTCCCGTCGTGACGAATCCAGAAGATTTCGATCGTTTGTTGCGATCCGTTGATGATCTGAAGTTGCGGGCGCGGAGGCGGGGTGCTGTCTGCCGACGTTTCAGCCGGGAACGCTATCCCGGGGAGAAGGCTGAGAATGATGAAAGAGGATTGGAGAACGATGCGCATGGGTGTGCTCATTCAAGTGGTGGGTTGCGGCCATTTCCGCATCTCCGCGATGTCTTCGTCAAGGTTGATCCATCCGATCTCTCCTCCGACGAATTCGGCTGCGTCGCCGGGGTCACTCCGGACGGCAAGCTCGCGGCGCAGGCATCATTTCTCATCGACCGGACGGTGTGGAATGTCATCTACGGTTCGGGGAAATTCTTCAGCCGTCTCGGCGGGCACCTCGTGAATGACCTCGTCGATATCGAGATCAAGGTCGTGACGGTGGGGTAGCATTCTGTTTCAAGTAGCCTCGTCGTTTTCCCCTGGATATTTGAGAAGGTCGCGGACATACCATTCCTCGACTTTGCGGCGGGCCCAGGGGGTTTGACGAAGGAATTTGAGGCTGGAATTGATCGTGGGATCGAACATGAAGCAACGGATTTCAATTTCGCCGGCGAGCTTCTTCCATCCGTGACGGGCGACGAGGGTTTCGAGGATCTTTTTCAAGGTGATCCCGTGGAGGGGATCGCTGGACGGGGAGGACATGAAGGGAGCATTGTTGAGACTTCGGGATAGTTCAATCCCGAATCCTCTTCAGAAACTGGACGACGAATTCAGGGAAAGGAACGAAGATTCCCCCCTGCCCCACAGCCCATGCGCGAAACTTTTACTGCCGAAGACGACGGAACTCTCCTCCTTTTTCTCTTTGAGAAACTGCCGGAGGTGAAGCGCACGAAGGTGCGTCAGTGGCTGAAGTTCGATGGCATCCAGGTGAATGGACGGGTCGCGAAGCATTCGACGCATCCGCTCGTGGCGGGCGATGTCGTGACCCTTGCCCCGACGGCGAAGCCACTGCCCGGTCCGGAACTTCCGGCGGGCATGAAACTAATCCACGAAGATGCGTCGGTCATCGTGATCCTGAAACCGGCGAAGCTCCTCTCGATTGCAACCAAGTCAGCAGACGAAGTCACGGCCTACTCGGAGCTGACTCAGTATGTGAAAGAGACGCATCCTCGCGGGAAGGACCGGATCTTCATCGTGCATCGGCTCGATCGCGACACCTCGGGCCTGATGGTCTTTGCCCGGAGCGAAGAGGCGAAGAGCGAACTGCAGAACAACTGGAAGCGCGCTTCCAAGAAATACTTCGCAGTCGTCGATGGTGTGCCCCCGGAAAAAAGTGGAACGCTCCGCAGTCATCTCGACGAGTCGAACAAATTGCGTGTCCGCAGTGCTCCGGCGGGCGACGGGACGCGGGAGGCGATCACGCATTATCGGGTCCTGCGGAAAACGGAGAAGCGCTCTGTTCTGGAGCTCACCCTCGAGACCGGACGCCGTCATCAGATCCGGGTTCAGCTCGCGGATATTGGTTGTCCGATTATCGGTGATGAGAAATACCACCCGGACTCTGATCTGCCAAAGGCGGACCGCCCCGTCAGTGAGCGACCGAAGCGCCTGGCGTTGCACGCGGCGGAGCTGAGCTTTCCGCATCCGGAAACGGGAGCGCTGATGCAATTCGCCTCCGAGCTGCCGGTCGAGATGGCGCGAATGATGAAGTCCTCCGACCGCCACGAGCGGCGGCGGGAGAAGTAAGTTTGTGAGTTTGATAGGTGAAAAATCTGCAGTGGACAAATTGTCGGATAAATCTGATTTTCTGTTCGTCTCACTTTTCCAATCTTCACTTCCTATCATTCACCAAAACCATGAGTTCTCCATTATCATCTTTTTCCGTTCTTTCACTGCTTGCCGCGCTTGCTTTGACTTCATCCTCGCATGCGGGCATGTCGGTGCAGATTGGCGACCTTGAAGGTGTCATCAAATCGAACCCGAGATTTGATTCGCTCTTTATCAATAATCTGGAGTTCGGACCTTCCGGGACGGCCGTTCGTCTCGAGGGCCCTCATCGGGATATCTCCGGAAAACCGGCGGGTCCCTACCAGTTTCCGGCTCGCTTTGCTTCTGATGAGGGGAGCGATTATCCTCTCATTGCGACGCTTCACACGAAACTTATTTTTGAAAATTCAAGCGGTGACATCGTCACCTCACCGCAGGAAGCCAGCTCCGTCAGGGAGCACCTCGTCCGCGTTGAGATTCAGGACGCAGCGGGACTCACCCCCGAGGAAATCACAAAGACTTTGAACCAGCTTTTTGAGGGAAGTAAAAGCGCGGGAGGAGGCGGGACGGAAGAAAAGATGGAAGGAGCGGTCGCTGATGGTGGCAAGGCACCCGAAACTCCATCTTCTCCAAAAGAGCCCGGAGCGGGAGCGTTTGCCAATGAACTTAAAGAAGGAGACCGAAAGTATGCGGGCGAGTATCACTGCGACGATTACACGGTCAAGGTGAAGGCCGGAGATACTCTTGAAGTTACCTTTCAGCCGAATGGGTTTATCCCGGTCATTATGTCGAAAAAGAATGGAAAATATAGCAATTCAGCAGGGCGGTTTGATGGAGAGGCGATTAATGATTTTGCCACTTTCAGCTACACTTCACCGATTGATGCTGAGGTGATCATTTCTCTGACGACCCGGGATAAAGGAGAAGCGGGAACCTACGAGGCGAGTTTTACTTTGGAGGGCAAGACGCTGAATCCGGCCTCCAATGGTGACGGCAGTGGCTACGTCGCGCTGCAGTGAGTTTTCTGCCCTCGCAGGCGCAGATCCCGGTTCGCAGAAGTTACTAAATTGGCACCGTTTTGGAATGACATGATTCGCCGAACTTCTATAATCAGAGTCGAATTCCAACCTTTAACTTCATCTGATTCATGAAAACCATTTTGATTCTTCTGGGCACGACTCTCCTCTTCGCGGTCATTCCAACGACGCGCGCGGGCACTCCACTCGGTGGACTTACGGTTGCGGTTTCGGGAGATGGTCATCACGTCGTCGCCGGTGGCGATACAAGGACGCTTCTGGTTCTTGATTCAAATAAGCTGGATGTGTTGGCTCGTCACTGGATAGGGACAACGATCAGGAGCCTTGTTTTTAATCAAAGCGGTTCCGTCCTCGCGGTTCATGATTCGGCGGATTCCGTTCACCTTTTCGCGACAGAGAACTGGAGTAAGATTGCGGAAGTCTCCAAGGTGGCTAATTTCTCAGCGGCACCGGAGGCGGGGCTTTTCGCGGGACAGAACGGAAGTTACAGCGATCCGCTTGTCGGGTTGTATCAATTTGACGACGGGGTCCCCAAAGGCTCCGTGGCTCTGCCTAAAGATTTCAAGGTCGCGATGTTGGCGCTGAAAGAAGACGGTTCGAAAGTCGCGGTGCTTTCTCAGAGTGCGAAGGATGAAGCGGAGCCGAAAGTGGAGCGCGGAGATATTCCGAAAGAGTTGATGGGGATCGAGCGGAAAGAGTTCGAGCAGCGCAACGATGGTGACACTTCCGGGTATCTGGTCATCGATGTCGCGAGTGAGGCGATTGAGAGTGAGACGGTGACCTTTTACAAAGAGCGCAACGGGGAGATGGTTTACGCGGGCGATGAAGTCATCATCGTGGGATACAGCAACGTGAACACAAAGGTGAGTCCAGAGGGAGAGTTCACCCTTTTTCAGGTGGAAGGCAGCTTTAACTACGGCATTGGGTTTAGCCATGACAGGAGCCTCATTCTCACGGGAGGGCTCGCCAATTACACCTTCACCTCGACCGAGTCTCTCACTTCGGTGACGGGCGAAATCGGGAAGCTGCCGGGTTGGCCCGAGTACTGGAAGGGCTTCTCAGGAACGGAAGATGGTTCGCTGCTTTATGGCGCGACCTCCGGTTTTCGCGTCGTGAAGTTCAAGGCGGACGGCACGATTGACGCGATCTGTGAGGGGCATTGATCGTTCGGGAAAGCGCGGCATGAAACCTGTTTGGTGCTTGTTGATTTTAGTTGTCGGTTCCCTGTTTTTCTTCGGGGCGGCATTCTGGTTTTATCAATCGTGGCAGCCGCGGGTTGAGCTGGGATTGAAAAGTCGGACATGGCCTGCCGCTGAAGCAGCTTACCAAAGCGGCTACGTCAGTTTCGAAGGCAGCATCGCCAACGAGAGTGAGCGCACCAACTATGTGCCGGTGATCAGTTATACTTTTGCGGCCGATGGGATCGAGTATTTCAGCAGCGTCCGCTCCGCGACCGGGATTGGTTTTGCATCGAGGGAGGAGGCGGAGGCATTTGTTGAGGACTATCCGAAGACTGACCTGAAGGCTTACTATGATCCCGCCGATCCGAATCAGAGCGTTCTCGAGCCCGGGGTTTCCTTAGGGTATCGTCTCCTCGTCCTGCTTCCGGTTGTCCTGGTCCTGACCGGCGTTTTGATCTTCGTTTCCGGTGTTCGGGAGTTGTTTCTATATAATTCGACGATTTCCGGAAAGTATTTCCGTTGATTTGTCGTGAGGTTTGCAGGCGGAGTATAGGAGCTTTGGATCTCGATTCATTGACCGGATTGACTCAATTCGTTTTTCGGTAAGTTACTCACCGGCTTTGGTAATCAAGCCAGCGAGGGAGTGGCTTTTGAGGTGGTGCCAAAGGCGTTCGATAGGATTCAAGTCAGGACTGTAAGGCGGCATGTAAATCGGTTCGATATGTTGCCAGTTTAACGTAAATCATTTCGAATAGTTCCCCGGCAAAATCATGACACTGTTCTTTCCACTCTTCTGTATTCAATGGATCTGAAGCCTGGCGGGACGTTTTCAGCTTGTAGTCATCGTCATGAAGGTGACAAATTAGGGTCCTGAAAGCAATTTCGAGGTCCTCTTCTTTCCTGAGCCAGCTGGCACATTAGTCTGCTTGGTGAGAGCCGTTTACTCAACTACCGGAAGAATCAACTCGCTAACTGTTTGCTTCACCCTTTAGAGGACTATCCGAAGATAGGGCTGTAATTCGGGTCCTCCCGGACGACTAGCAAACCTGATCGATCTTGATGTAAATTAGTCACTCGCGGACTCGATTCGGTTCTTTTGAGGTGGTTCGATCCAGCAGCTGGCGGGGAACGCTTCGTTGTGCCTTCAATCGAAATTCGGTCAGACAACAGACTCCGGCTTTTCAGCTCGCGGGAAATTTCCATTCAAATAGTCGGAGGCATAATCGACCGCTTCATATTTCACGCCATAATGATCGCAGATCAGGTTGGTGCTGATGCGGGCGGACTCGTAGATCGTCGGGAGGCCGGAACCGGGATGGGTTCCGCCTCCGACGAGGTAGCAGTTTTCAAAACCCTGATACTGGTTGTGAGGCCGGAGATACAGCATCTGGCCGAGGTGGTGCGACAGGTTGAACGTAGCGCCCATGAAGACTCCGTCCTCCTGCCAATTCGCGGGGGTGAGGATTTCCTCCTCAACAATGTGGTCGCTGAGATCTTTCATCGAGGTCTTCTCTTCGATCCGAGCGATGATTTTGTCTCGGTATTCCTGTTTGAAAGAATCCCAATCCTGATCGTGACGGCGGTTGATCGTCGGGACGAGAATGTAGAGGGCGGAGTGCCCTTCCGGCGCGACATGCGGGTCGGTGACCGATGAGTTCCGGATGTAAATCGACATGTCGTCGGAAATCCGTTCTTCGCTTTGAATGTCGTGGACGTTCTTCGCGTAGTCGTCAGCAAAGAGGACGTGGTGATGCGGCTCTTCGGTGTAGAGTTTATCAACCCCAAGGTAGAGCATAAAGGTCGAGCATGAGAAGGCCTTCTTTTTCATTTTTGTCGCGGTGACACTCGCCCCGTTGAGAAGCGTCGTCATTGCCTGAGCAAAGTCGGCATTCACGACCACGTCGTCGGCTTCGATCACCTCGCCCGTGGTGAGTTTGACACCGGTCATGCGCTTGCCGCTTTGGAGGATCTCCTCGACCTCGCAGCCGAGTCGAATATTCCCGCCATCTTCCTCAATCACATCAGCCATTGCCTCGGAAATTTTACAAAGGCCACCCTGGACGTGGTAAATGCCGAATTCATACTCGGTGTAGGCGAGAATGGAGAAAAGAGCGGGGCATTTCCACGGAGACATCCCGAGGTATTTTGCCTGGAAGGTGAAAGCGAGACGCAGGCGCTCGTCCTCAAAGTATTCGCCGAGAACATCAAAAACGGATTTTTTTGTCGTGATGTAAGGAAGCGACTTGAGAAGAAGGGGACTGAAATACGAAGTGACCGACCCGAAAGGCCTTTGGAGCACCGGGTAAACATCGCGGAGTTTCTTCTCGTGATCCTTCATGAAGCGACGGTAACCTTCTCCGGCGCCGGGGAAGATGCGCTCGACCTCCGCCTCCATCTGCTCGCGCGTCGGATAGGTGTGAAGTTCGGTATCGCCCCAGGTGAGGCGGGTCATCGGATTCAGCTTCACGAAATCGAGGTAATCTTCCGATTTCCTCCCCACTTCGCCGAACATCTCGTCGAGCACGAATTTCTGGTGGAGGAAGGTCGGCCCGGTGTCGAAGGAGTAGGGACCGAGGGTTCGGTCACGGCTTCGTCCGCCGACGACGTTTTCTTTTTCGACGAGGGTGACCCTAAATCCCCGATGAGCGAGGAGCATGGCCGAGGTTAGTCCCCCGGGACCTGCTCCAATCACGACAACGTGCTTCGATGATGCGGTTTTCATGACAAAAGAAGAGATGCCGTTGTGATGCTACAATCAATCCGTGACGCTGGAGAGAAGGAGTTGCCCTTCGCCTTTGAGACGGTCGTTGATCGAAAGCCGCAGGCGTTCAACGCCGCGGCGGATTCTAGCCTTGACCGTGCCAAGTGGACTGTCGATCCGCTCCGCGATTTGCTTTTGAGTGAGGCCTTCGAAATAAGCGAGCTCGATCACCTCCCGCTGCTCGGGTGAAAGAGACACGACTGCGGTCTGGAGGACTCGTCGGGCGTCGGCGCGGTAGAGATCTTCGCGACCGGTCGTCCGCTTTTCGGGAGCTTCGCCTTCAATTTTTTCCTCAAACTTGTCGTAGAGGGCACTTCTGCGCTGAACGCTGCGGACTCGATCGATCGCCCGATTCCGTGCCGTGGTGCAGATCCAGGTGACGAGGCTGCCCTTTTGGGAATGGTAGGTGTCAGCCTTCTTCCAAATTGTGTTGAGCACTTCCGTCATCACATCTTCGGTGTCTTCATAGTGGTTTAGCACTTTAAACGCTGTTGAGAAAATCAATGCTGAATATTTCTCAGAAAGCTCGGCGAATGCAACTTCGTCACGCGCTGCGACGCGGGACATCAACTCAGCTTCAATTTTGCGTTCCTCTGATTTGTTTCTTTCGTTGTCCATAATCTGTCTAAGTGATGTTATTGATTGACTAAGTCTTGTCTATGAACATAAATTCGACAAGTGTTTTTTTGAATTTTGTCTTAAGATTGACTCAGAAGCGTATTATTCACAGCATTCCCCCCCTTAATTACCCATGGAAAGTCAGACGGAAGAGTTTTTTGAAATTAGCGCGGTCGCGAGGCTCACTGGGATTTCTTCCCATGTTCTCCGCGTCTGGGAGCGCCGCTATCAAGTGGTGGATCCCCGCCGGAGCGACAGTAAGCGCCGTCAGTACACCCAATCAGACATCCGACGGCTCTCTTTGTTGAAAACTTTGGTGGATAACGGCCATTCTATCGGCAGTGTCGCGAGCCTTGGCACGCCCCAGTTGGAAGAGAGGCTCTCCAGTGTCATGGAGTCGAGGATCGGAGACGACGGCCTCGAAGAGACGGCTCCAGCGGGGGTTTGCCGCATCGGACTGGTTGGGACAATTATTAGACAGGCGGTTCGAGAGGCGGCAGATACCGCGCCGGCGTTGCGTATCGTCGGCGAGTTTCAGACCATTCCGGAATTGCTTAGCGGTTTGCGAGCAGGAGCAGTCGATCTTCTTATCATCGAACGGGACACAATATTCGCTGAAGAGATCGAGGAGATACAGGAAGCCATCGCGGTGATGCATGTGCGCCGCGCGATTTTGGTCTATCGCTTTGCTCAAGGCGATCTCATCCAGCCGCTCGACATCAAAAAAATTACGGCCCTTCGCGCGCCGGTTGATGCCGCTGAGATCCAGCTTGCCTGTATTGCGGACATCCAACTCGCGCTTCGCTCCGGGAGAGGGGAAGAGATGCCATCGACAAACGAAGATGTGCCTGCTTTCAAGCGGCCTTCACCCGGTGAAGTTCCGGAGCGGGCTTTTTCCGATGAACAACTCGTGAGAATAGCGGGCATGTCGGCTGTCGTGAAATGCGAGTGTCCTCAGCATCTCGCGAGTCTTCTTTCAAGCCTTGCCGCGTTCGAACGATACAGTGAGCAGTGCGAAGATCGAAATGAGGAGGATGCTGCCCTGCATGGCTTTCTGCACAAAACGACAGCGCAGTGTCGTTCGCAGATGGAGATAGCCCTCTCCGAAGTTCTCACTCAGGAAGGTATCTCCATCTGAGACCCGATCATTCCGAGCTCGGAACGGTCCGAAACTCCCGCTTCCCGCAGGCGGAAAGCCATTTACAATCAGCAGGATCACACTAGGTTTCGCCCCGGTGCGTCCGCACCTTTTGCTTTTTGGAAATGGCCATTGAACTGACACGTAACTTTTCGATTATTGCACACATCGACCACGGTAAGACGACCTTGTCGGATCGTCTTCTTGAGTCGACCCAGACAGTCTCGATGCGCGATTCTTCGGCCCAGCAGCTCGATTCCATGGATCTGGAGCGGGAGCGAGGGATCACGATCAAGTCCCATCCGGTGACGATGATGTATCCGGCTGACGACGGGAAGATCTACAAGCTCAATCTGCTCGACACCCCCGGTCACGTTGATTTTTCCTACGAGGTGAGCCGTAGCCTCGCCGCGTGTGAGGGTGCTCTCCTCCTTGTCGATGCCGCTCAGGGTGTCGAAGCCCAAACGGTCGCCAATGTTCATCTCGCCAATGAAGCGAATCTTCGCGTCATTCCGGTGATCAACAAAATCGACCTGCCGAATGCGGATGTCGAAGCGGTGAGGAAGCAGCTCGAAGACATTCTCGCGATTCCAGGCGAAGAGGCGATCGAAGCCAGTGCCAAGATGGGCATCGGGATCAAAGAAATTCTTGAAGCGGTTGTCGCCCGGATCCCGCCGCCGCGGGAGTTTGAAGACGACATTCTGCGCGCTTCGGTTTTTGATTCAATTTTCGACACCTATCGCGGGGTCGTTAGTTATGTTCGCATCATGAGCGGCGAGGTGAAGCGCGGCACAGGGATGAAAACGATGGCGACCGGGAAGACTTATGACGTCAAAGAAGTCGGTGTTTTCACCCCGAAGCAGAGCCCGCGGGATTCCCTCCAGGCGGGTGATGTGGGCTATCTTATCGCAAACATGAAGACCTCCAGTGAGGTCAAAATCGGCGATACGATCACGGAGTCCCGCAATCCATCCGCAAAGCCGCTCCCCGGTTTCAAAGACATCCAGCCAATGGTTTTCAGCGGGATTTACCCCATTGCCACGGATGACTTCGAGCAGCTTAAGCTCGCGATGGGTAAGCTGCAGATCAACGATGCGGCCTTCAGTTATCAGGCGGAAAGTTCGACTGCGCTTGGTTTTGGCTTCCGCTGCGGTTTCCTCGGACTGCTGCACATGGAGATCGTGCAGGAGCGCCTCCGTCGTGAGTTCAACATGGATGTGATCTCGACCTACCCGGGCGTGGTTTATAAAGTGCTTCAGACGAATGGCGAAGAGGTCGAAGTCGATAATCCGAGTTACCTCCCCGAGCCGCAGCACATCACGGAGATTCTTGAGCCGACCGTGAAGGCTTATATCATGACGCCGAACGACTACATCGGTGACATGATGAAGCTCGTCGCCGAGAAGCGGGGCGAGTTGCTCAATACGGAGACACTTGACGCGACTCGGGTGCTCCTCACCTGCATTCTTCCGCTCAACGAAATTCTCGTCGATTTTAACGACCGCCTCAAGAGCATGACGCGCGGATATGGCAGCATGGACTACGAGCACGCTGCCTACCAGCCCGGTAAACTGGTGAAAATGGACATACTCATTGCCGGCGAATCGGTCGATGCCTTTTCGGTCATCGTGCACCGTGACAAGGCCGAGTATCGTGGTCGTCATCTCGCCGCAAAGCTTAAAGAAGTGATCCCGCCACAGATGTTCACCGTTGCAATTCAGGCGACGATCGGTGGGAAAATCATTGCCCGCGAATCCATTACCGCGATGCGGAAAAACGTGACCGCAAAGTGTTACGGTGGTGATATTTCGCGAAAGCGGAAGCTCCTTGAAAAGCAGAAGGAAGGAAAGAAAAAGATGAAAGCAATCGGTCGGGTCAACATTCCGCAGGATGCTTTCATTAAAGTCCTCAAGACGGACTGACACCCCATTTACTCATGTTCATGTTTCAAAAACGCCCGCCGGAAGAACTCGCCGAGCTTCCCCTCGACAAGAAGGGAATCAAAGAGGGACAAGCGCTGCTCAAAGGAGTCCGAAAATTTCTTCGCTATAACGATGACCTGATCTCTGACGAAAAAAAGTCAGTCATTTGCGGAAAGCAGGAAGCCTTCACGACCGCGCTCGCTGACGGTGATTCGAAGCGCAGGGATCTTGAGGAACTCGCGAATGACCTCACCGACACCTGCAAGAAGTCGGTGAAAAGTTACAGTGCCTCAGCTTGGAAAGAGAATATCGAAGTGATTTTTGTCGCAGTTGTCATTGCGATGGGAATTAGGGCTTACTTCATCCAGCAGTTTAAAATTCCGACCGGTTCGATGCAGCCGACCTTAAACGGAATTATCGCCTACCCGATTAAGGAGATGAATCCGGAGGGGCAGTACCATGCCCCCGACGATTACGAGAAGCCGGGGGCTCCGAAGCTGCTCTGGGACAAGTTCTGGTATGGTCGCAGTCACGTCGAGTGGATCGCCAAAGAGGACGACGCCCTCATCCTCGATGAAAAGCACTTTTATGGGAAAACTCACTTCATCTTCTTCCCCCGGACCTATCTGATCACGAAGAACGGGCACAAATACAGTGCGCCGGGAACTGACAGCCGGATCATGACCTTGTTGAATCGGCAATTGACGGCCCGGCCCGGCTTTATCAAGACGGTTCCCATTTCAAAAGGCGATACGATCGCGAAAGGCTTTGTCGATACCGGTGATCAACTCGTCGTGAACAAATTCATCTACCATTGGAAAAAGCCGACGCGAAGTGAGGTTTTTGTTTTCGTCACTCGTGATATTGGACGCATCCAGAGCACCATCGATCCGCGTCTTGGCTCTCAGCATTATATCAAGCGGCTTGTCGGAGTTCCGGGGGACACCCTCGAAATCCGGCCTCCGCAATTATTCGTGAACGGGGAAGTGGCGACTGAGCCCGGCATTCAGGCGGTCATGGAGCAAACCGGAATCTACGTGGGCTACACTGCTCAGGGGACCCGGTCCGTCACTCTGCCGGAAGCCGCCTACTGGGCGATGGGCGACAACAGCGCCAACAGCCATGATTCTCGCGGTTGGGGTGTCGTCCCCGAGCGAAACATCGTGGGGCGCGCCGCTTTTGTTTACTATCCTTTCGGTCATCATTTCGGAAAGGTTCACTAGAACTCTCCCGTCTCACGCTGCTTCCCGTGGATCTCGTCAACGCCACTTCCTCCGAGATAGTCCGCCGCAGCGGATCAAATCTGGCGTTCGCTCTTGCTGTCCTTCCTCGTGAGAAACGCGACGACATGCGGGTCTTCTACGCCTTCTGTCGCGTCGCCGATGACCTCGCTGATGAGCCGGGCTTGAGCGCTGCATTCCGGATCGAAGGCCTTTCCCGCTGGCGACGCTTAATCCGGAGTGAAGACGCCGATCCGCGACCGGGGATCGAAGCGGAAATGGTTCAACTCCAGCGCCTTCGCGGCCTCGATGCCGGTGAGCTGGAAGCGATCATCGACGGCGTCGAAAAAGATCTCAACCCTCAAACTTTTGAGACGAAGGAGGATCTCATGGCCTATTGTTACCTCGTCGCGAGCGCGGTGGGACTCGTCAGCATCCGGTTGTTCGGATGTCAGGAGCCGGAGTCGAAAGTCTATGCCGAGCAGCTCGGTTACGCTTTGCAGTGGACAAACATCCTGCGGGATGTCGGCGAGGATGCAGAGGAGGGACGAGTTTTTCTCCCCCTCGAAGACCTTGCCCGGTTTGGGTTGTCAAAAGAGGATTTTCTTGCGGGAAAGCCCGACAAGGCTTGTTTTCAGCGACTCATGAAACACGAAACCGGGGTCGCCCGTGAGTTTTACGAAAAGGCCACCGCGGCCCTGCCGGAGAAGGACCGCAAGTCGATGCGCTCTGCTGAGCTGATGCGACGTATCTATTCCCGCATTCTCGATGAAATGGAAGCCGGCGGCTACGCCGTTTTTGAGAAGCGTTACAAGCTCACGAAATCCCGGATGATCAGCGAGTTTATAAGGGCAAAATTTTTCGGTTAACATGGAATTTGTTCGATTCAAACACGCGAGGTTTTCAGCCCGTCTCCCCGCCTCTTTTCAATACTCGCTCAGCCACTACTGGATGGAGGAGGAAGAAGACAATCCCGGCGTCTGGCGGGTTGGCTTCACCAAATTTGCGACGCGGATGCTCGGCGAGCTCGTCGAAGCGCAGTATGAAGTGAAGGAAGGAGATCCGGTCACTTCCGGCCAGCAAATCGGCTATGTTGAGGGCTTCAAAGCGGCGAGCGATCTCTTCTCCGTCATGGAAGGGAGCTTTGTCAGGGGTAACCCCATTATCGAAGAAGACGCCTGCATCGTGAAAAGCTCGCCCTACGCGGACGGCTGGCTTTATTCTGTCAAAGGCAAGCCGGAAGAAACGAGCGTGGACGTCGACGGCTACGTCGCCCACCTCGGCAAGCTCATCGAAAAGATGCAGGAAGAAGGCTACTGATCGCGGCGCGATCAAACGTCCAACATTCAACGCTAAACCTTGAACGTTCAAAGTTGGACGTTGAATGTTCAAAGTTCAGAGTGGAACGTTCCCCATGTCTTCTCGATACCTCATGATTGGCGGCTTTCTCGGTGCGGGAAAGACCACGGTGATTCAGCGATTTGCGAAATACCTCGATGAGCGGGGTCAGCGTGTCGGCTTGATCACGAACGATCAGGGTGCCGGGCTTGTCGATTCAGCGATCGGGCGGTCGAACCAGTTCCCGGTCGAAGAGATTTCCGGCGGCTGTTTCTGCTGCCGCTTCAATTCTCTGATCGATGCCGCGACGACGCTCACGGCTGAGACCCGGCCGGAAGTCTTCCTCGCCGAGCCGGTCGGAAGTTGTACGGATCTCGTCGCGACGGTGAGCTTGCCGCTTCAGAAAATTTACGGCGATGAGTATACCGTCGCTCCCATGAGTGTCCTCGTGGACCCGATCCGTGCCGCGCAGGTTCTCGGCGTCGCTGAGGGGCGTAAATTTTCAGAAAACGTCACTTACATTTACCGAAAGCAACTCGAAGAAGCGGAGTTCATTGTCATCAATAAGCTCGATCTTGTTGATGCCCCGACGCTTGCGGAGCTGCGCACGGCGATGGAAAAAGAATTCCCTGAGGCGACGATTTTCGAGATTTCGGCGCGTGACGGAAGCGGCTGCGAAGCCTGGTTTGAGGCGGCAATGACGACGGAAATGAATTCGACCCGCTTCCTTGATATCGACTACGACCGCTACGGGGAAGGCGAGGCGCTCCTTGGCTGGCTCAACGCGACCGTGGAAATTCATTGCGACGAGCGGGGACCGATTGACGAATTTGACGGGAACGAAATCTTGAAATCGATCGCCCTGACATTGCGACTGAAGCTTGATGAAGCCGGGGCTGAGGTCGCGCATCTCAAGATGACGCTAACGCCTCTCGGCGACCCCATGGAAATCGCAGCGATCAACCTCGTGCGGGGAGACTCCGAACCTGAGTT
Source organism: uncultured Akkermansia sp. (assembly GCA_964583035.1). Lineage (GTDB taxonomy): Bacteria > Verrucomicrobiota > Verrucomicrobiia > Verrucomicrobiales > DEV007 > Arctic95D-9. The sequence continues at coordinate 19,897 of CAZOUP010000024.1, forward strand.
GTCTCACCATCTTTACGAACCGCTCGACGACGGTGAGTTGCTGCTAAACATCCGTGCCGAAGTCGATCCGGACACCCTGGAGGAAGCGGCCGACAAAGCCCTTGAGAAAGTGATCGCCGAAGATGCGGGTCTCCTTTTTCGCATCACGCACCTCGAGCACTTCCGCCCCGGGATGCCGGTTCCGACGCATCGCATTACCGCAGAGACTGCGACCTGATTTGTTTTGAAACTCTTCCTCAGTCTGACCGTTTCGATCCTCCTCGGCTCGACGTTCTGCTTCGTTTTCTGGGTCGTTGCCTCACACGACTACCAGTGGGAGGCGATTGCGCCTTACTGGAAAAATTTCCTGAACGGCTGGACAACGACCCTGCTCATCTCGGCGGCGGCGCTCGTCTTGAGCATCGTCATCGGAGCACTCCTGACGGCCGGGCAGCTCTCGCCTCACCGGATTCCCCGATGGTTGTCGCGCGCCTTTGTCGAGATCATTCGCGGAACGCCGCTCCTCACCCAGATTCTGATCGGGTATTATCTCATCGCTGACAGTATCGGATGGGACAGTCGTTTCGGGGTCGGTCTTGTGATTCTGTCATGCTTTTCAGCCGCTTACCTCGCGGAGATTTTCAGGGGTGGGATCGAATCGATTCCGCAGTCGCAATGGCTCTCGGCAAAAGCAATCGGCTTTTCGGAAGTGCAGACTTATTGCTACGTGATCATTCCTCAGGCGATTCGGCGCGTCCTTCCAGCCTCAGCAGGACAGTTTGCGAATTTGATCAAAGATTCCTCGCTTCTCTTCGTCATCAGCGTTCACGAATTCACGATGCAGGCACGGGAGACGAACGCGAACACCTACGCGACTTTCGAAGCCTACCTGCCTCTCATTCTCGGCTACTTCATTCTCACCTTTCCGATCTCGCTGCTCAGTCGGAATCTCGAAAAGCGCTTCGCCTATGAGAATTGAAACCCGCAGTCTCAGCAAAATTTACGGTAACACGAAAGCGGTGGACGATGTCTCGCTCACTCTCAGTGATGATGTGCAGGTCCTCGCTCTCATTGGTCCTTCAGGCGGAGGGAAATCGACCTTTCTCCGGCTTCTCGGTGGATTGGAGATTCCAACTTCCGGCGAGGTCATCATGGATGGGGTGAAGCTCCCCCTGGAAGAGGGAGCGCTCCGCGCGATCCGCCGGAAAAATGGCTTCCTTTTTCAATCGTTTAACCTTTTCCCGCATCTCACTGCTCTCGAGAACATCGTCCTCCCTCTCGTTAAAGTGTATGGGCGAAGTCAGGAGGAAGCGACGCAGCGTGCTGATGAAGTGGTGGAACGATTTCGTCTCACTGATCATGTCAAGAAGCGTCCCGGCCAGCTTTCCGGTGGGCAGCAGCAGCGGATTGCGCTGGCTCGAGCCATGGCGCACGAGCCGTCGCTCCTGCTCCTCGACGAACCGACTTCGGCGCTCGATCCGGAGATGAAAGCGGAGGTTCTCGATCTGATCGCCGAGCTTTGTGAATGCGGCCAGCGCATTGTTCTTTCGACTCACGAGATGGGTTTCGCGAAGCGATCAGCGGATTATGTTCTGTTTCTCGCTGAGGGGAAATGTGTCGAAGAGGCACCGTCTTCGGAATTGTTTGATGACCCGAAAACTGAGCAGGTCTCGCAGTTTCTGCGCAAGGTCATGAAATGGTGAGGCGTTGAGCTGTAAGGCGGTCGCCCCTGGTTGCGGGAGGATTTAGTGACTCGACAGGCTTCACACGAATTGCGATGGTTACGTCATGGATTGGTTAATCACGATTGCAGTCGGTTTCGTCGCAGGAGCGCTTGGAAAATTTCTCATGCCGGGTAAAGATCCCGGTGGATGTGTTATCACGATCCTGCTGGGTATCGGCGGAGCCGTCGTTGGCAAGTATGTCGCCGGGCTTTTGGAGATCGGTTCGTCTGACCCCGGGAATCCCTGGGATCCGATCAGTCTCGCGATCTCGGTCGCCGGGGTGATCGTTATCCTTCTCGTCTACCGACTTATCTTCGGGAAAAAGAAGTGATTGTGGGGATTGTGCGGAACTTTCCAAAAAATTCGTGTCATTAGTAGGCTTTCCTCAGAGATTTCGGAAGGTTGAGCCTACGAATTCACACCAATAAACACGAATAGGCTCTGCCCTCGTTCACGGCACTGCCCATGGAATCCACCCGGCCCGGAGCATCGCCAGAAGCGCGGTGACGACAATCGACGCCGCAAGCGTTGAGTAAAAAACGGCCGCCGCGGCGAAGCGGCTGTCGGCGTTGAATTCGTGAGCGAGGAGAGCGGTGTTCACGGCTGTCGGCGCAGCTGCGCCAAGGATGAGGATCGCGGCGATGGTTCCCTCAAATCCGAACCACCAGGTAAAGAGCATCGCAACGGCGGGACCACCGAGGAGGCGAATGATCAAGGCGTGGCCCAAAGAGCCACGAATCGTCGGAGGTTTTGTCTTCGCGAGCTGCACGCCAAGCGTGATCAGGGCAAAGGCGATGAGAGCATCGGCGAGATAGGAAAGTGGGATCCAGACAAAGGTCACGTCTTCGAGCGGGTTTCCAAAATAGCGCATTGTCAGGGCAGTCGCGACAGCCCAGGGGGAGGGCTGTTTCAGAATGGGAATGAGCCATCCTTTTCGCCCTTCATTGCCCGCGTTTGCGAGAATGACGCCGATGGAAAAGCTCGCGACATTCATCGTCGCGAGGACGAAGACCTGGATGACGCCGCCTTGGACTCCAAAGGCGAGCGTCATGAGAGGGATTCCCCAGTTTCCGCAGTTGTAGATCATGGTGCTGAGCTTCATCGCGTAGCGACGCGCCGGAGTCAGGCCGGTCGCGGCGGAGACCGCCCAACTGATGAGTCCCATCGCGATGATCATGGCGAGGGTGAAGCCGACGACCGCAAGTCCGGTTTCACTTTCGAGGTTTGAACTGGAAAGGCGGGTGAGAATGAAAGCGGGAACGAACAGGTAGATGTTCAGCTTCACGAGAGTCTTGAGATCGAGATCAAAAATCCGATCGAGGCCCCAACCGAGGCCTGCGAGAACGAGGATGGGAAGACAGACCGAGAGAAAGATATCGAGGAAGACAGCCATGGAGCGTGCAGACGAGTCTCGCCGCGATGCTTGAGGCTCGCAAGGGGACGAAAGACTGACGTCATTCGCTACTTCGCACCGCTGGACTCGAGGTAGGCGAGCAAATCCGCCATTTCTGCCACGGTCAGGGTGTTCTCGATCCCTTCGGGCATGAGGGACATTCCAACAGCCTGCATCGAGTTGACTTCGCGGCGGGGGAAGGTTTGATCAATCCCGCCGGGGAGACGCAGGGTGACGTTGTCGGTCGTTTCCGCGCGAATCATTCCCGAAAAAACGCGACCGTCAGTCATCGTGAAAACATAAGCTTCATATTGCGGCGCGACTTCACGGTTGGGATCAAGAATGCGCTCCAAGAGTGAGGTGCGACCCGCCGTCGCAAAGCTCGCCAGCGACGGGCCGAGGTCGATTCCTTCCCCTTCGTGAGAGAGATGGCAGGAGAGACAGATTTTCGAAAAAACCTGCTTCCCTACCTGCGTGTCACCGGCCATTTCAATTGCCGGGCGATACTGATCGATCACCGCGTTTCGTGAAATGACGGGAGGCAGCACCGTGGCGGCTTTGCTGGATACGGTTTTATCGGCATGCGCCCGTAGCCCTTCGATGAGGGCTGCCGGTAAATCATTGAGTGAAACGGTTTCGGATTCTAACAGATCCACCATCATTCCGGAGGCTTCGGCTGAATTCAGAATCTTGTCTGTTGTCGCCGTTTTTGCATTCGACGGAAGCCCTGGAAACGCGGCGGCGATGACCTGCGGATCTGAGATCGCTCCGACAAGAAGCTCTTTCAATAAATCGTCGGTCGTTTCTACGGCGAGGAGTCCGGCGAGGAATCCTTGAGCGTCTTCTCCTCCGATGACGGATAGCATCGAAATCGCGGCCTCTTTGTTTTCGCCGGAAGCTTCGGCCGCGAGCACTTCCTGGCACTGTTCTGTCAGGGCTGACCAAAGCGGGAGCTTCAAAAAGTCAGCGTAGGAAAAAGTCGGGGCCGAGAATCCCTCCGCAGTCAGATCGGCGACCTTTGTATTGTCGATCCCGCTGCGAACGCCCCGCGCGAGTCCTGCGAGAGAGCGGGCGGCCCATGCCGAGGGCGATTGCGACGCGAAATCGTTCGCGACAAGAAAAGCGAGTTCGGGATCACGACTGCGACCGATCATCATCGCGATTTCGGCGGCGATCTCTGATTCCGAAAGCGCCGCTGAAGTCCACGCCTCCGCGAGCGAGTCAGCGGTTCGCAGGGCGTTCAAATACGCGGCCTCTTTCCAAGGATCCTGACCTGCCTCTTCCGGGGTTAGTGCTACGGTTGCGGCCATGAGGCTTGAGGGAAAAGGATGCGCGGCAGGTTTTGCGATCGCAATTCCGCGTTCGTAGAGAAGACGCCGCGCCGTTGTTTCGTGCCATTGTGAGGGCGTTTCCTCCGCGAGGATTCTCTGGAGTAACTCATCGCTCAGCGTCGCGAGATCGACCGGCTCGGGAGCAGTGAAGCCGACTGGGGCGATGCGATAGATTCTTCCCCGATCAAAGCCGCTGTTGAGGTCGAGGTGTTCTTTGATCGGGGCGGGGAGAGACCAGGGATGCTCGATTGTTTCACGATACATGTCGGTCACGTAGAGACATCCGTCCGGGCCCGTCGCGAAGCTGGTGGGACGAAACCAGTTGTCGGTGCTGCGCAGAAATTCGGTCTTTTCATCGGGATGAGGGCGGTGGCCCACGAGGGACCAGCCTCCGGCGGTCTCGGCGATGACTTTCCGATGAATGAGGTTGCTCCCGACATCGCCGATGAAAGCATTGTCGAGGAAGCTTTCACCAAACGCCTTTCCCCAATAGAGGTGAACACCACTCGCGGAGGTGAAGTAGCCGGAGACGCGACCGCCGCCTTCGACTTGCCCTTTGACGACCCCGGCAACCCGCCACCTCGTCCTGACAATGCGCCAGGGTTCATCCGCGCTGATCCGATAGACGGGCGCAGCGGCACCGTCGTCGGGGATATCGACGAGCGCGGGCGAGAGTGAATACAAAGGATTCGCGCGCACCTGATGTCGCTCGTAGGCGACCTGGATGAGGTGACGGGAGTTTGAGCAAACAAAGCGCCGCCCCTGCGAGTCAAAGCTCATCCCGTATTGGGCGGTGCCGTTTTCGGGGCGCAGATCGAGAGCTTCCGGGTCGAAGGAAAAATCGGCTCCCCGGAGCGCGACGGGACCGAACTCCGGCGCGTCGGGGCGGGTCACCTTTCCTCCGTTTGCTGCGGTCGCTCCCCAGACCCGGTTGTCCGGTCCCCAGCGGAAGCTGTTGAAAAGTGCCTGCATGTTCAGCTCCGGTTTCCCCTCTCCAAAGCCGGTGAAAAGATGTCGCTCTTCGTCGGAGGCACCATCGCCGTCATTGTCGCGGAAGAAGAAAACATCCGGCGTCGCGCCGACAAAGACGCCACCGCGGTAGCAGAGAATCGCCGTCGGCCATTTTAGTCCGTCTTTGAAAATGGAGGATTGATCGAAAACGCCATCGCCGTTCGTGTCGGTGAGTAGGCGGACCCGTCCGAGTGCTTCCTCGCGTCGCTCTGAGTAGCCCCGCATTTCGAGGACGTAGGCGCGACCCTTTTCATCAAAGGTCATCGCAATCGGGTCTATGATCGCCGGTTCGTGAGCGGCGAGGTTGAGCGCGAAGCCTTCTTCGATTTCAAAGGTGCTGATCGCTTCCGATGGTTCGGTGTGCGGAATGCGGGGGAATTCCTCAGCGGCGATCGTGATCTCTTCGGAGCTTCCGCGGTCTGAAAGAAGAAGCAAAGAAAGGACGTAAACGGGGGATAGTTTCATCTCGTCAGGGCGCAGCGATTCCTGCTAGCACTGATCGTGACAAAGCGATGAATCGAAGACAATTCACAAAAACGGCGGGATTAGGGCTACTCGGAACCGGAGTGGCATGGGCGGCGGCGAACCGCGACGAGGAAATCATCGACATTCACCAGCATATCAATTTTTCCGGTCGGCGGAATGAAGACTTTCTCGCGCATCAGCAGGCGATGGGTATCTCGAAAACGGTGCTGCTCCCTTCGGGATCGGCCCTTTCGATGGAGTCCACGCATCTCGGGAAATCGAACGGACTGGCGGCGCGGGTCTTCGGGACGATGGCCTCGGCCCGCCTTGCGCAGTCGGCTCCGGACTCCTTCGTCTTTTTCTGCAATGAAATCCCCGATGCGGAGGGAGCCGTTCCGAAGCTCGAAAAGTGGCTCGAAAATGGTGCCGTCGGGATTGGCGAATCAAAATTTCATCTCGAATGCGACTCCGCTCCAATGAAGTTAGTCTACGACGTGGCCAAAGCCTACGAGGTCCCGGTCTTGCTGCATTTTGAGCATGAACGCTACAACATGGGCTTCGAGCGTTTTCATAAAGTTCTCGAAGCCTACCCGACCGTGAATTTTATTGGTCATGCTCAGACCTGGTGGGGAAACATCGACGCTAACCATGTTCAAACTGATCTGTATCCGAAAACGAAGGTGAAGGCGGGAGGACTGACTGACAGGTATCTGAGCGACTACCCGAACGTGTTTGGTGATCTCTCGGCTGGTTCGGGGCGAAATGCGTTGAACCGCGACGAAGAACACGCAGCAGGATTTCTCGAGCGACATCAGGATAAACTTCTGTTAGGGACTGATTGTTCGGATTCTGAGGGAAGCGGGGCGGCGTGTTCCGGTTCTCAGCAGATCGAAAATGTGCGACGTTTCCTCGATGATCCGGTCGCGAGGACGAAGATTTTTTCAGGCAATGCAAAAAGGATTATTCAATTGGGTTAGCGGGCTTAGCCTCGCGTTTTTGGGAACGATGACAGTGAGTGCTGAGACCATCATTATTGCTCACCGGGGTGCCAGTGCGGTTGCTCCGGAGAACACGCGATCAGCGATTAAAATGGCGATCGGGATGGGAGCGAAAGTCATCGAGTTCGATGTCCGCGAAACCAGTGATGGGGTTCTCGTGCTCTTTCACGACGATGAGTTGAATCGACTCGTCGGGCGAAAAGGAGAGATCGAAGCGATGACCTGGGACGAAGTGAAGGATCTCGACGTCGGGACCTGGTTTCGCGGCGGGGAGTATGCAGGGGAGAAGCTGATGCGATTTGACGATGCGGTGAAGCTTTGTCAGGAAAATAAAGTGATCCCGCTCATCGAGAGAAAAACCGGAAAAGCGGAGTCCTACGCGGCGGTTTTGACGGCCCTTGATGTCGCCGATGAAGTAATCGTGCAGAGCTTCAGTTGGACGTTTATCAAGGAAATGAAAGACTTGCTTCCCGGTCTCGAAACCGGAGCGCTGGGAAGTAAGGAGCTGGATGCCAAAAAACTCGCGCAGTTGGCGGAACTGAAACCGGACTGGGTCGGGTGGAATTTTAAGGATCTAACGGTTGAAGGGTTTAACCGGCTGAAAACTGACGGCTATCGTATCGCGCTCTGGACCGTGAATGATGCGGAAGAGTCAGCGAAGTGGATCGCTCAAGGTATCGATGGAGTGATCACCGATTACCCGGATAAGATGCTCGAACTGTTGGAAGAGTAGTCGGTAGTGGTGATTGAAGTCGCCACCGCATCGGCCCATGCGCTTCGCCGATGGCGATTGGAAATCACCACTACGGTTTGTGGTGTTGGCCTTGCTGGTGATTCGGCAGGGCTTGCCGGGCGATAGAAAATCGCCCCTCCTTGAGCTCTCGATCTCACGCTTGCGTCAAGGAGAGGCGATTTCTAATCGCCTGAGATTCGCACGAACTTTCCCCCAATTTACTTCGGTAACTTCGCGATCGCTTCTTCGATGTCACCCTGGGTGATTAATCCATCACCGAGTGTGATGGGCGCGGCATTCGGATCCCCTGGATAGAGCACATAAAACGGCACTCCGGCGCGTCCGAAGGTCTTGAGCACTTCGGTGATGCGCTCGTCTTGATTCGTCCAGTCGGCGATCACGAACTCGATGCCATTGTCTTTGAAGAGCTGCTGGACGGCCTCGGTCTTGATCGTGGTTCGCTCGTTGACTTTGCAGGTCACGCACCACTCAGCGGTGAAATCGACAAAGATGGGTGTGCCCTTCTTTTGATTCGAGGCGATCACTTCGCGAATGTCAGTTTCGCTGGCTTCGGCGCGGCTTCCGGTGGCATTCCATGCAACTCCGATGCTGAGCGCGAAGAAGAGAATCGCAGCGACGCGACCTTTCATCCGTGCTGAGTTGGAGCGATCAAAGCCGCAGAAGCGTCCGAGGATCCATCCGGCGATGGCGAGAAAGAGAACTGCCGCAAGCGACCACTGGAGGCCTTCGACATTGAGCTGTTTCGAAAGCACGCCAATGAGCCAGACCGCGACTGCGAGCATGGGGAACCCCATAAATTGCTTGAAGGTTTCCATCCAGGCACCGGGAGGAGGAATGACATCGAGCAGCTTCGGGAAGATCGCGAAAACGAAGTAAGGGGCGGCGAGGCCGAGGCCCAGAGTAGTGAAGACAAGGAACATGATCGGAGCCGATTGCGACAGCGCAAAACCGATCGCCGGAGCCATGAGCGGCGCGGTGCAGGGTGTTGCGAGGAGCACCGCGAGGGCACCGCTCCAGAAGCTGCCTGCGTAACCTGATTTGTTGGCGAGATCGCCGCCGACGCTCGTCATCGAAGCGCCTAACTCAAAGACGCCGAAAAGGCTCATCGCAACGACGACCATGACAAAAATAAGACCAACGACAAATCCGGGCTGTTGCAATTGCACGCCCCAGCCGACATCGCTGCCGCTTACGGACCGAATCACGAGCATCGCCGTGGTGAGGATCCAGAAAAAGACGAGAATACCGAGAGCGAAGGTGAGCGAGTGCGCGAGGACCTTTTTCCGATCTTCTCCGGCCTGGCCGACGAAGGACATGACCTTGAGCGAGATCACGGGGAAAACGCAGGGCATCACATTCAGGATGATGCCTCCGAGAAAAGCCGCGAATAGAATTCCCAGGAGACCGCCGCCAAAAGGGAGTGCTTCCGCCTCGGCGACTGGCTGATTCGGGGTCGATGGGTTTTCGGTCACGGTGCCGGGGACGGCAGCGTCACCCATCGAGACGCGATAGCCGGTTTTCGTTGTGTTAGTTTCGGCGACGAGAAGCGCTGCAAACGACTCCGGTGCTTCGGTCAGGGTTTCGTCGGCGTTAAAAACGAAGGTCGTCTTGCCGTTTTCCTGTGAAATCTCCGGCTCGGAGAGTTGGTCGAAAATGAAATTCTGGTAAGGGTGAAGATGGAGCTTCGCGTTGGCGGGGAGGCTGCCTTCGGGAATGGCGACCGTGACCGTCACTTTGCCATCTGCGAGCGCGAGATCCGTGGCCCACTCGACATTCTGCGGGACCTTTTTCCGGTGAAACTGAAGGGCCATCGCTTCGGTCGATTTCTCCGGAGCGGAGGCAACGGGAAGCGTGATCGAGAAAGATGCCGATCCCGGAACGCAGGTGGCGGGATCGCACATGAGCCAATCGGCTTCCGCCGTGATGGTGATTTCATCGCCCACCCTGAGGTCGGCGGGTGGCGTCACCGTGATCGGGTGGATCACAGTGCCTTCATAGCCGAATCCGGCTTCGACTATATTGAAGCCGAAATCAGTCACGAAGCGCTTCGGAACGGGAAACTGAAGTGGACCTGCGGAGAAACCTTCGGGCATCGACAAGTTCAGTTCCGTGATTTTTCCTGTTTCACCCGGATTGATCCAATAGGTGTGCCAGGTCGGATCGATCACGAACTTCAAGCCGAGGGTGAAAGGCTCGCCGGGAGCGATCGTCGATTGATCGGATACGAGCTGGGCGACGACATGTTGATCACGAACCTCTTCCGACTGTGCCCAGGAGAGAGAAGGAAGGAAAACTGAGAGGGCGATGAGGGGGGGAAGGAAACGGGACAGACTATTCATGAGAGATGAGACGCAGAAAAGGGGTGAACCTTAAACTGATTGGAATCAGGGAAAGATGCAAGGACAGGACGTTCCGTATTCTAAGCGGTTTTCGCTCTTGCGGCGCGGCCCTCGAACCCTGTAATTTGACCTTATGTTTCGACGCCTGTTCATTTTCCTGATACTTCTCTCCCTGTCCTCAATCGCCGGCTTCGCCGAAGAGGAGAAACCCAAAGAATATCTGCTCGGCCCTGATTCGCAGGAAAAGGAGCGCATTCCGCAGGGCAAAGTCACGAAACACACCTGGAAAAGCAGCATTTTCCCTGACACGAACCGCGAATACTACGTTTACGCTCCCGCCCAGTATGATCCTGAGGGCACTGAACGCGCGGCGGTGATGGTGTTTCAAGACGGCCACGCCTACGTCGATGTGAAGGGGCAGGTCCGCGTGCCGGTGGTCTTTGACAATCTCATCGCCGCCAGTGAGATGCCGGTCACGATAGGAATTTTTCTCAATCCGGGTTGGTACATCGATTCATTCACGGAGCCGCAAAGTTGGAAAGCGGCCGAAGGTGTCGGCACGAATCGCTCGGTTGAGTACGATACGCTCAGTTCGGCTTATGCGGAGTTTCTGGAAAAAGAAATCCTCCCCGAAGTCGCGAAATCCTATCGGCTCACCGACGACCCGGAGCAGCGCGCGATCTGCGGAATGAGCAGTGGCGGAATCTGCGCCTTCACTGTCGCCTGGGAGCGACCTGATCTGTTTCGCAAAGTCCTCAGCCACATCGGCAGCTTCACTAATATCCGCGGCGGGCATGTTTATCCGGCACTGATCCGAAAGACGGAACCGAAGCCGCTTCGCGTTTTCCTCCAGGATGGGTCGAACGATCTTGATAATGAACACGGGAACTGGCCGCTCGCGAATCAGCAGATGGCAGCGGCGCTGAAATTTGCGAAGTATGACTACGAATTCGTGTTCGGTGAGGGCGGGCACAACGGAAACCACGGAGGCGCGATCTTTCCGGATTCGTTGCGCTGGCTCTGGCGCGCCGAGTGACAGATTCGTTGCCGGGTATTTCCTTCGTTGAGTTCACCGCAAAACAGGGCCATCGGAAAGAACCATGAAGTCTGCTCTCGAAGTCTTTCGCGAATTTTTGATCCTCGGTCTGACCTCCTTTGGCGGGCCGACTGCTCACGTTGCCTTTTTTCGCGACCGTTTTGTCGGCGTGAAAAAATGGATGTCCGAGGCGGACTTCGCGGACCTGCTTGCGCTCTGTCAGTTCCTTCCCGGACCGGCAAGCAGTCAGCTCGGGCTGTCGATTGGTTGGCGAAAAGCGGGCTGGGCGGGAGCTTTCGCGGCCTGGTTTGCCTTCACGATGCCGTCGGCGATTGCCTTGACCCTTTTCGGAATTGGCGTCATGAAATTCGGCGGTAAGCTTGATGCCGAGACGGGATGGCTTCGCGGCTTGCAGATTGCGGTTGTCGTTGTCATTGCGCAGGCGGTCGTTTCAATGTGGACCGCGCTGTGTCCTGACCGAAAGCGAAAACTGATCGCGCTCATCGCTGCCGGGGTTATTTTGGCGACCGGTCTCGCGTGGATGCAGCTTGTCGTCATTGCGCTCGGGGCGCTCGTTGGTCTCGTGTTTTTAGGGAAAGAAACCTCGGCGCGAGAGGCAACAGGGTTAAGTGAGGGACCTAACCCTGTTAAGTCAGGCTATGCGGTCGGGGCGGCGTGTTTGATCGCGTTCTTTGTTCTTTTGATCGGTCTGCCACTTGCCGTGAAATTGATGCCCGGTTCGGCGGCTTTGGAAGCCTTCACCGCGATGTATCGTAGTGGCTCGCTCGTCTTTGGCGGCGGGCATGTTGTCCTGCCGCTTTTGAGCGAGGAGGTGGTTGCGCCCGGGTGGGTCAGTCGCGAGGAGTTTCTCGCTGGCTATGGCGCGGCGCAGGCGGTGCCGGGTCCCTTGTTTACTTTTGCCGCTTTTCTGGGATCGCTCATCGAAGGTCCCGGCGGCGCATGGGGGATGGCGGCAATCGCGCTTATCGGAATCTTTCTGCCCGCATGGTTGTTAGTTCTCGGGGTGATGCCCCTCTGGCATCGGGTCGTGGCCGTGCCGAAAGTGCGCGCCGCGCTCGCGGGAACGAATGCGGCGGTAGTGGGTCTGTTAGGCGCGGCACTCTACGAGCCAGTCTGGGTCGGCGCGATCGGATCGGCGAAGGATGTCGTCTTTCTGATCGCGGTCGCGGCGGCCTTGTTGATTTTGAAGCTGCCCGCCTGGGCTGTCGTGATCTCGGCGGGGTTGTTGGGGTGGGCGGTGCTGTGAGTTTGGTCACAGGGCGAAGGACTGGTAGTGGTGATTTGAAATCGCCGCTCCTTGAGGGTTTCGATTAGCCCCAAGCTTGTTTGACGTCAAACGCGGGACAGATTACAATTTCTGCATGATCACTGATCAAGTTCCCGGAATCAGCAAACTCTCTCCTCAGGAGAAATGGATTCTCGCTGCAGAGCTTTGGGACGAGGTTTTCGAAGAACTAACGGCAATTCCTGAGTCCGATGCGCAGCGAGTTGTGGTGAAGGATCGCTGGGAATCTTACTTAGCAGATCCGGATTCCGGTTCGAGCTGGGAGGAAATTAAAGCGAAGCTCGGGAAATCGTAGATGGCTGCGGAAGAGCATTTTTTCTCTTCGGCTGCTGAGGCTGATTTCCAATCGTTATACAACCGTTACGGGGACCTGATTTACGGGAAGGTAGATCGGGCGATTTCGAAGCTATTGCAGCATCCGGAGTTAGCTCCAATTTATGAGGATCCGATCAGGCGTCTTGTCATTCGCGGAACCCCTGTCGGGCTGTTTTATGGCATTCACGGCCGTCGTATTGCGATCGTTGCTTTACTCGATTTGCGTCAAAATCCCGAGGGAATTTTGCGGCGGCTGAAAGAATAGGGTTCGGTGGTTGGCTGTCTGTCCCGCTGGTAGTTGTGATTTGAAATCGCTACCGCAATGGCCCGATGCCGTGCCGATAGCGATTGAAAATCACCACTACCTCTCGCTGATGAAACCAGGGAATTTAGCCCACGAATTCACACCAATAGACACGAATTAAGTGTGAGCTTCGTCTTCATGAATTCGTGAAAATTCGAGTCCATTCGTGGGCTTTTTCTATCTGCCCAACCGGTAGTGGTGATTTGAAATCGCCACCGTATTGGCTCGATGCTTCGCCGTTGGCGATTAAAAATCACCACTACCTCTCGCTGATGAAACCGGGGAGGGTTAAACCACGGATTTTCACGGATTTTCACGAATACAGCAACGTGCCTGAAGCGGGGGAGCGTGAAACGGTGGGTTCCTCACTGTCTGTCCTGCTGGTAGTGAGGATAAAAAATTCGTCTCCGGGCTCACCCCGTTGTCCGCAGTCCACTCGCGATGGCGCTGATGGAAAAGATGAGATTCCTCGGCAGATCGGT
>CAZOUP010000024.1:33433-43194 GCA_964583035.1 uncultured Akkermansia sp.
GCAGTCCACTCGCGATGGCGCTGATGGAAAAGATGAGATTCCTCGGCAGATCGGTCTCGGTTTTTCTCCATTCGCGGAGGAGGGCGATTTGCTGTTGGTGGAGAATATTGAGCGGTTCGTCACGGAGGCCGACGGTCTTGGCGTAGCGGGGTCGGCGCTCGTGGATGGCGAGGGGGAAAAGTTTCCCGAGATGCGCACGGGCGAGTTGGAACTCGTTTTCAATTTTGTCCATGAACGTCTTTCGCAGTAATTCGTCCTCGACGAGGTCGGCGTAGGCTTTCATGAGTTCGAGGTTGGCGCTCATCAAATTCGTTTCAACGCTCGTGAAGATATAACGAGGAAGGGTCGATTCAGCGATGGTGTCAGCAAGGCGCTGGAAGTCTTCCGGGGCTTCGGTGAGGAGACGGTCGAGGGCGGAGCCGACGCCGTACCAGCCGGGGAGGTAGAAGCGTGACTGGGTCCAGCTGAAAACCCAGGGGATCGCCCGCAAGTCATCGAGTGAAGCGGTGCCGGTGCGGCGCGACGGGCGGGATCCCATCTGTGTTTGCTCAAGGGCATCGATGGGAGTGGCTTGACGATAGAAGGCGATGAAGCCCTCGGTTTCGAGAAGGTCGCGGTAAGCTTCGGTGCTCCACTCGGCGAGTTTCGGAATGAGGTCGATGCCGGGATCTTCGGTCGCTTCCCCGAGGCGGTGATGCACGGCGGTCCTCGTCACGCAGGCCTGGAGGCTTTCGAGATGATAGACGGCGCTGTCGGGGTAGGCGTATTTCCGGGCGATCGTTTCGCCCTGCTCGGTCATGCGGAAATCTCCGGTGAGCGAGCCATGCGGAAGGGCGCGCATGAACCAGTTTGTGGGACCGGCCCCACGGGAAATCGTGCCGCCCCGACCATGAAAGTATCGAAGCTCGACGCCGTGCTTTTTGCCGACGGCGGAGATCGATTCCTGCGCGTCGTGGAGTGCCCACTGACTCGCGAGGATGCCACCGTCTTTGTTCGAGTCGCTGTAGCCGAGCATGATCTGCTGGCTTGGCGTGCCGCTCCCTCCGGAAAGGGCGAGGCTGGCTTTGACGGCCGGGTGGGAAAGGTAGTCATCGACGATCCCGGCTCCGTTCGCGAGGTCGCCGAGAGTTTCAAAGAGCGGGACGACCTGAAGGGGACAGACGGTCTGGTCTGCGTGGGTTTCGGTGAGGCCGGCTTCGCGTGCGAAGAGGTGCACGAGAAGGAGGTCGGAGAGCTGGCGGGTCATACTCACGATGAGCGATCCGGTGCCGGGTCCGCGCGTGCGACGGTAATCGACGAGGACGCGGTAGCATTCGCGAACGGCATCGGCTTCGGGACCGGCGGATTGGTCGATGTGAAGAAAGGGCCGTGGCGACTCCAGCTCGGCGGTGAGGAAGGCAACCCGATCGGCTTCGCTCCAGTCGGCAAAGGTGCTGCCGTTTTCGACCCCGGCGGCTTCGAGGAGTTGGGCGGCGGCTTTATCGTGGAAGGCGCTGTTTTGACGGATGTCGAGTTCGGCCATGTGAAACCCGAAGGCTTCGAATTTCCGCTGCAAGGGGCGAACGAATCGTCCCGCAAGTCGAGTCGCGCCGATGGAGAGGAGCGATGTATGAAAGAGCTCGAGGTCAGCGGTGAAACCCTCCGGTGTGACGTCGAGGTCGGCTCCGAGTTGGGCGCGGAGGAGGTAGCCGAAGGCGCGCCAGGGCTCGTCGGGATTCCGGTCACGGATGTAGGCACCTTCGGCCCCGAGGGCGGCGATGAGTTCGTTAACCCGTTCCGTGAGTGCTGCAGGAGCCGGATGCGAGGGGGAGGAAACGGAAAGCTGCTGGGCGACGGTGCCCAACTCGCGGCGGTAGAGTTTCATCGCCTGGCGGCGGAGTTCGGCGAGGGTGTCGCGGGTCACCTCGGCGGTGACGAAGGGGTGTCCATCGCGATCGCCCCCGATCCAGAGGCCAAAGCGGATTTTCGGTCCGCCGCCGGCATTTTCGAGTGTGGCAGGGTCGAAGCCGGCCTCTTTCCAGGCTTGCTCTAGGTTGCGGTCAATCGTTTCGAGGGTTTCCGGAAAAACTTCGCGGAGGTAGTAGAGGGCGTTCCGGAGTTCGCGCTGGATCGTGGGTCTTTCGGTGTGGATTTCCCCGGTGCTCCAGAGGGCTTCCATCGCGGTGAGCATGTCTTCTCTCGCGACTTTTTTCTCGCGGGGCGTTTGTCCGGGTTCTTCAAGACGCAGGAGTTGATCGTAAAGATCGCGGTGGCGTTCGCGCACGCTGGGGCGCTTCGCTTCCGTGGGGTGAGCGGTGAAGACGGGCTCGACGCGGACGTGCTGCATTGCCTCGGCAATCGCGGTTTCGGAGAAGCCCTCTTCACGGAGCGATTTCAAGACACGTGGCCAGAGTCCTTTTTCAGTTTCCGCCCCGAGAAGCATTTCCCGCTCTTTTCGCGTCATGAGCGAGACTTGCTCTTCGATCATGTCGAGGAGCTGAAAGGCGATCGAATAGACTTCGGAGGTTCTCTCCGGGGAATCGTTAACGGAGGCGCTCTTGCTGGAGTTGAGCCAGGGGAGCTTCTCGGCGAGATGGGATTGGCCGGTTGAATTCATGACCTCCTCGAGGCAGGTCATGATTTCGAGAACCTCGGAGTCGAGGGATTCAAGGCCGTTGGCAACTAGCTGGCTTTTGGAGAGTTCGGAAGAGGAAGACATGGAAATTTTGTTACTGAGAAAGCAGTTAGCCTGCCGGAAAAGAGGAAATTTCACCGTTGCCCAACCAAGAGCCCCTGAGCGTCGAATTCAATCAAAAGCGCGGAAATCGTGAAGGAAATCAGCGGGAGAGAAAGATCTCGCTGGTGACGACTCCTTCGAGCAGGGTTCGCATCCCGTAGTCGTCCTCTTTGACCTGCGCAACGACGGCATCGACGCGGGGGCGGTCGAGGAGTTCGATGCGGCGGCCCGCTCCGTAGCTGAGAAGTCGCTCGGTGAGGTGACGGGTGAATTGATCTTTCTGGTCGAGAAGGAGCTTTTTGAAATCGGGAAGGTGCTCAAATTTTCTGCCGTCGTAGAGTTCGCCGGACGGATCAATTTTTACCGCCGGAACTTTTTTGTTCACCTGCGGATAGCTCGTGCGCCAGCGACCGATGGGATCGAAATTTTCAAGAGCGAAACCGGGGGGATCGATCCTTTGGTGACAATCGGCGCAGGTCGCAAGTTCGCGGTGCTTCGCGAGTTGTTCGCGAATCGTGGTCGTCCCGCGGGTGTCCGGCTCGAGGGCGGGGACTTCGTCCGGTGGCGGTGGGGGAGGCGTCCCGAGGATGTTTTCCATGACGTAGACGCCGCGAACGACGGGTGAAGTTTCGATGCCGTTGGAACTCACGGTGAGGACGCCGCCCATCCCGAGAAGACCGCCGCGTCGTCGATCATCGAGGCTGACTTTCTGAAAGGTGTAGGCATTGTCGTGGGTGAAAGGAGCGTCGAGGCGATAGTGTTCGGCGAGGGGACGGTTCACAAAAGTGTAGTCGCTGTCGAGGAAGTCGGTGATCGGGGCGTTGGCGGTGAGGAGGTGACGAAGGAAGAGCCGTGTCTCCGTTTTCATCGCGGTTTCGAGATCGTCGTAGTAGTAGGGCGCGGCGTTGTTCCGATCCGGCGGCTGATCGCCCAGGGCGCGGTAGTTGAGCCAACTGTCGAGAAATCCGGCGATGAAGTTGTCTGATTTCGGGTCATCGAGAAGACGGGCGGTCTCGGCGAGGATCGTTTCCTTTTTCAGGATTTCGCCGGAGGCGGCGAGGGACCGGAGTTGCTCGTCGGGAAGGCTCGCGGTGAGGAAGTAGGAAAGCCGGTTCGCGAGGTCCCAGGCGCTGAGCCTGCCTTTTTCTTTTTCTGCAGCTTCGTCGAAGTAGAGGAACGAGGGTGAGCAAAGAATCGCTTTGATCCCGTCGAGGGTCGCCTCGCGCGGAGAGTGACCTTTGGTGATGCGCTTTTCGGCAAGGTCGACGAAGCGCTGCACTTCATCGTCTTCGACGGGACGGCGGAAGGCTCGCTCGGCGAACTGATGGAGAATTTCCGTTTTCCGGGAGGCGCTGAACCCTTTTTCGCCAAAGACGACCCGCTGGGGTTCGGGCGGCCACTCATCGTAGAGGGGGCCTTTGATCTGCACTTCGTGAATGCGGATGTGGGGCATCTTTCCATGCTTGAGGACGATGCGGCGGGCCTGGGAGATTCCCGAAGCTTTGTCCCGCTCCTCTTCGGGCCACTGTTCCTTGTATTCTTTCGCTATCTTTCCAAAGGCCTGGCGGCAGTTGGCCATGCCGTTGGGGAAAATGAAACGGGGCTGCTGGCCTTTTTCGAGCCAGACCTTCATCGTGTGCCATTGTGGTTTTCCATCGGCGACGGTGACCTCGGCGAGTTGCGGCTCGACGGGTTGCGGGTGGTGAAGTTCACCGATGGAGGCGTCCCCGGTCACGATACCGAGACGAAAAGGCTCGGAGAGGTCCATGCGGAAAATTTCCGGATCATAGGGCGAGTCGCGATGCATCGAGTGAGCGAGTGCTTTCACCTCGTAGTAACCAGCCGCGTGAACGCCTTCGGGGAACTGCTCAAGACCGGCGTAGCCGCCCTCGTGGTTGGTTGTGTTAGGGACTTCGTAGACGCAGAGATACTCGTAGTTGTAGACGCTCTTGTGTGAGTAGCTGAGTTCCTGCCCCTGGGTGAATTTATCCGAGAAAGTCCACGTTTTGACCTCGGGCTTTTTCTCGATCCCGAGAGCTTTTTCAACGACAAGATCTGCGGCTGCGAAGTAGTTGTCGAGGAGGAAGCCTGAGGTCACGAGGGCATCACCGATTGTGTCAATGTGATGGTCGGTCTGATCGCTGGGAAACTTCGCCGTCGGGGCAAAGGTATCGACGCGACGCGAGAAGAGATCTTCGAGGGTGTTGAGATACTCACGCTCGTTGAGACGTCGGAGGAGAGTCTGGCCGCCGGTGCTTTTGAGTCGGGCGTGGGCGTCGGCGACCTCGGCGGTGAGGGCGGCAATTGCGTTTGTTTTGAGATTGTGCTCCGGTTGGTCGGCCTTTTTTGGCGGCATCGCCCCGAGGTTGAGCTGATCAATGATTTCCTGAACGGCGATGATTCCCATTTCATCCTGAAGTGGGAAATCGATCTCTTCAAAATTTCGGCTGCCCTCCTCAGTGGACGCATCGTGGCATTCGAGGCAGTAGCTCCCCACGAACTGAAAGGCGACTTCGCCGTCGTTCGCTTTCAGGGTCGCGAGCGATGCCGGGATCGTGCCAAGGAAGGCGAGGAAAAGGGTAATCGAGCGGCTTCGCATTTCGATCAGACAAAGGTTCCCGTGCTGTTTCCAAACCCGTCGCGTTCGACGCCGAAACGGTGGAGCACGGAGAGAAATAAATTACTGAGAGGGACTTTCCCGTGGCCTTCGGTGGGAACTTTTTTGAAGGTCCCGTGATCGAAGCCGCCGCCTGCGAGAATGATCGGCAGATCGTGGTTCGTGTGGGCGTTCGCGTTGCCCATCCCGCTGCCGAAGAGAACGGAAGTGTGATCGAGCAGGGTGCCGTCGCCTTCTTTCGTGCCCGCAAGTTTTCCGAGGAAACGGGCAAAGTGCGTCATCTGATATTCTTCGAGAACGAGAAGGGAATCGATCGCATCCTGCTTCTTTCCATGATGCGAGAGGCTGTGGTAGCCATCGTTGATCCCGAGATGCTGCGGAAGAAAATCACCGCCGATTTCGAGCGTCGCGATCCGCGTGGAGTCGGTTTGCAGAGCGAGGGCGATGAGGTCGTAAATGAGAGGGAGATCCTCGACGAGGTTCACGTTTTTCGGCTCGTCGAACGGGGCGTCCGGTTTCGGCACTTCGACCCACTGCTCTTTGAGCTGGAGCTGCTGCTCGACTTCGCGAACGGAGGTGAGGTATTCGTCGAGCTTGGCGCGGTCTTCGGAATCGAGTTTGCGCTCGAGCGTTTTCGCATCGCCGGAAACGGCGTCGAGAATCGAGGCCTGGAGGGAGTGGCGGTCTTTGACCTCGCTGAGGCGGGAGGCTGGTTCGCCGACAAAGAGTTTTTCAAACAGTTGCTGCGGACCGGGGATCGGCGGGACGCGGGTGCCGCTCCGGGTCCAGCTCATTTGGCATCCGCCGTGAATGCCGCCCTCGGAGCCGACCGTGAGGGAGGGGAAGCGGGTGCGACCACGCACCGATTCCGCCGCGAGTTGGTCGAGGCTGATGTTGCCGTCGGGTCGGCCCTTGGCATCCATTTTTAAAACGCCGGTGAGAAAGCTGTGCACCGCAAAGTGGCCGCCTTTGACTCCGTGGTCGAGACCGCGGTAGAGGGTCATGTCTTTGCGGACTGCCTCGAGCGGCTTGAGGAGGCGGGTCGTCTCGTACTGTGCCCCGGCGGTTTTCGGAAACAAGCTGTCGAGTTGGTAGCCGAGGAGGTTCCCGATTGCGACCATGCGCGAAGGACTCGCCGTTTCCGCGACCGTGGCCCCGAGTTTCCCTGATGCTCCGAGGGCATTCGGAAGGAGCGAAGGCATCACCGGTAATGATAAGGTCGCGCCGACTGACCGGAGAAAGTGGCGACGGGAAGGGGATGACTTCGACAAGCTCATGGGACGAATATCGAATGAAATCAGTCCAGATGCAAAGGGCTGAATTGCGGTCTTGGAGATTTCATGGAGGAGCGTTCGCTGAGGACAACGCGCTTACTGTCACAGGTAGCGACGAGCGTCCCCGCTCGTTGAGAAGGATGGGTAGGGATCACTTCACCTGCCCGGAACCGAAAGCGAGATACTTGTAACTGCACAGCTCTTCCAGGGCCATGGGGCCGCGGGCGTGGAGTTTGTCGGTGCTGATGCCGATCTCGGCACCGAAGCCGAACTCAGCGCCGTCGTTGAACCGTGTCGAGGCGTTCCAGAAAACGCAGGCGCTGTCGATTTCGAGCTGAAACTTATTGGCGGCCTCCTCATTTGCCGTGACGATCACGTCGGTGTGCTTCGAGCCGTAGTGATTGATGTGCGCAATCGCCGCATCGAGGTCATCGACGATTTTCACGGAAAGGATGTAGTCGAGATATTCAGTGCTCCAGTCTTCCTCCGTCGCGGAAACCACATCGACGCCGGCGAATTTCTGGAACGCCTCATCACCGCGCAGTTCGACATTTTTCGCCGAGAGATTCTGGGCGATCTGGGGAGCGAATTTCTCCGCGACATCGCGATGGATGAGGAGGGTCTCCAGCGCGTTGCAGACCGACGGCTTCTGGCATTTTGAATTCACGACAATCGCTTCGGCCATGTCGAGATCAGCGTCTTTATCGACAAAAACGTGGCAAATCCCGTCGTAGTGTTTGATCACGGGCATCCGCGCCATCCCCACGACGGCTTCGATCAGGCTCGCTCCGCCGCGCGGAATGATGAGGTCGAGGTAGGTGTCCATCTCACAGAGGTGGCGGACACTTTCGCGATCCGTGAAGGGGATCAGCTGGATGCTGTGATCGGGCAGTCCCGCTGGTTTACCGCCCTCGGCGAGCGCTGCCGCGATGGCACGGTTTGAGTGAATCGCCTCCTTGCCGCCCCGGAGGATCGTCGCGTTCCCGGTTTTGAAGCAGAGCACGGCCGCATCGGCGGTGACGTTGGGACGGCTTTCGAAAATGATCCCGATCGTCCCGATGGGGGTGCGCTTTTTTTGAATGCGCAGCCCATTCGGACGGGTCCATTCCTTGATGATCTCGCCATTGGGATCGTGAAGCGCGGCGACTTCGCGAATGCCCTCGGCCATCGCCGCGATGCGGTCGTGATCGAGGCGGAGACGGTCTTTCATCGCGTCAGTGAGACCCAGCTCATCGGCGGCGGCGAGGTCCAGCTCGTTCGCGGCAATGATCTCAGCTTCCTGCGCCATGATCCCGTCGGCCATCGCAAGAAGGATCGCGTTTTTCTGCGCCGTCGAAAGTTTCGTGAGGGCATGAGAAGCGGCCCGGGCCTGTTTGCCCATTTGCCAAACCTGTTCGCAGATTTCTTCAGAAGTCATGATGTCGGGGAAGGAGTTTTTTGGGTGTTGAGCAGTGGCATGGGCATCCTGCCCATGATCCGGGGTGTGATCAGGCGAATCACAGAAGCCTCTAGAATTCAAATTTTGTCGTGGTGATCAATGTCTCATCGAAAGTCGAAAAACTCTCTCCGGGCCATGGGCAGGATGCCCATGCTACTCTTTTCCCACGGGCACCGGAAACCTCGTCCCGATGCCACCACCGGCCACGATTTCAGAAAGTTGCTCGGGATGCAATCCACTCGCGATGACGGTTTCGACGCCGGCGGTGACGGCTCCTTTCACGGCCTGGAGTTTACTCGTCATGCCACCGACAGAGAGTTCGCCTTTTTCATCGCGGGCGAAATCGAGGACTGTTTCGATGTCATCGACCTGCGTGATAATATCCTCGTCGGAAGTCGCCTCCGGTCCCATGAGACCACGCACGCTCGTGAGGAGAACGAGAAGGTCCGCCTTGATGAGCCGCGCCAGGATCGAGGAAAGGACGTCATTATCGCCGACTTTGAGTTCGTAAACCGAGACCGAATCGTTCTCGTTCACAATCGGGATGACCTTCGGGTAGGGGAGAATCGCATTGAGCGTCGCGAGGACATTCGT
Source organism: uncultured Akkermansia sp. (assembly GCA_964583035.1). Lineage (GTDB taxonomy): Bacteria > Verrucomicrobiota > Verrucomicrobiia > Verrucomicrobiales > DEV007 > Arctic95D-9. The sequence continues at coordinate 42,073 of CAZOUP010000024.1, forward strand.
GCTGCGGCGCTCGTCTTTGAGATCATCGTGGGTCACGAGAAGTTGCGCCACTTTCACGCCATGATTGCTGAATTGCGTCTCATAGAGGTGCATGAGACGCGCCTGTCCGGCTGCCGCGCAGGCCTGAAGCATCTCGGTTTCGGTAGGGCGTTTTGAGAGGCCGAAAGTGGAAAGACCTGCCCCGACCGCACCCGATGAGACAACCACGACCTCATGACCAGCGGCGCGCACATCCGCAATCGCCTGGGAAAGACGAGCGAGCATCGCATGGTGAATTTCGCCTCCGGAGTCGCGCGTGAGGACTCCGGTGCCGATTTTAATCACCACCCGTTTGCCTGTTTCAGAATCTGCCATCATCGAAATTGCCGTCCCAGCGGGGACGGGGCGGACGATATGGCCGCGTCCAGAAAGTGTAAAGGAGCAGTTTCCGTTGGGGAAATGCCGGATAGCACTTGCGATTTGTGCCGGAAAGGAACATCTTAGACGCCCGCGCCGGAAGCTGATCCCCTTCGATCAAACCCGGCCCGAGACGCACTCATAGTAAAATGGATATTACGACGGCCTCCGGAGCCGTAGGTCCAGGTTCGATTCCTGGTGAGTGTATTAATTTTTGCGAAGCAAAAATCCTCTTACTCTTCTTCTTACTCCTAATCTTAATCCCCGCGAAGGGTTAGAAGTCAGTTTTCAGTTTTCAGTTTTCAGTGGGCAGATCAGCTCCACCTCCGGAAAATAGGTCTGATATCGACCCACATCCCGCGTCAAAATCGGGATCCCCAGCGCTGCCGCATGAGCCCCGATGAAAAAATCCGGAAGCGGTGAATTCTTCGAGCCTCCCCGCTGTCGGTAGGCTTTGAAAGAGCGCGACGTCAAAAGCAGTGCTTCTCGCGGAAGTTCGTGATACTGAAGACCGAGCGCCGCAAGAATGCCCTCAACCTCCGCCACCTTCCCTGCCTCATAGCAAAGTTCCGTGAAAATGAGTGGATTGATGATCATCCGGTCCACAAAGCGACTCAGTTGATCCAGCGACCAATCCGCCCAATGCTCGTCCTGTTCGGTGACGTCGAGGATCACATTGGTATCGACGAGCACGAGAGAGGATTCAGTCATCGCCCCTCAGTTCCT
>CAZOUP010000025.1:0-43032 GCA_964583035.1 uncultured Akkermansia sp.
CACCAGCACCTCACCGAATTCACCGACCACGATGTTCTCGGGCTTGAGATCGCGGTGGATGATCTTGCGGCTGTGCGCAAACGCCATTGCATCGCAGATCTTGCGGAAGATCGTGAGGAGGCGTTCGAGGGTGTAGTGAGCCAGAACTTCGGCATCTTTCGCCTGCAGATCATCTATGATGTCCTGCAGGGTCCGGCCCTGCACCATCTTCATGGTGTAGTAGAGCTGACTCTCGGAATCCCGGCCAAGGTCGTGAATCGGGACGATGTTCGGATGCTCCAACTTGCCAAGCACGGCCGCTTCCTGCACGAATCGCTTTTGATCGTCCGTGTTCGTCACGCCGGTGGAAAGCATCACCTTCGCCGCAATGGTGCGACCGAGCTTTTGGTCGCTGGCTTCGAGGATGGCGCCCATGCCACCCTGAGCGATTCGCTGACCGAAGATGAAAGGAACGGCAGCATCCGGATCGGCGCCGAGGGTGGAGAGGCTGTCTTCCGCGCCCTTCATCACGATCGAAACCGGATCGGAGGATGGGGGAGCAGAATTTTGAGGAAGCGTCGCATCGAAGTCGTATTCTTGGGGAGGAGTAGCTTCGGAGGCATTCGACGGAGATCCCGACATTGCGAGAGTTGCATCGAAGTCTTCCGCAGCCGATTGAGGCGGAGAGCCGAGCGGCTCGCCGTGAGCGTCCAGCAACTGCTCGATCCGCTCACGAAGCTCGAGGTCTCCATCACAAGCTTCGTCGAGAAAGGCAGATCGTTCTTCCGGCGACTTCGCGAGGGCTTGAGCAAACAGGGTTTCTTTAGTCATTTAAAAGGGTTCAATCGCTGCTTGATTCTAGCACACAACGGAGAGGAGGCGCTGATCGAGTTTTATATACCTTGCATCATAAACGGTCCTCTCCTGGAGAGCATTATCTAAAGTTTCTCCAGGTTGCAGAGTTGATGCCATCTACTACGGGAGATCGAGAACGTCTTCCATCCACTCCTTCATTCTTAATAGTCGAGTGCGATCACCTCCCGCGACTTCTGCGGTTGCCCATCCTGAGAACTCGATCGTCTCGAGATGTTTCCGAACGCGCTCCCAATGCACTTCGCCTCCGTTGGTGCCGATGACTCCTTCGCGTTTCGTTTTTACTTCACCGAACTCCGTGTGACCGCGATCTTTGATATCCAGCTTTCCGATGCGGGACCCCAGCGTCTTCGCCCAGTGTTCGGCGGGCTGCTCCGACCAGGTGATCGTGTTGCCCAGGTCGAAATATGATTTCACGAGGGGAGAGTCGAACGAGTCGATGAATCGCGCCATCTCCTCAGCTCGATTAAGGAAAGAAGCCCGGACGTTCTCAACGCAAAGCGGAATCCCGAAACGCTCGGCATAGGGAAGTGCCTTCCGAATCCGCCCCTGCCACTCGGTGAAGTTTTGATCGTAGTCTTTCTTCGGATCTGTTTGCGCGAAGGTCAGGACGGAACTGCAACCGAATTGCTTCGCCAGCTCGAGCGCGGGAATGATCTCAGGTTTGCCTGCGTTGACGATGCCATGGACAGGAAGGCCGGTGCTTTCAATCGCTTTCTCCACTTCGGCGTGATCGATCTTTTCATCGCTCTTTAACTCAGTCCCATCGAAGCCGATTTCCTGGAGGAGTCGAAATTTTTCGACGACACTCAAGGTGGGTTTTTCGATCATGTGATACTTCACGGCGAGACTGACACGACCGGAGAGGTAGCCTGCGGCAAGAGGCCCGGCGGCGAGGGTAGCCGAGGTGAAAAGGAACTGGCGACGGTTTACCATGGGGAAAGTGTAGAGAACGCGACTGTTTTTGCACGGCAACAAAGCGTCCTTGATCCCGCCAGCGGTGGTCTTGACCGGAATAGGCGAATCAGGGCAGACTCCCCGCCATGGATCATCGCCCCATTCAACGTCGCCAATTTGTAAAGCAGTCAGCAGTTCTTGCGGCTGCGGCATCAGCTTTTCCTGCGGGAGTGCAGGGCCAAAGTGCTGAAAGTGAGAAAATCAAAGTCGCCCTGATCGGATGCGGAGGGCGGGGGACGGGTGCTGCTGCGCAAGCCCTCGCGGCTGATGACCAGACTGAGCTTTTCGCAATGGCGGACATTTCGCGCGAGCAGCTCGACCTGAGTCGAGAGACCCTGAAGAAAAATGCAAAGCCAGAGCAGGTCACCGTTTCCCCGGAGAACGAGTTCGTCGGTCTCGAAGCCTATCAGCGAGTCATGGATCTCGGTGATGTCGATGTCGTCATCCTCACGACACCGCCCGGTTTTCGCCCTTTTCATTTCGAAGCCGCTGTGCGAGCGGGAAAGCATGTCTTCATGGAAAAGCCGGTCGCGGTCGATGCCGTCGGTATTCGTCGGGTTCTCGAGGCGGCGAAGCAGGCGAAAGCGAAAGGGCTCAAAGTCGGTGTGGGGCTGAATCGGAGACACTCACCAGTCCACCGGGAAGTCGTGAGCCGGATTCATGATGGTGCCATCGGCGAGATTCCGATGATCCAAATGCTGAACTGCCGTGGTGATGTGAACAAACGGAAAACTCGCGTCGAAGGGCAGAGCGAACTCGAATTTCAGATCAAAAACTGGTACTACTTCACCTGGCTCAGTGGAGATTTCATGGTCGAGCAAAGCGTTCATGAGTTCGACGTCGTTCGCTGGGTCAAGGACGAGGCCTTTCCCGTGAGTTGCCAGGGGCAGGGGGGGCGCACGGTTCGCAATGGTCCAGCCGACGGGCACATCTATGATCACTACAGCGTCGATTATGAATTCGCTGATGGATCGAGCGTCCTGACACAACACCGACAGATTCCAAAGGTCTGGAGCTGGTTCGGGCAGAAGATCATGGGGACAAAAGGATCCGCCGAGTTGTCCTTTAAGATGAACGGCTCCGTGAAACCCACGGGGGAAGGGGCACAAGCGTGGCGCGGTCGTGAAACGGGAAACTCCTATCAGCTCGAACACGATGCGCTCTTTGCCGCGATCCGCGAAGGAACAGAATTCAACGAAGCGGAGCGGGGTGCCTATTCAACGCTATTTGCTCTGATGGGACGCATGGCTGCCTACACCGGCAAAGTCGTGACCTGGGACGAGGCGCTGAACTCCGATGAAGAGATCGCCTTCAATCCAACCAGCTTCGACGAAGAGGCGAGATTCTTCCCTGACGAAAACGGGATTTACGAAACGTTCCGACCCGGGGTGACAGGCTAAGACGCTTTGCAAAAAAGGAGGACGAGTTCTCATCTCTTCTTTTTACTCTTCATCTTTTTCCTACTCTTGGGAGCAGCGGAGGGAGAGTAAGAAGAGGATTAGGAAGAAGAGTAAGACAAGAGAAACGGGAAGCTTGCTTCTTCAATCTTTGCTAAACCGCCGTGACCTTCACCGGACACACCTTCAGCTCTGCTGTTTGCGTGACGGGATCATACCCTGACCCGGTCAGAATATTCACCGGTACTTCCGCAAAGGAGAATGAGGTAAAGACCGTTCCTTTAGGAGACATGTCCGTCACTTTGACTTCAATCTCGATCTCGCCTCGGGCGCTCGCCATTTTCGCCATGCCGCCGTGGATCAAGCCAAGGCGCTCGGCATCGTCAGGGTGAACCTCGAGCGATTCGTGAGACAGCAGGTATTCGATCCCGGCACTGCGACCGGTCTGGGTGCGTGAGTGATAGGCTTCGAGGCGGCGCCCTGTCGTGAGCCAGAGAGGAAAGTCCTCGCTGATGACTTCGGCAGGATCGCGATAGCCAACGACGGTGAACTTTCCGCGGCCGTTTTTGAATTCCTTTTCGTGAAGCATCGGGGTCCCGGGATGGTCTTTGTCAGGGACGGGCCATTGATACTCGCCGTCTTCAATGCGGTCCCAGTCGAGTCCTGCATAGATCGGGCTGAGCTCACAGAGTTCGTTAAAGATTTCCTTCGCGGATTCATACTCAAATCCGGGCGTGCCCATGCGCTTTGCGATTTCACTAACAATCCACCAATCCGGCTTCGCCTCGCCAACCGGAGGAACCGCGGCGCGGAGGCGTTGGACGCGGCGCTCGGTGTTGGCTTGGACGCCATCGGTTTCGCCCCAGGCCGTCGCGGGAAAAACGACGTCGGCAAGCTCCGCCGTTTCGGTTAGGAAAATATCGATCACGACGAGGTGGTCGAGGCTCTTAAGCGCATGTTCGCAGTGGTTCTTGTCGGGGTCGGTCACGACAGTGTTCTCCCCGTCAATGATCATGGCATGAATCCCTTTTCCACAATTGTCGAGCGCCGTCACTTTCGTGATGCCTCTGGTGCCGTCGATCTCTGTTTGGTAGAGCTTCGAGAATTTCTCGGTGCTCTCCGGATTGTCACAGGGTTGAAAGCCGGGGAAGTTGTTCGGCACGGCGCCGCAGTCACCGGCTCCCTGAATATTGTTCTGGCCCCGCATCGGATTGATCCCGCCTCCTTCGACGCCGAGGTTCCCGGTCATGAGCGCGAGGTTGCAGAGCGACTGCACATTGTCGACGCCGCAGATGTGCTCGGTGATCCCGAGGGTGTAGTAGATCGCAGCCGGGTTGCCACGGCCAAAGATTAAACCTGCCTCTTCAATGTCCGCTGCGGGCACTTCGCAAATCGTCGAAGCCCATTCGGGAGTGAACTCTTTGACATGCTCAAGGAACTCCTCACCACCGGCGGTCCGCTCCGCCATGAAGTCGGCATCGATGAGGCCTTCGCGCTGGATGACGTGAGCCATTGCGAGGAGAAGGGCGACATCGGACCCCACCCGGATCGGGAGGTGGAGATGCGCCATCTTTGCGAGCCTCGTTTTCCGCGGATCGGCGACGATCATTTTTGCGCCGCTCGTGAGAGCCCGTTTCAATCGCGTTGCCGCGACGGGATGGCACTCCGTCATGTTTGTTCCGATCGCAAAAATCACGTCGGGTTTTTCCATGTCCGCGAGAGGGTTGCTCATCGCGCCTCGTCCTATCGTAGCTGCCAGACCGGCAACTGTCGGAGCGTGTCACGCTCGCGAACAGTTATCTATGTAGTTGGTCCCGTAGGTCGCGCGGATGTATTTCTGCATCGTGTAGGCGGCCTCGTGCGGAGCCCGCCCGGAAGCGATGCCGTAAACGCTGTGGCGTCCGAATTTATCGCGGACTTTCGCAAACCCTGCCGCTGCGAAGTCGAGCGCTTCGTCCCACTCACATTCGTGTAGCTCTCCGTCGTCCCGTCGGATCATCGGCTTCTTGAGACGATCCGCATTCTGAATGAAGTCGAAGGCGAACTGGCCTTTGATGCAAAGTGCGCCTTCATTGGCGGGGCCGTCCATCGCCGGTTGAATCCCGACGATCTTATCACCTTTGCTCAACATATCGACGGAGCAACCGACGCCGCAGTAGGGGCAGATCGTGCGCGTTTTTTCGATTTCACCTTCGGTGTCAGAATCACGCAGGGCTTTCTTGTCGCCGAGGGCACCGGTGGGGCAAGTCTGGACGCACTGCCCGCAGAAAGTGCACTCGGAATCGCGCAAGTCGTTGCCGAACTCCGCGATGATCTGGGTGCTGAAACCACGATTCATCACGTTGATCGCATAATCGCCTTCGCGCTCTGCGCAGACCCTGACACAGCGATAACAGGAAATGCAGTTATCGTAATCGCGGAGGATAAACGGGTTCTTGTCCTTCTCATTCGAAGTGCCGGATTTCTTCCCCGCAAAGCGTCCCGTGCGTGCGTCGTAGCGATCCACGAGAATAGTCAGTTCCTGTGAGGCGTAGCCGCTGAGCTTGTTCACATCGACGTTCCGATTTTCCGAAGCGACGAGTTCGAGAAGCGTCTTCCGGTGTTTCTCAATCGTCTCAGTCTTCGTTTTGATGACCATCCCTGCGGAAGCTTTCGTGGTGCAGGAGGCAACCGGGTTCCGAATTCCCTCTACCTCGACGATGCAGAGTCGGCAGGCCCCGAAGGCTTCGAGGCGTTCGTCGTAGCAGAGCGTCGGGATCTCGCGGCGATGGCGTTCCGCCACCTCGTAGATGGTTTCGCCGGGTTCGAAAGTGACTTGCTCGCCATCGAGGGTGAGCATGAGAGCCTGTTCCGTTTTTTGGGCGTCGAGGTCAGAGATCATGAGAGTTCGGGGGATTGAAAAATAGAAGAGTGTCAGGGTTCAGACTTTGCCGCTGAGATGCGCCTCGACCTGCTCCGGGAAGTATCGCATGAGCGATTCAGTGACGTGAGGCGCGGCCATGCCGAGTCCGCAGGCGCTCGTCGATTTCATGGTGCTGCCGATGTCGTTGATTTCGGCCATCCATTCTTCCTGCGTCAGTTTGGGCGAGCTGCCGTTGAGACGTTCCGTCATGCGCTGCGTGCCGATGCGGCAGGGGAAACACTTGCCACAACTCTCGTGGGCGAAAAATTCCATCGCGTCGTGAGCGGCGTCGACCATGTTCCGCGAGTCGTCGAAGACCATGATGCCTCCTGCGCCGAGGAAGGAGCCTTTGCTCTTAATGCAGGGATCATCGAGCGTGACATTTAGATTCTCGCCGCCGAGGAAACCTCCTGACAAACCTGCCATCGTCACGGCTTGCACCGTTCTTCCCTCCGGCGGTCCGCCCGCCCATTCGTGGATGAGGGTTTTCAAAGGAAGGCCAAAAGGCACTTCGTAGTTCCCGGGGCGCTGGACATCACCGGAGAGGCTGATCACTTTTGTCCCCGGATGATCGCCGAGACCGAGATCCCGATACCACTCAGCGCCGTTGGCGACAATGTGTGGAACTGAGGCGAGCGTCTCGACGTTGTTCACTGCGGTCGGTTTGTCATTGAAGCCGTGGGTGACGGGGAAGGGGGGCTTGTTGCGCGGGAAGGGGTGTTTGCCTTCGAGGCTGTTGAGGAGTGATCCTTCCTCTCCGCAGATGTAGGCACCGGCCCCGCGTCGCACATAGAGGTGAAAAGTGAATCCTGAGCCGAGAATGTTTTCGCCGAGGAGTCCGTTGGCGCGGGCGTCTTCGATCGCATTTTCGAGGATCGCTTCGGTCTCCGGATACTCATAGCGAAGGTAGATGAAACCGAGGGGAGCTCCGGTTGCGAAAGCGGCGAGGGTCATCCCTTCGATCACCGCGAAGGGATCGTGATCCATGAGGGTGCGATCTTTAAAACAACCGGGCTCGCCTTCGTCGGCATTGCAAACGATGCACTTGGGATCGCCGGGAGCGTCAGCGACCGCTTTCCATTTCACACCGGTGGGAAAGCCGGCCCCGCCGCGACCGGCGAGCTTGCTTTCCGTGAGGATATCGATGACATCCTGCGGCGTTCCCGAGACTGCTTTTTCGAGTCCGGCATAGCCGCCGGTGGCGCGGTAGCCGCTGAGCGTGGCGCGACCCTCTTCCCTGATTTTAGAAAAGACACATTCGGTAATGCCGCCCGGATTCGGCACCGGCATCGGCGTGGCGCGATGAACGAGCGTTTCTTTGGTCAAGCCGACGAGTGCCTTGTCGCCGATGATCACCGGGATCATGTCGTCGCAACGGCCGGCACAGGGCATCGGGGTCGCACCCTCGTCTTTCAGCGATTCCAAAAGTTCGTTGCCGCCATGGAGGGAGCAAACATTGCCGGTGCAAACGCGCGGCACGGATTTGCCGGGTTCCTCGCGCGAGAAGTGATGATAGAAAGTGACGGTGCCGAAGAGCTCGGCGAGTGGGATTTTCAGCCCTTTCGAAACGTCTCGAATCGATTCCTCCGAAAGCCAGCCGTCGCGGTTGTGAAAAGCATGGAGCAGTGGAAGAAGCGGGGCAGGTTCGTCTTTCCAGTGGGCGATCAGTTCGTCATTGCTCGGGCGGGGCATTTCGCGAGCGTGTCAGGATCGACGGGTTTGGTCAAGCCAAGAGCATGGCATGATTTCAGGAACAATTTCGCTCGACTTAAGAGGGTTAGGTCATGCACCTGACAGGGTTAACTCCACGCCCGGCGAAGCAAATTCAGGAAGTTGCCGGAAAAGATGCCGGTGATGTCTTCATCGGAGTAGCCTCTCGCGGCGAGAAGCCCATCGAGAGTCTGGAGATCGGCGATGCTGTCGAGGTCCATCGGGCCCTGTTCGCGTCCGAAGCCGCCATCAAGGTCGCTGCCGATCCCGACATGTTTTGCATTCCCCGCGAGCTGGCAGATGTGATCGATGTGATCAATGATGTGCTCGATCTTTACGCCGGTGGATTGTGGCGTCGAAACGCCGCGCTCCCAGCCGGGGATCATCATCCAACCGTCGAAGACGCTGCCGATGACGGCGTCACGCTCGATGAGAAGTTTGATCTGCTCATCGCTGAACTGACGGGGATCGTTGACCAGCGAGCGGCAGTTGGAGTGACTCGCCCAGACGGTGCCGCTGAAAATTTCGAGGGCCTCAAAAAAGGAGGCGTCACTGAGATGGGTGGCGTCGAGGATGATCCCGAGTTCATCCATTTTGCGAATCAAATCAGCACCGCCCTCGCGGAGTCCGCCGACTTGGTCGTGCCCGTGGGCGTAGCGGCCCTTTCCATAGTGCGCGGGGCCGAGCGCGCGCAGTCCTGTCTCGTAGGCGCGTTCGAGATAGTCTGGCGTGACGATGGAGTCGGCTCCTTCGAGGCTGAGAACGTAGCCGATCGGTTCTTTCGTGGCGGCGGCGGCAACGGGGGCCTTCCACTGGGCGAGGTGGGAGTCGAGTTCGGCCATATTCCGGACCGGGGCCATTTCCCCCATTTCCACCATCGTTTCGTAATAGATGCGCTGTCCCTGGGTCATCGCCCAGGCTTGCGATGGAGATTCCCAGCTCGCGCAGGGTCCCGCCGGCTTCATGCAGCCGCCGATCTGGGTGGCAACGCAGAGGCCGATCCCGCCTTTTCGCATTTCCTCGAAAGTGACCGTGTTCTCTCCACGCCCTTTCATGTCGGTCTTTCCTTTTTCGAGAGCGCGGATTTCGTCGAGTGAAAGCGTGAGGTCACGGTTCCATTCCAGCGCATTCATACTGAGATCGAGATGAACGTCGAAGATTAATTTCATGGCTATGGGCTGGAAAAATGGTGAAATTAAGGGCAGAGTGTCAGGAATCCCTGTAAAAACATGAAACCGACTCTCATTCTTTCGGCTTTGCTATCATGCTTTGCCGTCGCTGGCAATGCACAGGAATCCGCCCCTGTGTCCGCTCCGATCAATTATGGAACTCAAGGCAACGCGGCACAGAACCGAAGTGTCTACGAGATTGAAGCACAGCGCGCTGCTCAGGAAGCGCGCAGAATGAAGGAGCTGAAGGCCGCGATGGCTTCGACCGCTTTCGCGCCACCACCCGCGATTACGACGGCGAGCCAGTTTCTTGCCGCGAACCGTCCGCCGATGCCGCCGCCCTCAGAGAATCCTGAGATTGAGCGCTCCGAGGCCTACGTGCCGGAATTTGAAACCCCGTCCACGCCATCGTCGGTGCCGTCGCTTCCCGTTGAGCCTTCAGGCAATACCCCGAGTTTTGAAATGCCCGAAAAGGAGCGCAGTTTTTTCAAATGGATGAAGGGCAAGAAGGAAGACGATGCTGTGAGCGATCTTCCCCCGGCCGGAGCGGCCGAGTATGAGACCGCGAATCCTTACGAAGAGCCGGACATGTCCAGCAGTCCCCCGGAGCCTCCCGCGCCGGTGGTGAGTCAGGATATCCCCGATGTTCCGGCGATGAATGAAGAGCCGGCTCCGATCATGCGCCCACCGGCCCCACCGGTTGCAGAAACTCCTTCCGCGCCTGCTCCTATTTTTGTGCGCCGCGAAGAGGCTGCTGGTCCGAGTGGCGAGGTCGCAACGGTGGAAAAGGACGCAGACGCGATCGTTAAAGGCGTCCTCGTGAAACTCTATGCGGGCACCCGGGTTTCAGTTCTCGACACAGGGGGGTCCGATGCCACGGTCCGTCTCCCTGATGGTCGTGTTGGCACGGTGAAGCGGAAATCGCTCTCACGCTGATCGTCCGGAGATCCGGCTTCGGGCCGGGATTTTCCAGATTTCGTCGGTGACCGTTTCGTTTTTGATGATGCGCGCCTCGTCATAAAGTGCGACGCAAGGGCAGACGTGATAGGGGATCCCGACGACTTCCTCTCCGAGAGAGGGTCGTGCTTCAGCGGTGGTCCGGATCACGAGGTGTTCTTCGCTTTGGGAAACGAATTCGATGATTTCCAAGCCCGGGAACCGAACGCGATTTGTGATCGGGTTTTCGGCCGAGACCGCCTTGTGACCCAGGTCGAGGCAGGTGAGATCCGGCCCCGGATGGCTGATCGCCCTCGTGAGGAGAAAGGCCGCAGGCTCGAAAGGAAGATCAGGATAGTGTTCGCCGTAGCCCGCATCCCATAGCACAGGCGTTCCCGGCGAGCACTGCCAGGGTGTCTTTGAATTCATGGCGCGCTCCGCGTGAAACGCAAAGGTCGGGGTGCCTCCTGAAATGATGAGCGGGACCTCGATCCCCTCGTCTGAAAGGGTGCCGAGAAATTTGTCGAGCTCTGAAATGGCTTTCACAAATTCGGCGCGCCTCGTGGCAGGGTCAGCACTGTGAATGTGGCCATCGTAGGCGTGAATTCCCGCGAAATGGAGGGAGCCCGCCGCGACCACTTTTTTGACCAAATCAAGCGCCCCGTCAGGAGCGGAGATGCCAGTCCGGTGCATTCCGATGTCGAGATCGAGAAAGACGCTCAGTGGGTTTTGGAATCGACCATTTTCGACGGCGGCTAAGCCTTCGGCACAATCCGTGACGGTCGAAAATTTCGCGTGAGGATACTTTTCAATCAGCTTTCCCAGTCCCGCGAGATTCGGCCCGACAAGCGGGTAGGAGATCAGAATGTCGGAGACTCCAACCTGTGCCGCCAATTCTGCTTCGGCGAGGGTAGCGCACTTCACCGAGGAAATGCCGAGGGCGAGCTGTCGATCAAGGATCTCAGCGCACTTGTGCGTCTTGAGATGCGGTCGGAGAAGCTCGGGATTGTTTCCGACGATCTCAAGCATTTTCCCGAGATTGCGATCAATCGCATCGGCGTCAAAGAGCAGGCCCGGTGAGGGGACGCGTTCGAGGCCGGTGAAGGATCGCATCGGGGAGCGAAGGGATCAGTCTTTGATCTCAACGATGATCTCGATCTCTACCGGAATATTTCCCGGAAGCGAGTTCGTTCCCATCGCACTGCGGGCTCCGATGCCGGCTGCCTCGCCGAAGACTTCCGCGAAAAGATTCGAGAATCCGTTGATGACGGCGGGCTGATCAAAAAAGTCGTTCGTGCAATTCACGAGGGCGAGGGATTTGACGAGACGTCCCACGCGATCGAGCGATCCCAGTTCGTTCTGGAGAGTCGCGAGAAGATTGAGTCCGACCTGACGGGCGACTTTTTGGCCTTCTTCGATCGTGAGATCATCCCCGAGTCGACCGGTCATGACACTGCCATCATCGAGGAAGGGTCCGTGCCCTGACAGGTAACCAAGGTTGCCGGTTTGAACCAGCAGCTTGTAAACCGCCATCTCTTTCGGCGGAGGCGGGAGGGTGATTCCAAGTTCTTTCAGTCGTGCTTCAGCGCTCATATGGGATGCGTCTTACACCAGAACAAGACCGTCCGTCAACTCAGGTTTGTGCTCAAGCGCGCTCCACGAGGCTGCAAAGCGACCGGGGGTATCCCCAAAAAGTGGAGACACTTCAAAGGTGACCGAAGGCAGGCCGGTTTCATCGGTTTCCAAAGGGAGGCCCGCTTCCTTGGCCCAGCGGGCGAACTGGCGGAGCTGGTCGGCGGCACTGGTCTCCACCGAGTCGACTCCGCTCGCATTTTTCACCGGCGAAAAGTCGTCGGCCCGGTTCGTTTCGATGATCACCGGATTCGCGGCGAACGGAAGGGCATCGAAGACAAACATTTCAAACTTGTAAGCGTTAGGCTCTGTTGGATCATGCCTTGTCCCGTTTTCATCGATGAAAGGGACCTTCTTGTTCGCGAGGTGAAAGGGGAGCTTGGCGGAGTCATCCCTGCCGCTGCCGAGACGATCTACAAAGTTCCGGTCAAAAATATGAATCGCGATGCTGCCGGCGCGGAAGCGGATCTCGCCGGTTTCGTCCCGCTCCTGCGCGAGTCGCTCCGGGAGGTCGGAATATTCGACGACGAGAGCCTCGCCTTCCTGCTGACAAAAGACGCCGACTTTTTCCTCCGGATAAGCTTTGGGAACCATCTTACTCGAAAGCTCCGAGTCATTCAGGAGGTGAAACCCGATGAACGCCGGGTCGATGCAGCGGACGAGCGGATTGTCGACTTGAAAGTAGCTGATCGTATCAATGCCGTCGGCCTCCATCTGGCGAACCGCGCCGGACCGTACGAGGGCGCGGAGGGCTCCTCCGTGGCCGTCCGGGCTCAGGGCAATCTGCCCTTTGTCGGCCATGAGAATCTTACCCTCAGCATCGACGGCCGGCATGAGACCCTGGCTGAAGAAATGGACCTTGTCCTCCGGAAGGCCGAAGAAGTCGTTCTTTTTGAAAAAGGCCACGGTTTCGTCATGGTTGATGATCGAGGTCAAAATAAACCACGGAACGGGGCGCCCGAAGATCTGGCTTGAAGCGAGAATTTTTTCCGCGAAGACCTGGAAAAGCGACTTCTTGAGAACCGGAGTGACCCCAAAAGTGCCTTTCGGTCCGTCATACCCGAGGCGGGTGCCCTGCCCTCCGGCCACGGTGAACGCAGCGACCCTTCCGGCACGGAGAGCAGCTTCGCCTTTTTCCCGGGCCTTGATCCAGAGCGAGGGGTTTCCTCCTTCACTCTTCGGGAGTGGGGTGAAATCAGCAGGTTCGAGCGAGTCGGCGATGGACTCATTTTTGGAACCTGTGCTTTGAACCAGAGAAGTAACCAGTTCGCTCAGTTCTTTGAGATCGATGTCGGAAGCCTGCTTCAGGAGGTTTTCCTGCTCCGCAGCGTTCAATTCATCAAAAAAAGTAAAAACATGATCTTGTCCGTTTTCTTCAAAATGTTTACGAGGATTACTCATGGTTCGATGGGTCAGTTCCAGGAAAAGGGTTACGACTGGCCGAGTTCTTTCGACCGGTCGGCGGCGGCGGCTACCGCGCGTTTGACGATCTCTTCAAAATGATCGCTCCGGAAGGATTCGAGAGCGGCGAAGGTGGTCCCGTTCGGGCTGGTCACATTTTCCCTGAGCTGCGTCGGGGACTCACTACTTTGGAGAAGTAGTTCGGCTGCTCCGGCGACAGTGTGAGCGGCGAGTGCTCCGGCGATTTCCGGGTCGAGGCCCTGCTCAATGCCCCCGGCAACGAGAGCTTCGATCATTAAGAAAACGTAGGCCGGCCCGCTCCCGCTCACCGCCGTGACGGCATCGAGATCGGATTCGTTCACTTCGCAGACGTAGCCGACGGCGCTGAGGAGTGAGCGGGTCAAATTCGCGTCATCGGCGCTCGCAGTGGTCCCGAGGGCAAATCCGGAGGCGCCCTTGCCGACGAGGGCAGGGGTGTTCGGCATCACGCGGACGACGCGATGGCGCCCGCTCGTGGCTTCTTCGATCGAAGAAATTTGGACACCAGCGGCGATGGAGATTAGCAATTTCCCTTCGCCGGGTCCAATGGCTCCCAACATTTCAAGAAAGCCCTGAGGCTTTACGCAGAGGAGAACGACGTCAGATTCGGAGACCACCTCTTCATTGGATCCCGCTTCTTTGACGCCTAACTCACGGGCCATTTCCGCGGCGGCGGGGGCGTAGGTGTCGAATACCCGCGTCTCTCCGGGGGAGACGATCCCCGCTTTAAGGATGCCCTCAAGAAGAGCGCGCCCCATTTTTCCACATCCGATGACTCCTAGTTTCATGAGTGAATCGTTAGCTCAGATTGAGAGATGCGTCAGAGAGAAATCGGAAATATGACAAAGGTGTTTCAAGACGAGGCCGCTTTGCCGTTGGGGCGGTGAAGGAGAAATCGGTCACTTTCATCAGTCTGGATTAAGTCTGTAAAATTTAATAATTAATACATCTGTAATAAATAAAGAGATTCACTGGAATGTCATGTGAAACCTTGGAAAATTTCCTGCGTCGATTCTTTGATTCCAGCTTGCGGAGAAATAAGAAATTCGTTGCGGGAATTGACCAACGGGCAATATGGTCAGAGGAGAGACTCACTGTCTAATCTGACCGCTATGCCTGTTTCCGAAAATCGCGCTGAAACGACATCACCCGTTGAGACCACCACCTTTGTTAAGGCTTACCGCCTCATGCTGCAAGGTCGCTATTTCGAAGATAAGCTGGGGGCTCTGTATCGTGCCGGTAAGGTGGTGGGTGGAGTTTACCTTGGCCGTGGGCAGGAGGCTTTCAGTGTGGGTTTGGCGATGTATTTGGAACGGGAAAAAGGCGATGTCTACGCGCCGCTGATTCGTGATCAGGCGGGGCGGACCGCTTTTGGAGAGCCTATGATCGATGCCGCCCGAACCTATCTCGGATCTGTCCTCGGTCCGATGAGAGGTCGCGATGGCAACATTCACCGCGGCCGCCCGAAAGAGGGACAGCCCGCGATCATCAGTCATCTCGGTTCTTCCATTTCGGTGATCAACGGAATGCTCATGGCGAAGCGTTTCCGGGGCGAATCCGGTTTCGTCGGCGGAGCTACCGCCGGAGATGGTGCGACTTCGACCGGTGCCTTTCACGAAGGATTGAATCAGGCGGCAGTCGAAAAATTGCCGATCGTGCTTGCCGTGGCGGACAATCAGTTCGCCTACTCGACGCCGACGAATCGGCAGTATGCCTGCGACAGTCTCGTGGATCGCGCTATCGGCTACGGAGTGACCGGTTACTCGATCAACGGCACCGACCTCATGGAGTGCCTCGACGTTTTTCAGAAGGCCGTTTCCGCAGCGCGGGCGGGCGGAGGACCCCAGTTGGTCGTCGGCAAGCTTCTTCGCCTTTCCGGCCATGGTGAGCACGACGACGCAAGCTATGTCCCTAATGACGTGAAAGCAGGCGAGTTTGGAAAAGACTGCGTCAGGGTTGCCCGCGCCCGTGCTCTTGCGGAAGGATTCCTCTCGGAGTCTGAAGCGGAAGCGATAGATCGCGAGATCATCGAGGAGGTGGAGGAAAGTTTCAGCCGCGCTCAGGGCGAAAATGGTCCCGATCCCGCGAAGGATGATTGGGCCGCGCTTTCGACGCGGTCATTGATCGAGGGAACGCACTGACCGTTTACAGCGCTGCTGGTGTCCGTTAGGAATTAATCGAATTCCTACTTCTATTTTTCAATCTGAAAGAAAAATCTTATTGAAGGACTTCGGATTTCTCTAATCTCAGCAAGATGAGGAGGCAATCTTTCCGCGCCCCATACTGCTTTCTTCACTGAGGCGTAACTGGCTTTTTTTAAGCCGCCAGCTACGGTTTTTGCGAAGCCGAAACAGAATGGCGTGGAGAATCGTCTCCACGCCATTGGTTTCTTTCCTGACTTCCCTGCAGGGGTTTCATCCGCAGTAAGTGGGTCGATCAGATTAATTTTAGCTCCTTAGCAACTCGGAGATCTCCTCTGTGGAGGTGAATCTTACGCATTGGAAACCCTGACACTACACGGCGAAAGTATAATCGCTTTTTTGGACTTTCGAAAACACCCTAGAATGAGAGGCGGGCTCCGAAGATGAGATTGTGAGTGAAATAGGGATCGATATTGAAATCGAGATACTGATATTCCGTCTGGCCGATACCGAGCGCCTTGTACTGGAGGAATAGAGCCATTCTTTCAGTGATCGGCAAGTCCACGCCGGCGATGAACTGGTAAGCCAGAGCGAGGTCCGTTTCGGAAAATCCCCGGGCAAAGCCTTTTTGCTGAAACGGCTCAGCAATGTTGATGTTTGTTTCAGCCGCACCGATACCAACGCCGACATAGCCGACGATACCGTTGTGAATCGGAATCTCTTTCAGCAAGTTCACCATCATGGCACGCGTGTTGATTTGACCACGGAAGCCAAAATTAAGAAAGCCCCTGCCGTCGAGAATGTCGGAACGGATCCGCCCGATGTCATTGTGAGCCGACAATCCTTCGATTTCGAAGCGAGAGCCACCCAGAAAACCTGAGTAAGCACCGACACCCCCACCGACGATATAGCCTCCATCCATATCGACAATCTCATTCGAGGGGAAGATCGGCTCGTTGCCGTTCACGGTGACGCCACTGAAAACGCCTCCATATGCGAAGATGTATCCCGTCATAGAAGATGGGACTGGTTCCAATATTGGGCGCTTGTCCCAAGTTCCGGCAAAACCGACGCAAGGAATTGCGCAGGCGGTAAGCAACATTAGTTTTGTGATTAATTTCATTACGAGTATTATTGTTATAAACACCATAAAATAAATAATTTTTATTAAATATCAAGAGGATTTTGAAATTAATTTTAAATTATTTCTTTTTTGCCGGATGAATTGCACAAATCGGGTGTCAAACTCGACGGGATCGCTGCGATAGAATTTAAAGAATCTAAAATTGAAAGGGACGGACCCGAATGGCACGCTTTTAAGCAGAGTGCTCGATCAATTCGCAGCCATCTTCCCAATCGCGCCCATTCCCACAAGTGCTTGATGCAGTGGGATCGGGAACAATTCCGACCGTGGCGTCTTGATTCCTGATTGCGCTTAATCCCGTGCCATTCGGGACAGGCCCACAATAGCAAAAGCAGTTGAAAAACGGCCCTATCCCCCCCATTTTTGCTGGCATGAGAGCGCCGAGGCTACTGGGCGAGGGGAAATCGCTTCATCATTGTGTTTCGCGGGTTGTGGACCGGTGGTTTGCGTTTGGAACGGTGGAAAAGGATGTGATTCGCAAGACTAATGAGAGGCCTCGAGTCGTCATTTACTGCCTGATGTTCAACCATTTCTATGTTCTCGTTGAGGTGCCGGACGCGGAGGGGCTATCTCCGCTTTCCGAAGACGAACTGTTGTAAGCGTTGCGGGGGATTGACGGGCCCAACACGATGCGGAGGGTCGGAGGAGGGGCTTACGCGGGTGCACGCCCTCGAGGGTGAAGCGATGCGTCACCAGTGGGTCGATGAAATCCTCGGTCTCAATGTAAATCGTTGCGGGGATCCTTCGCTCCTCATGAAGGAGCGGAAGCAGCGGATCAAGCTATGGCTCGAAACGGGAAAGCGGAGTTCGCGGGATGCGGGGGGCACCGTGGGGGGATTTGCGTGATCCGCAGAAGGAGGTGGTCGGAGTTGGGCTGCCTGGGTAATTATAGCCTCGTCGCAGGGAAATGACGGGTCATTCGGATCAATCTGCCATTCAGTATTTCTCAAATGCTGCTGCCCTACAGCTCGTGAGCGTCACGCTGCGTGACGGGGAATATCACCGCGCTTTCGACGCGATCACTAATCGGGTGCTCTTCGATTGTGTCGAATTTGGGGTTGAGCTTTTTGATTCTCCCTGTCAGTCTCGCCGCTTCCATGGATAACCCCTTTTTCATTCTCTTTGTAGGCATTGCGGTGGTCATTGGCATGATCATTGGACTTCGGATCAATGCGTTCATTGCTCTGATTTCTGCGGCATTGGTCGTCAGCTTCCTCGCTCCCGGTGAAATCGCGGATAAGGTCTCGCGGGTTGCTTCGGCCTTTGGAGGAACTGCTGGAGGCATCGGTATTGTCATCGCGATGGCGGCGGTGATCGGAAAGTGTCTCATGGACAGCGGGGCGGCTGACCGGATTGTGAGGGCTTTCGTCGGTGGGCTGGGGCAAAAGAGGGCCTCCTGGGCGTTGACGGGCAGTGGTTTTGTCCTCGCGATTCCTGTCTTTTTCGACACGGTCTTTTATCTTCTCGTGCCGCTGGCCCGTTCGCTTTATCGCAGCACGAAGAAAAACTACCTGAAATACATTTTGGCTATTTCCGCCGGAGGAGCGATCACCCATACGATGGTGCCGCCGACGCCGGGGCCGCTGCTGATGGCGCAGCAACTCGGGGTCGATCTCGGGGTCATGATCGGGGTGGGATCTTTGATCGGTTTGGTCGCCGCGATTGCCGGACTCGCCTTCGGTGCCTGGCTCGACAAGAAGATGCCGATCGAGATGCGGGCATTACCCGGTGAAGAGGAAATCGACGAAGCCGTCAGCGATGATCGGAAGCTGCCAGGTCTGTTTGTTTCTCTTTTGCCGATCATTTTGCCGGTTCTGCTGATCGGGGCAAATACGGTGCTGGAAACTCGCGCGGATGGCGAGCGAGCGGCACAGGTCACGGTCGATGACTTCACCGATTTCGCGGCTTTCTCGGCCGCTGTGACCGGTGCAGAGGAAGGGGCCTTGAAAACCTTGGGCACATCGCTTGATCTTTCGAGCAAAGAAACGGCGGCAGCCTCGATGAATGAAAGGATGGCGAATCGCGTCGCTTTCGACACGGGGACAAACCTCGGGCGATCCAATCTTGCTTTCGTCGAGCACATGAACCGTCAGGCGATTGAGGCGGAGCTTCCTGCGGGAGCGCTTGCGGCCCAGGTTTGGGAAACCCCGGCACGCAAGGCGGCGAATCTGAGCAAGCTCTATGGAAATGCGAATCTTGCGCTGCTGCTCTCGGCGGTGATCGCGGTGTTGATCTACGTGATGAACTGCCGCCCGACGCGGAAGGAATTTTCCGACTCCCTCGAGTCATCGCTCATGAGTGGTGGACTCATCATTCTGATCACGGCTGCGGGGGGCGCCTTTGGAGCGATGCTCGCAGCGGCTCAGATTGGACCGGCGATTGCAGGCATTTTCGGGGATTCCGGTGGTTCGGTGGGCATCGGGCTCCTCCTCCTTGCCTTTGGCATTTCGGCACTGCTGAAGTTTGCGCAGGGATCGACCACGGTGGCGGTGATCACGGCTTCGGGAATGATCGCGGCGATGATCGACGGAGTGGAGTTGGGATTTCATCCGGTTTATCTCGCGACCGCGATCGGTGGCGGCGGCCTTTTTGGCTCCTGGATGAATGACAGCGGCTTCTGGATTTTCACGAAAATGAGCGGCCTTACCGAAACGGAAGCCCTGAAGTCATGGACGCCGATGCTCGCGATTCTGGGCCTGACGTCGTTTGTCATGAGCGTGATTCTCTCGCTCGTGATGCCTCTGGTGTAATTCTCTCAAGGAGGCCGATTTTCAATCGCCGGGTAAGTTCTGCTGCAGTGTCATCCCTCCTTGGCGCAAGCGATAAACTGGGGCCTCGCCACTGGCATAGCCCCGCATGATACCCTTTGACGACGCGCTGCCTCTCGCGACAGTGCGCGCGTGCCGCTTTACCTTCTTTTTCCTCTCACCGCTGCGATTATTTATGCGCTGGGATCGATTGTCATCAAGCGCGCTCTCAAAGAGGGCGTGACGATGGATCAGTCGTTTCATCTCACGAACTTCGCGGTGGGAATTATGTTTCTCCCGCTCTTTCTCTTCGAGAAGCAGGCCATCGACTGGACTCTGATTTGGAAGCCTGTCATCATGGGATGCACCTTCTTCGTCGGGACCTGGCTCACCTTTGTCGGGATCAGGCGTGGCGATGTTTCTATGGTCACGCCGATCATGGGGACGAAGGTCGTTTTTGTCGCGCTGGGCGTGGTCCTCCTCACGGGAAAAATGCCGAGTTGCGCGCTCTGGATCGCTGCGATCATGACCGCGCTCGGGATTCTCGTCATGGGGATGGCCGACATGAGAAAAGGCCAGCACCTTGTTTTCACGATTTTGATCACGCTTGCGAGCGCGGCGGTCTTCGGGCTTTGCGATGTCCTCGTTTCGTGGTGGTCGCCGCTTTTCGGCGCGCCGACTTTTCTCGCGATCGGCTCCTTCGTCGTCGGACTGCTTTCAGGAGTGTTGTGGTTGTGTCAAAAGCGGCCCAATCTCAGGCTACCGAAGGCCGTCGGAAAATGGGCGTGGTGGGGAGCGTTTTTCATCGGTTTGCAGGCGATTTTCATGGGCATTGGCCTGGGCTTTTTCGACGACGCCACGGGGATCAATGTCGTCTATGCCTCGCGGGGATTGTGGGTCATCGTCCTCGTGGTTGTCTTCGGCAAAGCGCTGGGTAACAGTGAGCATCATGACACGGGGAGGGCTTTCCTCTGGCGTGTCGCCGGCACGGTGCTACTCACCGCCGCGATTGTGATCGCGGTGATGGATCGGGCCAAAGCGATTTCCTGATGAGTGATTCCACGATTTCAAAAACCATGGGCATGATCGCCGGGAACGGCATCTACCCCGAGACCTTCGCCCGGGCCGCGCGCGCTGCCGGGGTTGAGCTGATTGCCGCGTCTGCTTTCACGGACGAAACTGAACCGCATCTCGCCGATCTCGTTGATGAGATTGCCTGGCTCCGGGTCGGGCAGCTCGGCAAGATGATCAAATTTTTCAAATCCCACGGCATTACTGAAGCGGTCATGGTCGGGCAGATCGCGCCGAAAAACCTCTTCGACCTCCGTCCCGATCTTCGACTTCTCAAAATGCTGAGCAAGGTGAAGGAGCGCAACGCCGAGACGCTCTTCACCGCGATCGCTGACGAACTTGCGAAGGACGGCGTGACCTTGCTGCCTGCGACGACTTTTCTCGATGATCTCCTTCCCACGACCGGTCACGTCTGCGGTCCCGCGCTGAGCGAACGTCAGGAGGAGGATGCGGCCTACGGGTTTCGTATCGCGAAGGAAACGAGCAGGCTCGACATCGGGCAGACTGTGATCGTGAAAAAGGGAACCGTCCTCGCGGTCGAGGCTTTTGAAGGAACGAACGAAGCAATCAAGCGTGGCGGGATGCTTGGGAAAGGGGAGGCAATGATGGTGAAAGTCTCGAAGCCGAATCAGGATTTCCGTTTTGACGTTCCTGTCGTCGGTCCTGCCACGATCGAGACGGCCGCCGAAAGCGGGGTGAAGGCGATCATCGTCGAGGCGCGGTCGACTTTGCTTCTCGGAAAAGATGAAGTGGTGAGACTTTGCGAAGCGCATGGGATCACGATCGCGGCGCGGAGCGACTGATTAGAGGGCACCTCCGGTAACCCCTTGGCTCGATGGGCTTGCCAAAAGGATCGCCCATTTCGTTCTGAAAAATCCAATTATTTACAAATAGTTGGATTTTTCACGCCTCATTGGCGACCATTTTTACTGCGCCACTCTTCGCATGGGTTTCCGGAGGTGCCCTGGATACAAAAGAGAGGTTGCCGTTGGCCTCACATGCGGCCATAGCAGAGAGCATGAGCGTTAAAGTCGGAGTTGTCGGAGTGGGAGCAATTGGTCGAAATCATGCGCGGATTTATTCCGAGTTAGCCTCGGCAGATCTCGTCGGGATTTACGATGCGAACCACGAGCACGCGCAGGCGATTGCGGCTGAGTTCGGCACCGAAGCAGTCGCGGATCTCGATGAACTCGTTGCCCGCGTTGATGCGGCCTCGGTTTCCACGCCGACGATCACGCATCGCGAAATCGCGACGAAGCTGCTTAGCGCCGGGAAACATGTCCTCGTTGAAAAGCCGATCTCAGACTCGGTCGATGACGCCCGCGCGATCATCGATTTGGCGAATGAAAAGGGGCTCATTTTGCAGGTCGGACACATCGAGCGATTTAATCCAGTCATGAGCCAGCTTGAGCAGCGGCTCGATTCTCCCAAGTTCATCGAGTGCCACCGCCTTTCGCCTTTTCCCAAGCGCAGCCTCGATATCGGTGTCGTCCTTGATCTCATGATCCATGATTTGGAGATTGTTTTGCACCTCGTCAATTCTCCGATCGCTGCGATTGATGCGGTCGGGATTCAAGTCCTGACGCGACGCGAAGACATTGCCAATGCGCGGATTCGTTTTGAAAACGGCTGTGTCGCCAACATCACTGCGAGCCGGATCAGCCCCGAGCGCATGAGAAAAATCCGCGTCTTTCAGAGCGATGCCTATCTCTCGCTCGATTATCAGGATCAGAGCGGCTGGATCTATCGCAAGGACGGCATGGAAATCGGCCGCGAGGAAGTCTTGGTCGAAAAGGACGAGCCGCTCAAATGTGAACTCTCGGCCTTCGTCGATTGCGCCGCGAAAGGTGAGCAGCCGAAGGTGAGCGGGCAGCAGGGCGCGGCAGCATTGGATGTCGCGCTTGAGATCACAAGGATTATTGAGGAGAGCTGCTAGTTTTCAAATTCGCAAAAATGAGATGCTTATTTAATATTTTTAAAATATTTGATTGATCAGATCATAAAGTGAACTTAAATTTTTAAAAGTTCACCCGATCAATCTTATGTCGACTTCCGAATTCCTCCTCGTTTCTGCTCTCCTGATTTCCTCCTCGACGGCGGCTTTTGCCGAAGTCACTTCGACGACTCGCGAGTTTCGCGCTGTTGAAGCAAAGCAGATTGAGATCCGCCCCGGAGCCGCCGCTTCCGGGAATGCCGACTCTGCGAGCAAGGCGAAGAGCTTCCTCCGCGAAGCCTGGGCTCAGTTCGACGCGAAGAACTGGGATGCCTCAACTGACGGATTTGTTGCGGCGCTTGAAGCCGATCCGGAAAACCGTGAGGCGGCTGAGGGATTAGCGATGAGCATCTACCACACGGGTGACTATTCCTCCGCCTACCGCCTCGGTGAGGAGCTCAAGGTCGTGATGCCTAACGTCCGACGGATCGTCGCGGAGACCGCGCTCACGGATGTCCGTGGACTGATTGCGAAAGAGAAATTCGCTGATGCGCGCGCCTTTCTGGCTCACTTTCCAGCGACTGGACCGATCCTCGCTTATGCCCACAGTCTCGTGCAGGATGCAGATACGTTGACGACCGCCGTCAATAAAAGCGAAGCTGGCACCGTTCCCGTCAACTCATTGGTTCACAACTGATTGAATAGATAGATTTTCTCTGACTAGTTCTGTTTTCTCGAAGAAAAGTTGAGCAGATTTATGCACTATCCTTTTGCTTCTTTTTCCTAAGGAACTCCTTTTTCCACTCCGTCCGGCAGTTCAAGACCCAGTCGATCAGGGCCGTCTCAATTCCAACATCAGTTCCGGCATTTTCACTGAGAAGCCATTTGTGTCTTAAAATTTCATCGCGCTCAGCGAGGAATTCCTGATAAAGCGAAGGATTTGAGGAGGTCGAATCTGACATGGGAGCGTGGCGTGAATGCCTACCCCAATCTGAATCGGAAAATTCGCTTTTTCAACTGCTCGTGGCGTAAAGTGAACCAATGGATTTCCCTCGTTTTCCGACACTTGTCGCTCTCTTTTCATTTGCCGCGTTTTCGTTACCTTCAGTGGGTGAAGACTGGCTTCAGTGGCGTGGCCCGAATGGAAACGGAATCGCTGGGAGCACCGCCAAGCCACCATCAAGCTGGGATGACGGGGAAGGGATCAAATGGAAGGTGCCGGTTCCGGGGCGCGGACATGCGAGCCCGATCATTTCGGGCGATCTGGTGGTCATCGCGACCGCGACCGCTGATGACCAATATGCGATTGCTTATGATCGCGATGATGGCTCCGAGAGGTGGCGGCAGCGTGTTCACGAAGGTGGTGTCCCCACTGAGCTGCACCGGAAGAACACCGCTGCCAGCGCGACCCCGGCTTCCGACGGTGAGCATTTTTTCTTTCTCTTTCACAACTCAGGTCAACTTACCCTCACGGCTCTCGATCGTTCGGGAGAAATCGTTTGGCAGAAAGATGCCGGCGGGTTCCAATGTGATTACCGCTTCGGCTACGGGCCCAGTCCTCTTCTTCACGGTGACCGCTTGATCGTCGTCTCGGAATACGGAGAAGGCTATCTCGCGGCTTTCGACAAGTCGGACGGATCTGAGCAGTGGCGCGTGCCCCGGAAAAACAAGACTTCATACTCCTCGCCGGTGGTCGCCCATGTTGCTGGAAAGGATCAACTTCTTCTCAGCGGCGCGGACAAAATCGTGAGCTACGACCCTGATAATGGCAAAATTTTATGGGAGACCGCCGGGAGCAGTCTCGCGACCTGTGGGACCATGGTCTGGAGCGATGATCTCGTCTTCGCGAGCGGTGGCTTTCCTAACAAAGAGACCCTCGCGGTGAAAGCGGACGGCTCCGGGGAAATCGTCTGGAAGAACGGGGACAAGAGCTACGAGCAGTCAATGCTTTACCATGACGGCTTTGTTTACACCTTGAACGACAATGGAATTGCCCTCTGTTGGAATGCTGAAACAGGAGAGGAAAAGTGGAAGGTCCGGCTTGGTGGGCCCGTCAGCTCCTCGCCAATTTTGGCCGGGGGGCTCATCTACGCGACGAATGAGCGGGGCATCACTTTTGTCTTCAAGCCGAATCCGGAGACTTTTGAGAAAGTGGGTGAATTTCAGCTCGGTGACGAAGGTTTCGCGACGCCGGTCTTCGTTGGGCATGAGGTCTTTGTCAGGACTGCGGAGCAGAGCGTCGAGAGGCAGGAGTATTTGTATTGCGTGGGGGAATAGATCGTCCGACTGGTATGATTGGTGGCCGTTCCGGAATGGAAACTGCGCCGCGTATTTCTGAACGATCAAGGATTGATGACTTCGCCAAAAAAATTACTCATTCTCGTCGGAAGTCCGCGCCGCGAAGGAAACTCTGCGGCCCTTGCCGCAGCAGTGAAGCGTGGCGCGGAGACGGTTGGCACAGATGTCACGCTTGCGTTCATCGATGACTACATCAGCAGCTTTCTTCGCGATTGCCGAAAGTGCCGCCGGGAAGATGGGGAGTGCTCTATCGAGGATCGTTTCCGTGAATTGTTCTTTGATTCCTTTTTGCCGGCGGACGGGGTCGTCATCGCCTCGCCGGTCTACTGGTATGGTCTCTCGGCTCAGGCGAAGGCGTTTTTTGATCGGACCTTTTGTTATTACGCGGCGTCTTATCCGGAGGCGGACGCAGTCGTTGCGGCGATGACGCGGAAGCGGATCGGATTGGTCATGGCCTCAGAGGAAACTTATCCCGGAGCTTCGTTGGGAATGGTGCATCAGATTCAGGAATATTCGCGTTACACGCACTCCGAATTTGTGGGCTATGTCCGTGGGGTTGGGAACAGTCGCAATGAAGTGACCCGTGACCCGACTGATCCCGTCGTCGCGGCGGAAAATATGGGGCGGGAAATGTTCACGCGGCGGTTCTCAGATTTCCGGATTGATACGGAGCGAAGCAGCAAGGTTTGGGCTGAAGACTCTTCTTCTTCTTCCTAATCTTGATCTTACTCCCTCAATGCCGCGCGCTGCGAATCGTGGGGATCAAGGTCAAGAAAAGGGGTGAAATCAAGAACGGGACCTAAGAGGGTTGAATGACTGACCGGACCCTGTCGAATCAACTCCAAACCAGTCGGCAAGAGTCGCGGCGACATCGGCGAAGGTTTTGCGAATCCCGAGGTTTCCCGGTGCTCCGGGGAACCGGGCCAGAATCGGAACCCGCTCTCTGGTGTGGTCCGTCCCTCTCCAGGTCGGGTCGTTCCCGTGATCGGCGGTGATGAGAAGAAGCGTCTCGTCGTCGAGGCGCGGAAGAAGCGTGGCGAGCCACTGGTCAAAATCCATGAGCGCCTGCGCGTAGCCTTCGGGATCGCGGCGATGCCCGTAGAGCATGTCGAAATCGACAAGGTTGGCGAAGATGAGATGTGGCCTTGCCCGGTTCGCCGCGAGAAGGCGATCCATCAACGCGCATCCGTCGGCATTGCTCGTCGTCGGATAGGATTCGCTGATCCCGGATCTGCAAAAGATGTCGCTGATTTTTCCGATACCGATAGTTTCGACCCCGCTGGATTGAAGATGGTTCAGGATCGTGTCAGGAGGTTGCAGGGAGAAATCATGACGGTTTGAGGTGCGCCTGAACTCGCCCCGCGAGCCGAGAAAAGGACGGGCGATGACCCGCCCGATCCGCTCCCGATCCGCAATGAGTCGGAGCTTTCGGCAAACTTCGTAGAGGCGCTCGAGACCGAAGGTTTCCTCGTGGGCCGCGACTTGAATGACGGAGTCAGCGCTGGTGTAGAGAATCGGTTTTCCGGTTTTGAGATGGGCTTCTCCGAGCTCATCGAGAATGACGGTGCCGGATTGGGCGTAGTTGCCGAGAAAGGAGACCCCGGTCGCGTTTTCCATTTCCTTGACGAGTTCTGCCGGAAAAGTTTCGAAGGTCGAAAAGGCTTTCGTGACCGGGGCGCCCGCGAGTTCCCAGTGTCCAGTCGTGGTGTCTTTCCCGGCGGAGACTTCGGTGAGGCAACCATAGGAAAGGGCAGGTGCGCAGGTGAGGGGCACTCTGGCGGCAAGCGACTCAGCAGCCGCGAGGCCGCAGGCGTCGAGCGTAGGGATGGAAAAGCCGGAGACTGCGTCACGAAGGTGGCCCACCGTATTGGCCCCTTCATCACCGAAGGCTGAGGCATCGGGCGCGTGGCCGATGCCGACGGAGTCGAGGACGATGAGGAGGGCGCGTCTCACGGCGGGTCAGACTCCAATGGGATGCCAGGCGGTTTTGAATTCTACCGTATCAAGGATGCGATACGGATCTATCGCCAGTTCAGAGAACCAGTCTTCAGCTGTTTCGAGGGAGTGTGAGTGAATCCGCTTCAGGTTGTCTCCAGCACCGGATTGAAGTGCCTTTAAAACCCCGTCGTCTCCAGCGCCATCGAGAATCGCGTTCACATCCATGTGACTTGCGAGCCACGGGGCCAGCTCGGCCCGTTGACCGGTGAGAATATTAACGACCCCGCCGGGAAGATCACTCGTCGCAAAAACTTCGGCGAGGGAGATGGAGGAAAGCGGGTCAGTTTCCGAGGCAAGGACGACAGCGGTGTTTCCGGAGAGAATCGTTTGGGCCGTCAGGGTGACAAGGCCGAGGAGTGATGGCGCGTCAGGAGCAAAGATGCCGACGACGCCGGTCGGGTCGGGGGTCGAGAAATTGAAATGTGAGGAAGCAACGGGGTTCACCGAGCTGAAAACCTGGCTGTATTTGTCAGTCCACCCTGCGTAATGGACGAGTCGGTCCACGGAAACTTCCACTTCGCGTGTCGCTTCTTTTTTAGTCTTGCCGGTAGCGGAGGTGATCTCGTGAACGAAACTGTCAGATCTGCTTTCGAGCATTTCGGCAGCACGATAGAGGATCTGCCCTTTCAGGTAGGCTGTCGAATTTCTCCAGGAGGGAAAAGCGCTGCGTGCTGCGACGACCGCGTCGCGGAGGTCCTTGCGCGAGGCGTGGCAATAGTGGGCAAGGTGGGTTCCGTCATTAGCATCCACAGCAGTCATGGTTCTTCCGCTCTCGGTCCGGGGAAACTTCCCGCCGATGTAAAGTTTGTAGGTTTTCAGGACGTTGAGTCTCTGTCGCGACATGTCGAAACGGTAGCGGAAAAAGGAGCCGCTGAACAGCCCTCAGAACAGGAAAAATCGAGATGGCCAAGGAAAGGAGAATGTGTTTTTCTTTTGGGGTGGAAGAGGAACCGGAACAGAAAATGAATCGTGTGGCGATGGGACTCGCGACGGGATGGTTGATCCTTCGGCATCGTCCTTATCGGCGAAATTTGCTCTTTTTTACAACCCTCGCGACCCTCGTGCTGGTTTTCGTCGGAGCGGTTCCGCTGGGGAAACTGTTGATGGCCGACCCGGTTTGGTTCGCGACCTTCTGGATCTTGGTATTTCTCCTTGTCGCCTTCGTTTTGCTGCTCGCGATTTATGACCTGATTCGGATACGGAGAGATCATCGCAAGCGGGTCAGTGGCCTCGAAGGGGAGCTGACGGAAGCGGCTGAGGAAGCTCGTCGTCTCGCGAGAGCGGAGTTACAAAAAGACCGCGAGGAAAGGGAGGCGTAAGCGAGAGCAATTGAAGTGAAAGGGGAGCGATTTATTTTCCAACCTGCCTGACCCACGCTAGGTTAAGCGATGCAGTTAAACATTTGGTTCTTCGGGATTGTTCTCGCCCTTTTCCTTCTCTGGAAACTCGATCTCTTCGCGACGCTCCTGAATCTCAAAGCGCTCACCCCGGAGATCCCTGCGACTTTTCGTGATTACATCGATGAAGAGGCATACGCGCAATCTCAGGAATACACACGCGAAAAGTCGGTCTTTGGAATCACTGAGGGCATCGTCTCGCTCGTGATCTTTTTTGTTTTCTGGTGGTTTGGCGGGTTCGGATGGTTGGACGAAAAGGTGAGGGCCTTCGGATACGGCCCTGTCGTGACCGGAATGGTGTTTATCGGGGTGCTCTTGATCGCGCAGCAGATTTTATCAACCCCATTTGATCTCTACTCGACATTTGTCCTTGAGGAAAAATTCGGGTTCAACCGCATGACTGTGGGAACCTGGCTGATGGACCGCGTGAAGGGAGCGACTCTCGGGGCGATCATCGGGCTTCCGCTCCTTGCGGCCTTGCTTTGGATTTTTCAAGCCGTCCCGATGGCCTGGCTTTGGGGCTGGGGACTCGTGACAGGATTCTCGCTCCTCATCGCGTATGTCGCCCCGACCTGGATCATGCCGCTGTTCAATAAATTTGAGCCCTTGGAGGAAGGGGTGCTGAAAACAGAGATTCACGCGATGGCGGAGAAATGTGATTTCCCGCTCAAAGAAGTCAGCATCATGGATGGATCGAAGCGCTCCGCCAAATCGAATGCCTTTTTCACCGGTTTCGGAAACAATAAGCGGATCGCTCTCTTCGATACGCTGGTCGAGAATCACACCGTGCCCGAGTTGGTGGGGGTCTTGGCGCACGAGATTGGTCACTTCAAAAAACGGCACATCGTGAAATCACTCGTCATCGGAATCCTCACGACCGGCGTGACTTTTTTCCTGCTCGGTCTCATGATGGAGAATCGGGCCCTGCACGACGCCTTTGGGGTTAAGGAAACCAGCGTCTATGTCAGTCTCGTCCTCTTTGGAATCCTCATGTCGCCGATGAACGAAGTGCTTTCGTTAGGAAGTCATTGGTTGAGTCGGAAACACGAGTTTGAAGCGGATGCCTACGCGGCCGAAGTCACGGGCAATGCCGGCGCGATGGCTGATGCCCTGCGGAAGCTCAGCAAGGACAACTTGAGTAACCTGACTCCGCACCCGTTTTACGTGTTTCTCAACTACACCCACCCGCCCGTGACGGAACGAGTCAAGGCACTGGGTGTGGAGTGAGGCGGGATTTACGGAAGCTCACCGTCATCAACCTGCCGAAGAATTTCGAGGACGGCGGTCGAAGTTTTCTCGTCGAGATTCATGTAAAGGTAGCGGGTAAATCCGGGTTTTTCGAAAAAACAACTCAGGCCGAAGAGGAGGCGGGCATAGTCCTGCCGCGCGAAGCCTTCAACGGTCGTTGAGAGTTTGAGGAGGGAGTTGAAGGATTCAGGGTCGCCTTCGAGGCTTGCGAAAATAGTCGAGGGAAGGTCAGCGATGCCCGCATCACTCGCCGCTTGTTCGAGAGCAGCGACCGGCTGCTGCTGGAGAATGATGATTCCGGCTTTCGCTTTTTCAGTGTTCTCTTCTTCCCTCAGAGGAAAGGGAGGGCGCGCATCGTGATACTTCACTGAAGCGTCTGAGATCGTCCAGACATTACCGATGAGAGTGAAGGAAAAGCGGTGGTCAATACGGCGGGTCGCGTCGTCGAAAAGTCCGTCTTCTTTGACCACGACGGTGATTCCTGTGGTGGGGTCTTCGCCGGAGGATGAGGCTGAAACCTCGCGGCGCTGGGATGACATTTCCTCACCCGGGGCGAGCCAGGGACCGACGAGCGTTGCCGCGATTTGAGATGGATCTTTCGTCCACGTTTCACCGGCAGCAGTTGCTGCAGCAATGCGCGCGTTGAACTCGGTAGGGTCGACGGGGGTTTCCTCCGCGAAGAGAGGCGTGGCGAGGAGAAAGAGAAAGGCAGGGAGGAGTCGCAAATTCATACCCTTCATGACGCACGAAGAGCGCGATCATGCAAGAAGAAGGAAGACTCGGGTAGAGTAGATGGCCTTTGAGCCGCTCACCAACGCTTCGTCACGCTCAAGCGAACCTGCCGGGGCTCA
The DNA here is from genome assembly GCA_964583035.1 of uncultured Akkermansia sp. Lineage (GTDB taxonomy): Bacteria > Verrucomicrobiota > Verrucomicrobiia > Verrucomicrobiales > DEV007 > Arctic95D-9. Next base: position 29,824 of record CAZOUP010000025.1, read on the forward strand.
TAGGGGTGAACATGCACATCTTCGATGCCTCCGAGCGGCTCGCCGGGGAGCCTCGACGCATAGAGATACTCGATGTCGTTGTCGTTGGAATCGAGCAGGTTAATAACCTCCAGCGCGACTTCGAGATTCACTTTCGTCCGATACCCGAGCCTCGAATTGAGCTGAAAGGAATCCTGCGACTTCACACTGCCGTCGCCATTGAGGGGGCGGGGGGAAAAATAGCGGGCGCGGAGGCTCGCGAAGGGGCCAAACTCACCACCGGCGTTGATGCCTCCGGAAAAGCTCATCGGGACCGCGTTTTCGACTTCGTCGCCAGTGTCGAGAAAGCGCGCCTCGGAAATCGCGAGCTCGGTATCAAGCGTGAGCCATGACTCGGGACGCCAGTAGTTTGACCATTCAAATCCGTAACGCTCACTCGCCCCACCGGCTTCGATATTTCCGGCATCGCCGACATAGACGAGCTCTGAGTCGCTGTGGAGATACCAGAGCGCGGCGGTCGTGGTCAGTTCGGGGAGGATCTGGCTTCGCACGCCGAATTCCGAGCCGCGCGTTCTCACGAGGCCGGGGATTTGCTTGAGCGGGTCGCCCGTGAGAGGGTCCTCCGTGATCGTGACACCGCGGGCGTCGTTACTGTGAAAGCCGAATCCGCCGTTGAGGTAAAACTCGGTCTCATTCCAGGGACCGAAAATGATTCCCGCCTTCGGACTGACGATCCCGTCCCATTCCTGGCCGGAGTTCGCCGGATTCGACCTCGAATTCACATCAAAATGATAGAGGTCGCTGCGAATCCCGGTCTGGGTGCGGATCCAGTCATTCCAGGGCACCTCGAGCGTTCCGTGCGCGGCGAAGCTCGCCTCGTAGACATCATCCTCGCGCACCGTCGAGATCCGCTCGCGATTGCGGGTCTGGTGCAGCCCGATCCCTTGAATCCAGTCATGATGCGTCTGCACTCCGACCGCGAAGGTCGAGTCGCGGTCAAACCAATTCAACGAATCAAAGGTGTGATCCACCGTCGCGCCCGCAAACCAGCGATTGTCGAATTGATTGAACTGATCGCCATTGACGGGATCGTTCAGGAAGAGGGTGAAGTTTGAAAAAAGGTCGAGCTCATAGGTGCCTGCGTAGACAGAACCCACCGTGACGCCACTGTCGCGCGTCCGGCGAAAATCCATCGAGGCGCTGTATCGATGGGATTGGCCACCCACGGTCGGATCAACAAAGCCGAGCCGGTCGATCGAGCCGTCGTTGATAAGCCGCTGCGGGACTTGATCGGTCGCATTCCAAGAGGAATCGAAACCCATCACGGTGAAGGAGGTGAAGTCTTCGTCGTCACCGACGACATAGCGGACCAGTCCGTTCCAGCGGTCCAGTTGATCAGGCATCGCCCAGGGGCCATCGTAGTAGTTGTATTCGAAGGCGTAGGTGAGGACGCCCTCACCGGCCTCGACCGAATCCGCGAGAAGGCCGCGATAGAAATTGTTCGTCCCGATCGAGAAGGAGGCGATCGTGTTCGGAAGCTCCCGGTAGAGACGGAATCGGGCCGCGCCCGCCGTGCTGAAGTCGCCGAAGCGGGCAAAGTAGGGACCTTTGACATATTCAAGTTCCTCGACCATTTCGGGGATCAGAAAATTGATGTCCGCATAGCCCTGGCCGTGACCATGGGTTCGGTTGTTCACCGGCATGTTGTCGACAAAGATCGCGAAGTCGGTGCCGTGATCGAGGTTGAATCCGCGAAGGAAATACTGGTTCGCTTTGCCGCCGCCACTGTGCTGCGTCACGATCAAACCGGGAACGACCTCGAGCAGTTCGCCGCGCCGGAGAAAAGGACGGTCGAGGAGTTCGATTCCGCTGGCACGACCGGAGGAGGCGCTCGGCGCGATGCCAAGGAGGTTCTCCGGTTTACCCGGGGCAATCTCCGCGTCGAACGTGGTCACGGTTGGGGCGGAGACGCCGGTCGTGGCGCGGGAGACCGGTGCCCTCGCGGGGATCGGGGTGCTCGTAAAGACCGTCTCGTCGAGGGTGTCGATTTCGACGGTTTCAAGCGCAGAGGGAGCCGCGTCATCGAGGACGAGGCCGTCCTGCGCGAAGAGGGGGAGCGTGGTCAGGAGAGAGAGAAGAAAAATCGGGCGTCGCATGAAAGTGAAATCGGTTCATGACGTGAAACGAGATTTCCGCCGCGACCCCACGGAAAAAATGGGGAAATGGGAAAATGTGACACTGGCGTCCCGCCAGTGGATTGGAGGAGCCCACCGGCGGGACGCCGGTCTCACGTTCCGGACTCGTCGAGCCAGGCCTCGAGCTGCTGCCTCGCCCGATAAAATCGCCCTTCGACGGCGCGGACGGAGATATTTAAAATCTCGGAACAGGCTTCCTGGCTCATCCCTTCGACGCCGCAGATAATGACGACGGCCCGCAAGGACATCGGGAGCCGTTCGATCGCTTCGCTGAGTCGCTCTTGATCGCCGGACCTCGCGACCGCTTCATCCGGTGCCGGCGAGGGGCAGACAAAATCGGCCCCTTTGCCACTCCCGAGAGAATCGGTGCGGCGGCTTTGTGAACCGGCTTTTGACTTCAGTCGATCACGACACTGGTTCAAGGCAATCTGAAACAACCAGGTCGAAAAGCGGCCTTGCCTGCGGTAGCGATCGAGGGCGAGATAGGCCTTCACAAAGGTGTCCTGCGCCGCTTCGCGAGCGTCTTCCTCGTTGGGCAGCCACTGACAGCAAAAGCGGAACACTTTGTCCTGATGCCTTTCCACGAGTCTGACAAAAGCCTCGTCATCACCGCTGACGGCAGCATCGACGAGACGATCCTCCTCCGAGGTGAATGACACCGCGACGTCGCGGGACCGCAACGCGAAGGGCAGCGGGAAATCTTCGGAAAATTCAGCGCTCGAGGCCATGGAGAAGACTGTCGTGGGTCCATTCGAGAAGCTTTTCACCCTGCTCCGGCGTGAGGTGCTGCTTCATCGCAAAAAAGTGTTCAAGGGTGATTTCCTCAAGGCGGCCCTTGGCATCGTGGAGGCGAAGCCGTGCCGTTTCAATCTCGCGCGAGTCCTCCGGGTGGTTTCGGATCGCCACGGCGAGCGCAACTCCGGCGGCTTCGATTTGGCTCTGAGCCTGTGCCGATTCTTTTTCAAACGCGAGTTCGATGGGGAGCAGTAAGGTCTCCTGCTCGTCGCTGATTCCGAGATTCTCGTGAAGCCAGTCGTGCAGGCTCGAATGACCCTCAGCGTGGTCATGCGAATGCTCGTGCTTGAGCGTGTATTCCGCGACCGCCCACGCGACGACAGCGGCGACAAGAATCGTCGCGACGCTCCAGAGACGTGAGTTCAGTGGTTTCATGCCTGATCTACGGAGTGGAAAACGACGGCTCACGGAAGCCATCGAGCGGAGGTGGGATAGTCTCGACGCTCCGCCCGACCTGAGCCGAAATCAGGACCGCAAGCGCCACCGCAATGAGCGAGGAGATCATGAGCAAGCGCCGATGCCGGAGGATCGCCGCTTTCACCAGCTTCGCCTGAGCGAGGACCGCGGCTGCGAACCCGGGCGAGCGCAAAGAAGCCGAAGCGTCGCTCCGATCTTCTAACAGCTCGTCAAGGCGTTGGTTTTCCATCGAAGGAAAGTAAGGCAGAAGAGGGGAGAACTTTCAACGTCCAACTTTGAACTCTCAGGGATGAAGGGGCTTCGGCCGGCACGTGGCTCTGCGAACGACAGGAGTGTCGTTCCTCCTCGGCGCAAGCGTCGAATCGGGGAGTTCAAGGAGGGGCGATTTCCTATCGCCCGGTAAGCCAAGATCCACCTCCCAAAATCAAAGCGACTTCAAAAACGCCAGCACGGCCTCCCGCTCCCCGGCGTTCATACCGCGATACATCTCGCGTGCTGCCTCGGCTTCGCCGCCGTGCCACAAGATCGCTTCCTCCAGATTTCTGGCGCGTCCGTCGTGGAGGAAAAAGGTGTGACCATTCACCGCTTCGGTCAGGCCGATACCCCATAGCGGAGGGGTGCGCCACTCACGGCCGCTTGCTGCAAAATCGGGTCGTCCGTCCGCGAGATCCGGCCCCATGTCGTGCAGGAGCAAATCGGTGTAGGGATAAATCGTCTGCCCCGCGAGTTCGGGAATGCCGGGGACTTCGTCGGCGGTTTTCCACCGCTCAACATGACAGGCCGTGCAGCTCGCCCGTTGAAAGAGAGCCTTCCCCGCGAGGACCTGCGGATCGCTCCAGCTCCGGCGCCCGGGCGGAGCGAGGGTCTGCTGATAAACGACAACGCGGTCGAGCGTTTTTTCATCGAGCTCCGGTTCGGAGTCGAAGTAGACCTCACTCATGTCGGCGCGTTGGCTTTCGGTGAGGGCTTCCTGCGGATGAATCGAGGACGTGATCCCGATATCACCGTGGAAGGCACTCGCGGTCTGCTGGCGGAGATCCGGCTGGTTGGCTTTCCACCCGAAGCGGCCTATCTCCAGACGGGCCGTTTCAGGATTCCAAACCCGATTCACTTTCCCGGAGATGCCGTCACCATTTTCATCGTCGGGATCCGCCACGGCAACGAGATCAGCTTCAGGAATGACTTCGAGCAGCCCAAGTCCGTGGACCGGGAGCGCAACCCGCGGACTCACGAGGAGATTTTCCGGAAGCAGTGCGTCGCTCAGGATTTCATAAAGCGGCTTTCTCAGGGAGTAGGTCGAACTATCGGCGAATCGGCCCGGTATTTCCTCGTAGGTGATCCTGATACTGCCCTCTGGCGTGACACCGGGGATCGCGCGAACCCCGAGTTGCGTCCCAAAACCGGGCACAGGAAGCGGTCCACCATTCGGATTTTCACCCGGAAGACTGAGTCGGAAAAGCAATCCGACGAGCGGCTCATCGTCCTGAGGAGGCGCGCCGCGTCCATCGCGGAGATGACACTCGGAGCAGGACCGCGCATTGAAGAGCGGTCCGAGACCATCCCGCGCCGTCGTCGAAGCGGGAGCGATGACCCAGTTTTTGTTAAAGAAAGAGTTCCCGATGACATGGGCGCGCCGGTTCTCGCGGGAGATATTTGCGAGGGGAAGAGAGAACGCATTTTGACCTTCCTGAAAGACCGTCGTCTCGCCACCGCTCATGGACTCGTCAGCGACAGATGAAGTCACAACGAGGAAGAAGAGGATAAAAACGAAACGACAGAAGGCCATCGCGGCAAACATGGCATTAGCGCAGTCCTTTCTCTTGCGATTTTTCGCGCCTGAGACCAATTTCACGCTTTCATGAAATCATTCACCATTGGCCTCACCCAGTTTGCCGCGAGCGAAAACGTCGCCGCGAACCTCGATGCCGCCGAGCGTCAGGTGCGGGAGGCCGCTGCTGTGGGCGCGAATGTGATTTGCCTCCAGGAAATGGTTTCGACGCTCTACTTTTGTCGTTCGGAGGATCCTGCGAACTTTGCGCTCGCCGAGTCCATCCCCGGGGCGACGACGGATCGTTTTGCCGCCGTCGCGAAAGAATTAGGCGTCGTCCTCGTCCTGCCACTCTTCGAAAAGAGGGCGACAGGACTCTATCACAACACCGCCGCCGTGATCGATGCCGACGGGCGCTATCTGGGGAAGTATCGGAAAATGCACATCCCGGAAGACCCCGGATTTCACGAGAAATTCTACTTCACTCCCGGCGATCTCGGTTATCGCGTCTGGGAAACCGCCTTCGGCAAAATCGGCGTCCTCATTTGCTGGGATCAGTGGTATCCGGAAGCGGCACGACTCACTGCGATGCAGGGAGCGAACGTGCTTTTTTACCCGACGGCGATAGGATGGCTCCCGGAGGAAAAGCCCACACTCGGGGCCGCGCAACACACGGCGTGGGAGACGGTGCAGCGCGGTCACGCCGTCGCGAACGGATCCTACGTCGCCGCCGCGAACCGGATCGGGCGCGAGGGCGAGACTGAATTCTGGGGGCAGTCATTCATTGCCAATCCCTACGGCGAAGTCGTGGGGCGGGCCTCCGAAAGTGAGGAGGAAATTCTCACGGCCGAAATCGACCTCGAAAAGCTCGAAGAGTTTCGCCAGATCTGGCCCTTTTTCCGTGACCGCCGCATCGACAGCTACGAGGGCGTCACGCAGCGCTGGCTCGACGAGCCCTAAGCGAATTTTTTCATGAACGATTCTGGTCTCAGCCCCGCCGCGCAGGGCTATCGCATGCCCGCCGAGTGGGAACCGCAGGAGGCAATCTGGTTTTCCTGGCCCTCCGATGATCCGGGAAACTGGCCTGACACGGTCGAGCAGGTCGAGGCGGTTTTCGCCGAAATTGCCTCCGCCGCGAGCCGGTTCGAAACCGTCCGCATCAATGCGCCGGGGGAGAGCCACGCGAAGATTGAGCGCGCCCTCGCCGCCGCCGATGCAACTCTCGACCGGATCGAACTTTATCCGCACCCGAACAATGATGTCTGGTGTCGCGACCACGGGCCGATTTTTGTGAAGCACGCAGAATCGGGGGAGATCGCAGCGACGAATTGGGGCTTCAACGGCTGGGGTGACAAATTCGGCCCCTACGATCTTGATGATCAAATCCCGACCCGCACCGCAGAGGCGCTCGGGATAACCTGCTTCGATGCCGGAATGATTCTCGAAGGCGGCTCCATCGAGATCAACAGCCTCGGGCAGCTTTTGACGACCGAAGCGGTCCTGCTCAATCCGAACCGAAATCCTGATCTCAGTCGCGAGGAAATTGAAACCCGTCTCCGGGACTACTTCGGGGTGAAGGAGATTTTCTGGCTCGGTCAGGGGATCGAAGGCGACGACACCGATGGGCACATCGATGACCTCGCCCGCTTTGTGAATGATACCACGATTGTGATCTCGCAGGAGCGCGATGCGAAGAGTGGAAACCAACGGATTCTTGATGAAAATTTCGAACGACTCCAGGATTTCCGTCTCCCCGGAGGCTCCCGGCCCGAGATCATTCGCCTCGACATGCCCGAGGTCTGTCATGCGCCCGCTTGGCGACTGCCGGTGCTCCCTGCGAGCTACGTGAATTTTTTAATCCTCAACGATGCCGTCCTCGTTCCCGTTTTCGGGCAGGAAAAGCGGGATCGTGAAGCCGTCGGCGTCCTTGGGGAACTCTTCGGCGGACGGGAAATCGTCCCCATCAACGTCCTCGATATCGTCAAAGAAGGCGGAGCGATTCACTGTATTTCCCAGCAGCAGCCTGCGTAGCGACGGTGCGCGAGAGACGGTCTGGTCGGCCTTTCTTCTTCCTCATCTTAATCTTCTTCTTACTCTCTGCCTTTTCGCGGGAGAGTAAGAGGAAGAAGATTCGATTCCCGCTAAACCGCAGCGGGCTCGATTTCCTCAACTTGCCCGCGACGCAGCCTCTTTGTGACAAGGCCTTCGGTCGGGCTGAAAAGCCACGCGAGGGTAAAGAGCACGCCGGCGGCGAGAGCGATCATGCCGGAGGTCGTCGTGGCATCCATCCCGAACCAGCCCGGCACGACGAGGGCTCCGACATGGCCGATCAGGGCGGACGCGGCCGCCGTGACTGAGGCAATGATCAACATCATCGGAAGCTTGCGTGTGAGCAGCATCGCTGTCGCCGGGGGCACGATCAGCATCGCAATCACAATGATGCTCCCGACCGACTCAAAGGCGGCCACCGTCGTCACCGCAACCATGGTCATGAGCAGGTAATGCAAAAACTGCGAAGAATAACCGAGCGTATCCGCCAAGGCGGAATCAAAGGCCCCGAGCCGGAATTCTTTGAAGAGCACAAGAATGATCCCGAGATTAGCAACAAGAACCCCGCCATTCACGAGCGCAGCGCGGGGAATGCCTAGCGGCCCGACCGTGTCGAGAGGAGTCAATTCAAGCGCTCCATAAAGAACACAACCAGGATCGAGATCTACTTTGTCCGCCGCCTGCCGGATCATGATGAGACCGATCGCGAACAGCGTCGTGAAAACGATTCCCATCGCAGCACCGCGATCCACGTTTCCGAAGCGGGCAATCCATTGCGTAAAAAGCGCCGTGAGAACTCCGGCTATCGCGGCCCCGAAGAACATCGGCACGCTTGCCCGCGTTCCGGTGATGAGAAACGCGATCGCCAGTCCGGGAAGAACCGCATGGCTGATCGCATCACCCATCATGCTCATCTTTCTCAAGACGAGAAAACAGCCCGGCAAGGCACAGGCCACGGCGCAGAGGGCACCGACAACGACGATCCAGGTATCGAATGATGTCCAATTCATGTGACAGGATGCGGGCTGGGAGGAACGGGGGACGCGAGCGATTCTTTCTCCAAAAACTCCTCCAACTCATGGACCAACTCCGGGCCGAGGATGTGCTCGACGAGGTCGGCGTCTCGATCGACGTGACTCGGGGCGATGTCGGCGTAATGAATGAGATAAGTTTCCCAAAGGCGGTGGTTTCGAGTGACGCGGGCGGCTTCGCCATAGCCGGCTTCCGATAGGCGAAGCATCCCCGGTTCGGCTGACTCGAGGTGATCTTCGCGACGTGCAATTTTCAAAATGCTGCGCAGTTCGCGAAGGCTCCAGGTCCGCTTCGCCCGCAGAGTCGCGAAGGGGAAGGGGCTGTTGCTCACGGTTCCGGAACTCTGGCTGTCTTCGAGGATCTCATAGGCGGCGCGCAGGAAATGCTGACGGTCGACTTTGCGGCGGAGCCGATACTGGCGCACGAGTCGCGGGATGACTCCTCTTGGCGGGGCGAACAACATACTCAAAAGAAAGAGCGTCGCCGCGACGAGGACGATCACCGCGCCGGCCGGCAACTGTGGCGTGAGAGCACTGATCGAAGCCCCAAGCCATCCACTGACTCCACCAATCGCGGCGGAAAGGAGCATCATGGGGAGGAGTCGCTGCGTCCAAAACCGCGCCGCCGTCGCCGGGGTGATGAGAAAAGCGATGATCAAAATTAAGCCGACCGACTGCAGACCGATCACCGTCACCGCCGTGACGAGGCCCAGGAGAAGAACGTCGAGAAAGAAGGTTGGCCAGCCTTGCGCACGGGCGTAGGCGTCGTCAAAACAGAGGATAAGGAACTCCTTGAGAAACAGAATCGAAACGAGCGAGGCCACCCCCGCGACGATGGCGATGAGAAAGAAATCCGACTGCACCATTGAGGCCGTTTTTCCATAAATGAAGGACTCCAGTCCGGCGGCGCTGGCACCGGGCATGCTCTGCACCATTTGCAGACTCGCGACCCCGACGCCAAAGAAAACGCTGAGAACAAAGCCCATCGCAACGTCGTCGCGAAGCCGCGTCGTGTTCCGGATCAGGAGCATCGTGAAAAGCCCCGCGACGCCTGAGAGCGTCGCCCCGAGAAGGAGGCCGGGCAGAAATTTACCGGTCCCGCCGAGGCTGACCATGACCGCGAACGCAATCGCGACGCCGGGCAGGGTCGCGTGGGAAAGCGCATCGCCCATGAGCGAGCGCTTCCGGAGGAGGAGAAAAGACCCGATTAACCCTGCCGCGATCCCGAGCAGGGTCGTGCTCAAGACGACGAGGCGCGTGTTGTAGTTCTGCAGGAGAACGACGTCGATGATGTCCTGAAGCGGCGGCATTTTTCTAGTCGACCGTGTGACGCAGCGCTTCGGCGGCTTTCTCAAGGAGGCTCAATTTACCTCCGTAAGTCTTCTGCAAATTCTCGCGGGTGAAGGTCGTTTCCGCCGGTCCTGCCGCGACGACCCGCATATTCAACAGCACGAGCCAGTCGAAGTAAGTCGTCACCGTCGCTAGATCGTGATGCACCACGAGACAGGTTTTCCCTTTCTCGCTCAAGGTGCGCAGGAGCGAGACGATCGCCTCCTCGGTCGCAGCATCAACGGCCGCGAAGGGTTCATCCATGAGGTAAAGCTCGGCGTCCTGCATCAGAGCGCGGGCGAGGAAAACTCGCTGCTGCTGCCCCCCTGAAAGCTGACTGATCTGCCGGTCGGCAAGGTGCCCGATCCCGACCTGGTCGAGGCAGTCACGCGCTTTCTCCGACTCCTCCTTCGTGACGCGACGGAACCAGCCGAGACGGCGATAAGCTCCCATCGCGACGACATCGAGGGCGCTCACGGGGAAATCCCAGTCAACGCTCTCGCGCTGCGGGACATAGGCGACGAGATGACGCTGCTCTTTGTAAGGCTTGCCGTAGATCCCGATTTCTCCCGAGGCTCGTGGGATGAGATCGAGGCAGGCTTTGATCAAAGTGCTCTTGCCCGCTCCGTTTGGCCCGACGACACCGACGAGCTTTCCGTCCGGAATGTCGAGATCGATATCCCAGAGGACCGGCTTGCGGTGGTAGGCCACGGTGAGATCGTGGATCGCGAGCGGCGCATCGTCGGGGTGAAAAGAAAGGTCCTCCCCGGCGGCGTCACCGGCAGGGGAGAGTCGTTTAAACAATTGGCTCATGCTTCGTCTAGATACGGCCACCTGTGGGCCGCGCCAATCAGAATCTCTTCGTGAAGCCTCCAAAGACCCCGAGATCTTCGGAATGATCATTCAAGCCGATCTGAGTGCCCCAGTCAAAGACGAGGTCTTCGCTCACCCAATAGGTGAAGCCGCCGGCAAAGTAGGTCTGGTAGGATCCCGGGCCGGTGATGCCAATGTATTCGAGGTAAGTGCCGATACTCTCCGTGAGGTCAATTCCGAGCACGGCGGTGTGAAGGAACTGCGCGTCGTAGGAGTCAGTGACGTCATTGTAAACGGCGTCAATCTGCCCCATGAGACCAAGACTGAGGCCCTCGGCGAGATCCATTCCAAAAGGGAGCATGAGTCCGCCTTCGACCTCGCCGTTGCTGAGTTCGGTGCCGGTTGGCAATTTGATGTAGGGAAACAGGGCAAAGGCAGTGTTTCCGCCGTCATTACCCCAGAGGTTGTGCTTTAATCGCAACTGCACATCGCTGAAGCCTTGATTGGAGGCACCGCCACCGAGATTTTCATGAGTAAAGGCGTCGAAGACAAACTGAAGATCGGTGTCATTGGTGAGACCGACTTTCAGGTTCGTCGCCATCACCGTGTAACTGTCGAGGTTGTTATTTTGACGCCAGTCAAAGTAACTCGCCTCAATCGCCCAGACCCCGGCATCCACCGTGATCGGGCTTTCCGTCGCATCCGGACGATCCGGCGCGAGATCCCGCCAGAGTTCGCGCGGCGTGGGATTAAAGATCGTGTAGCCGGATTTGTCGGAAAAATCAGCGCTCCGTGGTGCTTTGCCGTAGGCGATGGGTTCTCCGGCAGATGCTGCGCTGGCTGAAAGGGCCGCAAGGGTGGCGAGGGCGGAAAGAAGAACGAGGTGTTTCATCGTCTGTTTGATATTGCTTTAAGAGAAGTGGTCTTTCGCCGCCTACTCGGAAAGCTTCCCGTGCAATCCTTTCTCCGGCGCGGTTCCCCCGAGAGCGCGGGCGATTGTCGTCACATTGTGATCGATCATCCCGATGTAGGTGCCTTCGTAGGTTCCCTCCGCCCCCATCGCATCGGAGAAAAGTTCCCCGCCGATACTGACCTCGTGGCCTTTCGCCGCCGCACCTTCAGCGAGAGCGCGGATATTTTTATCCGAAACCGATGACTCGACGAAAATGGCGGGGATTTCTCTCTCGACGAGCAGAGTGACGAGATCTTCGATGTCTTTCACACCCGCTTCCGACTCGGTGCTGAGGCCCTGAATCCCTTTTACCTCAAGCCCATAGGCACGCGCCATGTAACCGAACGCGTCGTGAGCCGTCACGAGAACCCGCTTCTGCTCCGGAATCGAAGAAATGACTTCTTTCGCGTAGGCATCCAGCTTCACCAACTCAGCCTTGTATTTGGAGGCGTTTTCCCGGTAGATCTCTTTGCCGGCAGGATCATGCGTCGAGAGTCCGTCAGCGACCACATCAACTGCCTTGATCCATCCCTGCACATCCATCCAGACATGCGGATCTTCATGATTCTCCTCATCAGTCATGACGTAATCACCACGCTGCTGAATCTCTTCGGTCACCGCGTAGACCGACTTTCCGGCACGGGCCATGCGGACGAGGACATCGCCCATTTTGCCTTCCAAATTTAGGCCGTTGTAGAAAATGACATCGGCTGCCTGGAGCGCCTTGATGTCCGTGCTCGTGGGCTTGTAGAGGTGCGGATCGACTCCGGAGCCGATCATGCCATCGACATTGCCGCGGTCACCCGCGACTTCGCGGACGATATCCGCGATCATCGCCACCGTGGCCGTTCCCTGAAACGGAACCGCGATGTCATTGGCAGGAGGCGCTTCACCACAGGAAGTGAGAAATCCGCAAACGGAGATTAAGGCCGCGCCGAACAGAGCTTTGAACAAACGATTCGGGCAGTTGGCGACAGAACGAATAATTGGATTAATAGAATTCATGCTTAAATCTTCACCTTTATCTTGAGTATTCAAGATAAAATTCTTGATAAGGGAAGAAAAGATTTTAAGTTTCCTTAAATGGCGACCAGCACCGAAGAAAATTATCTAAAAGCGATCCTTCATCTTGAGACCGGGAAGGGGACCGCAACGGTGGGCGATATCTCGAACGCGCTCGAACTGACCTCGGGTTCGGTCACGACGATGATGCACGCGTTGAGCGAGAAGGGTCTCATTGACTACATTCCGAGGAGAGGCCTCAAACTCACGGACGCGGGAAAGCTTGCCGCCTTGCAGGTCGTGCGTCGGCACCGGCTCATTGAGCTGTTTCTCGTTGAGGTCATGAAGCTAGACTGGTCGGAAGTCCACGAGGAAGCGGAGGATTTGGAACATGTCATCTCGGATCGCTTGCTCGACCGCATGGATGAAATGCTCGGTCGCCCGACCCATGACCCTCACGGCGATCCCATTCCGGACCCGAATGGCAAGCTCTCCGCCGACGTCTCGATCCCTCTCGCTGAGGCCAGCGAGGGTGCCTACAAAGTCGTCCGGGTTTCCGATGGTGACTCGGCGCTTCTCGAATGGCTGAACGAAAAGGGGCTGAAAATAGGGGGCGGCTTTCGCTTGAGCAATCGGGACCGTGCCGCCGGAGTCCTCGAAATTCAGCGGGAAGGCGAGTCATCTCTCCAAGTCGGTCTCGAAATGGCGAAACAGATTTTTGTCGGGAAAGAGTGAGTTGTGTCCGGATGCGGAGATGGAGGGACAGCGTCGGGTTAGAATGCGTTTCCAGCTCTTTCAACGGCGGACAGAGTGGGATTATCCCAGTCGCTTCGCTTGGTGAGATCTCTCCGCTTCGCTCCGAGTCGAACTGACCGCGCC